>NZ_JBEOWJ010000007.1:306121-358347 GCF_040295965.1 Streptosporangium sp. NPDC002544 | reverse complement strand
GCCCGCCCCCCCCCCCCCCCGCCCCGGCCGCCCCCCCCGCGACCTGGCCGCGGTGCACAGAGCGGTGACGCTCTCAGGGGACCAGTCCCGATTCCTTGATGAGCGCGATCGTCGCCTCGAGCTGGTCGAGGTCGTTCAGGTCGACCGAGGGAACCTTCAGCTCGTCCAGAGCGGGCACTCCCGCGGGCGGTGCGGCGTCGGCCAGGACCGGGTACTCGTAGGTCTCCTCGGCGAAGTACTTCTGTGCCTCGGCGCCGAGCAAGTAGGTGACGAACGCCTGCACGTCAGGATTCTGGGCGGCCTTCTTCAGCACGCCGACGCCCGCCACGTTGACCAGGGCGCCGCTGTCGCCGTCGGGGAAGAAGTGCAGCTTGGCGGTGAGCGTGTCAGGCGTCTTACCCCTCTCCTTGGCCAGCTCGCCCAGGTAGTAGTGGTTGATCAGGCCGACGGCGAGCTTGCCGGAGTCGACCTCCTCCAGGATGGGGCCGTTGCCCTCACGGATCTGCGGGTCGTTGGCCTTGAGCCCGGCCAGGAACTCCTTGGCCTTGGCCTCTCCGTGCTGCACCGTCACAGCGGTGACGAACGCCTGGAAGGACGCGTTGGTCGGGGCCACCCCGACCTTGCCCTTCCAGGCCGGATCGGTGAGGTCGAACACCGAGGCGGGCAGCTGGGCGGCGGGGACCAGGTCGGGGTTGTAGACCAGCACCCGCGAGCGGGCGGTGACGCCGACCCATTCCCCGCTCTTGGCGCGGTAGGTCGCCGGCACCTTGTCGAGCACGGTGGCCGGGAGCGGCGCGAACATGCCCTTCTTGGCCACGGCGCCGAGCGCGCCGGCGTCCTGGGCGAAGAAGGCGTCCGCCGGTGACTTCTCCCCCTCTTCGAGGAGCTGGGCGGCCATGGCCGCGGTGTTGGCGTAGCGGGCCTCGACGGCGATGCCGCTCTGCGCGGTGAACTTGTCCAGCAAGGGCTTGACCAGCGACTCGCTGCGCCCGCTGTAGACGGTGATCTTCTTGTCGGCCGTCGGGCCGGCAGCGGCTCCGGTGGTGTCCGCGGACTCGCCGCCACAGGCGGCCAGCCCGAGGACGAGAACACCGGTGGTGGCCAGCGCGAGCACGGTTTTGGGGAGGAACGTCGGCACCGTGGTGCTCCTTCGGTCATGGAGAAGAATTCCCGATTACAGCTACATCGCTGTAGAAGTTAGCAGAGCCTAACCTAAGTGTTCGCCGCAGGGCCAGGGCCGGCCACGGTAAGGGGCCAGGTCGGCGACGTGACGACGCGACGGAACCGCGACACGCGGCCCCAGGAGAGGTCCCCGGCTACGCACGTCGTACGGGGCGAGGCGAGGAGCGCACCCGGCTGCGGGCCTGCCGGGACGATCACCGGACCGCCTGCGCGCAACGGACCGAGCACTTCCGGCGTCGGCGGGAGGACGAGTGTGTCATCGCCGTACCGGCCTGGGCGGAGTCAGCGGCGCCCACTTGCCGGCGGGGGTGCGGTGGACGCCACGGGTGTCATCGCCGTACCGGCCTGGGCGGAGTCAGCGGCGGGTGTCGACGCCGCTGAGGTTCACTGCTCGCAGGGGCCGCCGGACTGCGTCAGGTCGACGATGGCCTCTCCGGTCCACACCACCGATCCCGCTGCCACCAGGACGGGAACCGCGAGCAGGAACGCGCCGCGCGGGCTGGGCAGCGGTTTGAGCAGGGCGGCGATCCGGCGCGGGACGGGCCCGGGACCTCGAAGGCCCAGGAACGGCACCGCCCCGGACGGTATCTCGCCGTCGGGGGACAGCAGGGCCGCCTCACCGATCGCCCGGGCCGTCGCCCTGCGGTCACCGGTCTGCTCGGCGGCCCGCTCGTCGGCCCAGCGCTCGATCATGTATCCCGCCAGGTGACGAACCTGCCACAGAAAGGGGTGCGCCGCCACGGCCAACCGGCTGGCCAGCAGCCATCGGTGATGATGGCCGCTCAGATGGGCGTGCTCGTGCGCCATGACCGCCGCGTGACTCTCCTCGCCGAGAGCGTCCAGCATGCCCTGGGTCACCACGATCCGGCCCGGCCGTCCGGGGAGGGTGAAGGCAGCCGGTCGTTTCTCGGCCACCACCACGACGTCGCCGCCGGGAAGGGCGGCGGCCTGCTCACGAGCGGCGCACAGCGACCGCCGCTCCCGCCGGGCGCCGCCGGCGAAGCTCGCGACGACGATCACCAGGAAGGCCAGGGCGATCCAGTACGGCCACTCCAGCAGATCACCTCGGATGAGGACCAGGAGGGCGTGGATCGAGACAGCCACCACGCTCACCGCACTCGCGGCCGTGACCACGACGGCTGAGGATACGAAGGCCACCGCCGCCGGTGCCGGATGTTGCCGGTCGACCAGCACCGCCATTGAGACGACCAGCGCCACGGGAGCCACGAGCGTTGACAGCAGGAAATGGTCGATCATCAGGTTTCGCTCTCGTCTTGCCCCAGCAGCAGTCGCCGGACCAGTTCCTCGTCGCCGGCCGAGAGCCCGGAGATGAAATGCGTCAGGGCGGGTGCGTGGTCGGCCTCGGCGTCGAGCAATCGTCTCATCCGCCAGGCGACCAGCCCCGAGGGGTCGGCGGGCGCGGCATAGCGGTAGGCCCGCCCGGACCGCTCACGCGTCACGACGCCCTTGTCGTGCAGCCTGGTCAGGGTGGTCACCACGGCACTGTAGGAGAGCTCGCCACCCCCTTTGCCGCTGAGCAGGTCACGTACCTCCCCCGGTGACAGGGCGCCGGACGCCTCATGAAGCACGGTGAGAATCTCCGCTTCCAGGACCCCCGGGGATCGGCGAGAGCTCATCGGACGACCATAGCGGCCCCCGCCACCGGCCCGGAAGCGAGCAGCGTCATCGCCAGCGCGCAGCCCCACCCGATCACGACCAGGATGGCCCAGGGCAGCCAGGCCAGGCCCCACCGCCCGGCGGCGTCCCACAGCGTGCCGGTCAGCACGCTGCCGGCCGTGACCCCGATGCCCGACAGGGTGGCGTACAGCCCGTAGTGGGTGGCGACCAGCCGTCCGCCGGACATCGCGACGATCACCTCCATCTCGAACGGGCAGATCAGCATGGTGCCGAGCGCGAGGAGCGCGGCCGCGACCAGCATCGGGGCCATGGCCGACTGCCCGGCGAGGCCCTCGTCGGCCACCGCCACGAGCGGGACGGGACCGGACCAGGCCACGAGTGGGACGAAGGCCAGCCCCATCACGGCGAGCCCGGCGCTCATGGCGCGAGGCGCGGTCATCGTGCGGGCCGCCCACGCGGTGACACGCCCCTGCAGGGTGATGACGAGGAGCGCCGACAGCGCGAACATCTCCCCGACGCCCAGATCGCGCTGCGCGCCCAGCGCCCGGCCCATGGCCAGGGGCAGCGTCAGATAGACCTGGAAGGACAGCAGGTACGCCCCCGACATCGCCAGCGAGAAGTACCAGAAGGACCGGTTGCCCAGCACGATCCGCCATCCCCGGCGTTCCCGGCGAAGCTCGGGTGAGACGGCCGGAAGCCCGACCCCCTGCAGGATGGTCAGCAGCACGAACACCCCGGCCGCGACCAGCGCCACGACGCGGAAGTCCAGCCCCGACATGGCCAGCCCGGCCAGCGGGCCGAGCAGCAGCCCCGCCTGCCCTGCCATGTTGAACCAGCCGAACACCCGCACCCGCCGGTCCGCGGCGGCGACGGCCAGCAACGAGCGCACCCCCGGATCGAACAGGGCCCCGGCGAACCCGGTCGCCACCGACGCCACCACCAGCGCGCAGACGCCGTCGGCGAAGCCGAGCAGCGCGAAGCCGGCCGCACGAAGAGCGCATCCGGCCACCACCGTGACACGGCCCCCCAGCCGATCCGCCAGGTAGCCGCCGGCCAGCGCCATTCCGCGCTGGCTCGCGTTGCGCACCCCCATCACCAGGCCGACCACCCAGGCTGCCAAATCGAGCTGGTGGGTCAGGTGGAAAGCCAGGTACGGCATCAGCATGTTGAAACCGAGCTTGATCGTGAACTGGTTGAGCAGCAGCAGCCGCACGAGATTTTCGTTACTCATAGTGACAAAGACGATACGAAAGGTAAGGTTAGCGCGACGTTTACCTTCGGCTTGGGAGCCTGGCCCGATGCCCTCGACCCCGCCGCGACCGGCTTCGTTGCGCCGACGCGTGCTCGTCGCGATCACCGTCGTGGCGGCGTTCACGGTCACCCTGTTCGCGGTGCCACTCGCCATCGCGGTCAGCCATCTCTACCGCAGCGAGACCATGAACGCGCTCAGCCGTGACGCCACCTGGATCGCCGCCGCCATCCCCGACGACGACGTCGAGAACGGCGCCCGGGCGATCACCCTGCCGACCGGCGTGCCCGCCGGTCTCACGGTCGGTGTCTACTCCACCTCCGGCCATCTGCTGCACGGCGGCGGTCCCGCCGTCTCCGGCCTGGTGGCCGCCGCCGTCGAGGGGCACCCCCACGAGGGCGTCGAGGCCGGATTCCTCGTCGCCTCCGCGCCGATCCCCACCGACGAGACCCAGCTCGGGGTCGTGCGGGTCGCCACGCCGTACGACGGGGTCGAGGACCGGATCCATCTCGCATGGCTGCTGATGGCCGCTCTCGCCGCCCTCGCCGTCGCGCTCGCCGCCGCCTTCGCACTGCGCCAGTCGGCTCGCCTGGCGGCTCCGCTGGAGCAGCTGACCAGGGCCGCCCAGGCACTGGGTGAGGGTGACTTCTCCATCAGGCCGCTCCGCTCGGCCATCATCGAGGCCGACGCCGCCGGGCAGGCGCTGGCGGCCACCGCGCACCGCCTCGGCGAAGTCCTCGACCGCGAGCGCTCCTTCAGCGCCGACGTCTCCCACCAGTTGCGCACCCAGCTCACCGGCCTGCTCCTCGGCCTGGAATCGGCCCTCACCCGGCCCGGCGCCGACCTGACCCGGGCCATCGCCGTCGCCGTCCAGCGCGGCCGGCGCCTCCACACCATCATCGACGACCTGGTACGGCTGGCCCGCGACACGCGCACCGCCTCCGAACCCCTCGACGTGGCCGCCCTGCTGGAGGAGGTCCGTTCCGACTGGCACGGCAGGCTCGCCGCACAAGGCCGCCGGCTGACCATCGACCTGCCGAGCGAGTTGCCCCCGGTGGTCGCCTCGCTCCCCGCCGTACGGCAGATCCTGCGGGTGCTCGTCGACAACGCGCTCGTCCACGGGGCGGGGAAGGTCGGCGTCGGCGTCGTCGAAATCGGAGACGCGCTCGCCATCGAGGTCTCCGACCAGGGGCCCGGCGTCCCGGAGGAAAGCGACCCGTTCGTGCGCCGCGCCTCCACAGGTGACGGGCACGGCCTCGGCCTGGCGCTCGCCCGCTCCCTGGCCGAGGCCGAGGCGGGACGGCTGGTCCTGAGCCGTGGTTCGCCGCCGATCTTCAGCCTGCTGCTGTCGCCTTCGAGGAGCACCTGACGGATCCTGCGGCGCCCGGCCCGGAGCCACGAACCGCACGGCGGCGTGAGCTCAGGCCACCGGAAGGCGCAGTTCGACCAGACCGCCCCGGGACACCTTGGGGGTCAGAGTGCCGCCGGCCGCCTCCGCAAGCCTGCGGGCCAGCGCGAGGCCCAGCCCGGCGCCCTCGCCGGACGCGGCCGCCCGTCCTTGTGTTCCTGGACCGAGGACGGCCTCAAGCTCGCCGACGCCGAATCCGGGGCCGTCGTCGCTGATGGCGAACACCGCGTCGTTCCCGGATCGCGAGACGCGGAGCAGCACCGCCGAACGGCCGTACCGCAGCGCGTTGTCCAGTAACGGCTGGAGCATGCGCAGGACCACCTCCCGATCACAGCCGACGACCAGTCCGGCGGCGCACTCCAGATCGAGCTGGATCTCACGTCCCCGCGCACGGCAGGCCCGCAGCACGTCCGCCGCCACGTCAACGGCCGCGGCCGTGCCCGCGGAGGGATCTATGCTCCGCTGCGCCAGGCCGATCAGGGTGTCGAGGGCCGTGGTCATCCGGTCGGTCCCGTCGAGAACACGCCGCAGCACGGCCTGGAGTTCGGCGGCCGAGCGATCCCGGCGGAGAGCCACCTCCGTTTCCAGCCGTAGCCGGGTGAGCGGGGTACGCAGCTCGTGAGCGATCTCGGCGGTGACGCGCTGTTCGTGACGGAGCGCCGCGGAGAGCCGGCCGAGCAGGCCGTCCAAGGTCGAGGCAAGGCCCGTCAGCTCGTCACGGGGCGAGCCGAGGCCGAATCTGCGATCGAGGTCCCGTTCGGACCACTTGGCCGCCTGGGCGGTCATCTGCGCGACAGGCCGCAGGGCCTGCGTCACCGAACGCCGGACGAGCAGGGTGCTGAGCCCGAGAACCAGCATGTCGAAGACCAGCGCGCCGATCAGCGCGGTCCGCTCGGCATCCCGGTACGGGATCATGGAAAGGGCGACCACCACGACCGCGTCCGGCGTCGGAGGGTCGTGCAGCGGTACCGCCAGCATCCGCACGTCGTCGCCGACATCGCGGAAGGTGGGGCGGGAGGCCGCGCTGAGCTTTTGAGCGGAGGAGTCCAGGGGGCCGGGTACGGGCGGTGTGCTGACCGGAACACCGCCGGCGTCGAACACCCACACCCCACTGTCGAGAACCTCGTCGAATGGTGTCTCGTTGACCTTCAGCCGACCCTGGAAGGTCGTCACCGTGGCCGCCGCCGCTCCGGCCCGCGCCCGGAGGACACCGTCGGCGCCCTTTTCCAGTTGCCGGGAGAGCACCAGGTAGAAGCCCATGGTCAAAACCACGAGGGCGGCGGCGAGTGCTGCGGTCGCGGTGACGACGAGCCTGCGCCGGATCACCCGACCGAGTATCCGACGCCGCGGACCGTCGTGATCGCCGACGACTGGTCGATGCCGTCGAGCTTGCGGCGAAGCCGTACGACATAGGCGTCCAAGGTGTTGTCATGGACGATCGCCCCCGGCGGCCAGGCCGCGGCGATCAGTGAATGACGGCGGACGACCTCCCCGCGGCGCGCCAGCAAGGCCGCCAGCAGCCGGAACTCCGTCGGAGTGAGGCCGACACCCCTGCCCTCATTGCGCGCCTCGTGTGCTGCGAGGTCCAGATACAGGCCAGAGGGCGGGTCCGCGGCCTTGCCTCCGCGCCGTACCAGGGCCCGCAGCCGCAGCACCAGCTCCTCGAAGTGGAACGGCTTGGGCAGGTAGTCGTCGGCGCCCGAGTGGAAGCCCGACAACCGGTCGGTGATGCCTCCGCGCGCCGTGAGCAGCAGGACCGGCGCGTGCACGCCGCGCGCGCGCAGGGCCAGGCAGAGATCACGGCCGTCGACGTCGGGAAGGCCGATGTCGATGACGAACACATCGGGCGGGAGATCCTCGAGGCCGCGCAGCAGAGCGGTCCCACCGGCCACCGACAGGGAGACCTCGAACCCCTCCTCCCGCAGGCCGCGGCTCAGACCGGCACGCAGGGCCAGGTCGTCCTCGACGATGGCGACGCTTGGAGTCAAAAGATCGTTTCCTCGCTTCCTGCTGTCGGCAGGTTTGCTACCTCAGCGTATGCGACGCGGAAAACCGCAGGTGAAACCGCCTTTCGGCGGCTCTCGTGAAGCGAGGACGGCCGATCGCCGGTCCGGAAACGCAGTCAGGTCGCGTTCAGGTGGAACGTGCCAGCCTGGCGCGGTGACAACCCACCCTGATCTCCGTCGTCCACCTGACCGTCACCGGATGACCGCCGCAGAGGGCGGCAGGGCTTGAACACACCACGCACGGCCCGCGGCCGTGGCATCACCTGCCGGGCTTCCCGGCTCGTCGCGTGGGCGGCGGTGCTGCCGATCACTGTGGTGGCCGGTGAACTGGGCGAACCTGCCGTGCCCTCCTCGCACATGCTGATACCACTGCTCCTCGGGCTGACGATCGCTCTGACCGGCCGGATGCGTGATCACGCTCCTGCCGTGCTCAACCGAACCTCACAGGTACTGCTCGGCGTGCTGATGGGGACCTACCTGGACCTGTCGGCACTGGGCCACGTGGCCGGATCGATCGCGCCCCTGGCCGCGGTGACCCTGGTGACGCTTCTTCTCTGCCAGGCGGCCGCGTTCGCCATGGCCCGTTTCAGCGGAGTGGATCGAGCCACGGCCACCCTCGGCATGATCGCTGGAGGATCGGCCGCCGCGGTCGCCTCCGCCGAGGATCTCGATGCCGACGGCCGCCTGGTGGCGTTCATGCAGTATCTGCGGCTGGGCTTCATCGTGGCGAGCACACCGGTCCTGCTGAGCTGGATCTCCCCCCTGCCACAGGAGGGGACCGGCACCGGCGCGCGTGGCGGTACCGGCGGCCTCTGGCACCTGGTCAGCGGCCACGACCAGGCATGGGGCCTGAGCGTGCTCGCGGCCGTCGCACTGCTCGGCGTGCTGCTGGGCTCCCGCCTGAGACTGCCCAGCCCGGCCATGATGGGCCCCATGCTGGTGTCCGCCGTTCTCACCGCGACCGGCCTCGCGGGCGGATTCGCCCCCAGCGGAATGCTGCGGACCCTGCTGTTCACCATGATCGGGCTCGATGTCGGCCTGCGGTTCTCCCGGCGAGCCGTGCGGCGTCTGCGCCGGATCCTGCCCGCCGCGTTGGCCTGCACGCTGGCCGTCAGCGCCGCGTGCGCAGCCATGGCCTGGACGCTCTCCGCCGTCACCCACATCCCGTTCGGCGACACCTATCTCGCCACGACGCCCGGCGGGATCAACGCGGTCCTGGCGACGGCCTCCTCCGCGCACGCGAACCTGCCACTGATCTCCAGCGTGCAGAGCCTGCGGCTCTTCGCGATGGCGTTCCTGGCACCGCTGCTGATCCGCCTGACCGTCCACAGGTCCCGGACCGGCGGAGCGAGGCGTTGACCGGGAGAGCCCGATGATCGCCGACGGCATCCCCTTGGCCGTCGGCGACCGCGTCGACGTCACCCGGCTCGTGAGGCGAACTCGGTCATCGCGTCGAGCAGCCACCGGGCGACGTAGTCGGCGAAGGAGGCGCGGGGCAGGATCAGGTACGTCGAGGGACCGGACTGCCAGAGCAGCACAGGCACCGGCCCGAGCGTGGTCGTCACCGCGTCGCCGGGGCCGAACGACCGGGGATGCAGGTCGGCGGGGCAGCCCTTCTCCAGCACCTGACGCGCCGCGGCCCCGCTGAGCTCAAGAGTCGTCCGGTTCGCCGACACGTCGACCACCGTGCCGGAATCACCCGCCAGGGCCTCGACGAGGTCCGCCACCAGCGGGCCGGGGTCGGCCGACGAGACCACGAGCCATTCGTCCGGGCCCAGCCACAGGGCGGTGTGCGCTCCCGCCCGAGCGGTGTCCGCGACCCGCTCCGGCAGGCCGGTCCCCAGGGCCGCCCCGATCCGGTCGAAGGCCGCGGATCCGGGTGCCACCCGGACGGAGACCATGGTCAGGAACGGCAGCTCCCGCAGTGACCCGCCCCGGGCACCGCGCATCCGGTCCTCCAGGTGCGCCAGCGGGCTGCGCCGCAGTTCGACGGGACCCGTCTCAGCCATCACGCCTGTTCCCTTCGGGGTCGTACAGCACGGGTTCGGCGACCTGGACCTCGACCAGGGAGTCGCCCACGTGGGCGATGAGGATCTCCCCGATCCGGTCCCGGCCGCCGGCGACGAGCGCGAGGGCGAACGGCCGGCCGAGCGCCTCGCTGTGGTAGCTGGAGGTGACGTGCCCGAGCATCGGGACGGGTCCCTGCTCCGGGGTGACCGGCGTGTCCGGCGCGATGATCTGCGTGCCCTCGGGCAGCCGGGTCACCCGGTCGACCGGCAGCAGGCCGATCAGGTGCCTGCGGTCGGCCCGCGCGGTGTCCGCCCTGGTGTAGGAGCGGTTACCGATGAAGTCCTTGCGTTTCGAGACCACCCAGTCCATGCCGGCGTCCTGCGGCGTGACGGTCCCGTCGGTGTCCTGCCCGACGATGGGGTAACCCTTCTCCGCGCGGAGCACGTGCATCGTCTCGGTGCCGTAGGGCGTGATGTCGAGGTCCGCCCCGGCGGCGTACACCTCCTCCCAGACGGCGAGGCCGTACCAGCCCGACACGTTGATCTCGTAGGCGAGCTCGCCGGAGAAGGAGATCCGGCAGATCCTGGCGGGTACGCCGGAGGCCAGCGTGGTCTCGCGGAAGGTCATGAACGGGAACGCCTCGGCCGAGACGTCCAGGTCCGGGGCCACCCGCGCGACCACCTCCCGTGACTTCGGGCCCACCACCGCGATCGTCGTCCACTGCTCGGTCACCGAGGTGCAGTACACGTCCAGCTCGGGCCACTCGGTCTGCAGCCACTCCTCAAGCCAGTCGAGGACACCGGCCGCACCGCCGGTGGTGGTGGTGAGGAGGAAGCGGTTCCGGCCGAGGCGCAGGTTCACGCCGTCGTCCAGGATCATGCCGTCGGGCTTGCACATGACCCCGTACCTGGCGGAGCCGACCGGCAGTCTCCGGTGGGCGTTGGTGTAGACGCGGTCCAGGAACTCGCCCGCGTCGGCGCCGCAGACCTCGATCTTGCCCAGTGTGGAGGCGTCCATCATGGCGACGCCCCGCCGGGCGGCCCGGCTCTCACGGGCGACCGCCGCGTCGATGTCCTCGCCGTCCCTCGGGAAGTACCGGGGGCGCAGCCACTGCCCGACGATCTCGAACCTGGCGCCGTGCGCGACGTGCCAGGGGTGGACCGGGGTGGTCCGTTCGGGGTCGAAGAGGTCGCCTCGCTCGCGCCCGGCGAGGGCCGCGAAGGAGACCGGGGTGTACGGCGCCCGGTAGGACGTCGTACCGATCTCCCCGGGGGTGCCGCCGAGAGCGGCGGCGATCACGCCGATCGCGTTGACGGCGGAGGTCCTGCCCTGGTCGTGCGCGGTGCCGATCGTGGTGTAGCGCTTCACGTGCTCGATGCCGCGCAGGCCCGCACCGGTCGCCCGCCAGACGTCGGCGACGGTCTGGTCGCGCTGCAGGTCGACGAAGTGCTCGTGCCAGTCGGCCGGCTCGCCGGTCCGCCCCGGCACCAGCCAGAGCTGCCGGACCGGCCCGTACTCGCCGGTGGCCGCCCGTCCCACCGGAGCCTCGGCCTCGATCGGGAACCCGGCGGCCACGGCGGCCTCGACCCCTGCCTCGGTGCCTTCCGAGAGGCAGCCACCGAGGTCGAAGGTGCCCCGGGCCGAACCGGCCACCCGCTGGTCGTGGACGGTCCCTTCGGGGACGAAGGCCGCGAGCACGTCGTCCCAGCGCAGCCCGCCCTGCCGCTGGCTGTGCAGGTGTACGACGGGGCTCCAGCCGCCGGAGACGGCGAGCAGGTCACACGCGATGGTCTCGACGTCGCCGCTGAGCAGTCCGTCGTCGTCCAGGGCGCTGACCAGGACGCCGTCGACCCGCGGGGTACCGGCCGTCTCGACGACCGCGCTGCCCGGCACGACGCGCACTCCGGTCCCGGCGACCTCGGCCGCGCGCGGCGACAGGGCGGGACGGGCGTCGATCACGGCCGCCACCTCGACGCCGGCCGCGACCAGGTCGGTCACCGTGTCGTACGCGCTGTCGTTGGTGGTGCTCACCACGGCGCGGGAGCAGGGCGTCACGGCGTACCGGTTGAGGTAGCCGCGCACGGCCGAGGCCAGGAACACCCCGGGGCGGTCGTTGCCCGCGAAGACCAGCGGGCGCTCGTGCGCGCCGGTGGCGATCACGACCCGCGCCGCCCGGATGTGCCAGACCCGCTGGCGGGACACGCCCTCGGGGGCCGGATGCCCGAGATGGTCGGTGCGGTGCTGGACGGCGACGACGTAGTTGTCGTCGTAGCCGCCGAAGGCGGTGGTGCGGCTGAGCACCCTCGCCTCGGGGGCGGATTCGAGTTCGGCCACGACCTCGCGCACCCAGTCCAGCGCGGGCGAGCCGTTCACCGTCTCCTCCCGGCAGGAGAGCAGCGATCCCCCCGGCTCGGACTGCTCGTCGAGGAGGATCACCCGGGCGCCCGACCTGGCGGCGGCGGAGGCCGCGGCGAGCCCCGCCGGGCCGGCACCGATGACCAGGACGTCGGTGTGCGCGAACATCTTGTCGTAGACGGCCTCGTCACCGGTGGGGTCGAGCCGGCCCAGGCCGGACAGCGTCCGCACGGCCAGCCCGTCGACGAGGGAGACCGTGGTGGCCGGGAGCATCGACTCCGAGCACCGCCCGAGGACCTCAAGCAGCGCGTTCGGCTCCTCGACACCGGCCGCCACGATGCCGCGCGGTCGCCCCCGGTAGATCGAGGGGGCGACGTCGAGCCTGCCCGCGGCCAGCATCGCCGAGGCGACGGTGTCACCCGGGTGGCCGGTCAGCTCCTGGCCGTCGACGGTGAGGCGGAGCACCGTGTCACGGTCGATCCGGCCGCCGGACGGGAGCCGGTGGGGCTGGGCGCTCATCGCGATCCTTCCGGGCGGGGGTCGGTGGGCCGGTAGACGGCGAGCACCTGGTAGCTGGTGGTGTCCCGCACGACGTTGAACCAGCGGCGGCAGCCGGTGCTGTGCACCCAGCGTTCGGCGAAGGGGCCCTCGGGGTTGTCACGGTAGAAGAGGTACTCGGCCCATTCCTGGTCGGTCAGGTCGGCCGGGGCCTGCGGGTAGCGGACGTGGGCCTGCCCGCCGTAGTGGTACTCGGTCTCGTCCCGTGGACCGCACCAGGGACAGTTCAGCAACAGCATGCGGTGGCTCCTTGGCGAGATCGCGAGGGTCAGTGGGCCACGGCCGCGGCGCCGTGCTCGTCGATGAGGGCGCCGGTGGTGAACCGCTCCAGGGAGAACGGCGCGTTCAGCGGGTGCGGCTCCCCGGTCGCCATGGTGTGGGCCATGGTCCATCCGGCCGACGGGGTGGCCTTGAAACCGCCGGTCCCCCAGCCGCAGTTGACGTAGAGGTTCTCCACGGGCGTCCTGCCGATGATGGGCGAGGCGTCGGGGGAGACGTCGACGATGCCGCCCCAGGTACGGAGCACGTGCGCGCGGGCGAAGATCGGGAACAGTTCGATCGCCGCCGCCATCTGCTTCTCGATGACATGGAAGGAGCCGCGCCGGCCGTAGCCGTTGTAGGAGTCCACTCCGGCGCCCATGACCAGCTCGCCCTTGTGCGCCTGCGAGACGTAGACGTGCACGTGGTTCGACATGACCACGGTGGGGTGGACCGGCTCGTACAGCTCGGAGACCAGTGCCTGCAGCGGTTGCGACCGGACCGGCAGCCGGAAGCCGGCCTGCTCCGCCAGGACGCCGCTGTGACCGGCGGCGACCAGGCCGACCACCCCGGCGTTGACGGTGCCCCGCGTGGTGCGCACGCCGACGACCCGGTCGCCGTCCTTGACGAAGCCGGTGACCGCGCAGTTCTGGATGAGGTCCACGCCCAGCGCGTCCGCGGCGCGGGCGAAGGCCCAGGCCACGTGGTCGTGCTTGGCGATGCCGGCCCGGGGCTGGAACGTCGCGCCCAGCACCGGGTAGCGGACGTCCGGGGAGATGTTGATGATCGGGCACACCTCGGCCACCTCCTCGGCCTCCAGCCACTCCGCGTCGACGCCGTTGAGCCGGTTGGCGCCGACCCGGCGGCGGGCCTCGCGGACGTCCTGGAGGGTGTGGGCGAGGTTGAGCACGCCCCGCTGGCTGAACAGGAAGTCGTAGTCCAGTTCCTCGGGCAGCCGCTCCCACTGCTTCAGCGCGAACTCGTAGATCCCGGCGCTCTCGTCCCACAGGTAGTTGGAGCGGATGATCGTGGTGTTGCGGGCCATGTTGCCGCCGGCCAGCCAGCCCTTCTCCAGCACCGCCACATTGCCGATGCCGTGGTTTCTGGCCAGGTAGTAGGCGGTGGCCAGCCCGTGCCCGCCGCCGCCCACGACGATCGCGTCGTACGACGGCTTCGGCTCCGGGTTGCGCCAGAGCAGGGCGGGGTGCTCGGGGAGCGGATTCGTGGTCACGCCGAGGCTCCGTTCGGGTCGAGGCCGCCTAGAAAACTATTGATATATCAGTTAGTGGGGTAACCTACGTCAGGTGCGAGCGACGGTCAACGTAGGGGGCGGGGACGACGAGTCACCGCTCTCGCTCGCTGAGCAGGCATACCGCGCCATCCGCGACAAGCTCGTCATGCTCGACATCCGCCCCGGGATGCCGATCAAGGAGGATCACCTCGCCGCCTCACTCGACATGGGCAGGACACCCGTCCGCGAGGCGTTGAAACGGCTGGAGGGTGAGCGGCTCGTGGTCGCCTACCCGCGCCGCGGCACCTTCGCCACCGACGTCAACATCACCGACCTCGCCCACATCTCCGAGGTCCGGCAGCAGCTGGAGCCGGTGGCCGCGGCCAGGGCGGCCCTGCGTGCCACGCCGGCGGACCGGATCGCACTCGGCGAGCTCGGCGCGGAACTGGCCCCCGAGCGCATCTCCACCCTGCCGCCGGAGAAGCTGATGCGTCTCGACCTGCGCGTGCACCGCGCCCTGTACGCCGCCACCGGAAACCCCTACCTTGAGGACACCCTGGTCCGCTACGACAACCTGGCCACCCGGATCTGGTGCCTGTTCGTCGACCGGCTTCCCGGCATGGCGGGCCATGTCGGAGAACACGGCCCGCTGCTGCGCGCCGTCGTCGACGGCGAGGAGGAGCGGGCCGCCCGGCTCGCCGCCGAACACGTCGCGGGCTTCGAACGCGAGGTCCGCGCCCTGCTCTGACCTCCCGGCCCGATCACTTGACGATCTCCAGGACCGCCATCATGCCCGCGTCCTCGTGGTTGAGGATGTGGCAGTGCAGAACGGTCTTGCCGGTGTAGTCGGTGAAGTGGATCCGGATGACGACCTGCCCCCTGGGGGGAATGTTCACGGTGTCCTGCCAGCCGTGGGCGTGGTGCGGCCGCCCGTTGGTGCTCATCAGCTGGAAGTCGTTGGTGTGGACGTGGAAGGAGTGTTCCTCGTCGCTGTCGTTGCGGACCGTCCACTCCTCGACCGTGTTCAGCTTCGACCGGATGTCCACCCGGTTCATGTCGAACTGCCTGCCGTTGATGTAGAACTCGGTCCCCGCCTTGTTCTCGGAGAACACGATGGTGCGCCGCGCGGCGAGGGCTGCGTGGCTCAGGTCCTCCGTCGGCGCGAAGGTCGCGGGCAGCTCCACCGGGTGCGTCGGCGTGCCCTCGGAGACCAGGGTGGCCAGGGTCGCCTGCGGGAACGTGTTCCCGGCCGATCCGGTGCTGTACGGGAGCGTCTGCAGCCGGGTACGGCCGGGCGGACCACCTCGTACGAGCACGTCGAACCGGGAACCGGCCGCGAGGAGGAGCGAGTCCGCCGACCAGATCCGGTCGACGGGGTTGGCGTCATGGGCGATCACCTGGAACCGCTGCCCGTCCAGATGGACCTTGTAGTAGATGTTGGCGCTGATGTTGGCCAGCCGCCACAGCTGGGTCTCACCCGGCCGGATGTGGATGGTCGGGTTCAGCTGACCGTTGACCGTACGGTTGGTGGGCGCACCGATGTGCAGATCCCGGGTCCTGATCGCGTCGCCCTGGATCTGGAAGTCCTTGAGCGCGATGACGTGCTCGGTGATGTCGCGCAGGCCGGGCGGGAGATACCGCTTCAGCCCCTCGACGACGATGACGCCCGACAGCCCCCCGGCGACCTGCACCCCGGATATCGGATGCGCGTGCGAGTGGTACCAGTAGGTGCCTGGCGCGAGGTTGTCCGGGAATCGGTAGGAGTAGTGGAACGTCTGTCCGGGATCGATGTGGATGAAGACGTTGTCGGAGTTGCCGCTCGGCGACACGTGCAGCCCGTGCACATGGAGGTTGGTGTACCTGCCCAGCCGGTTCTCCATCGCCAGCTCCAGCCTGTCCCCCGGCCGGATCCGCAGCGTGGGCGGCATGTAGTCGCCGTTGTACGTCAGGGACCACAGCCGGTGCCCGGCCACCTCCACCTGCCGTCTCTCCACGACGAGTCGCGCGCGCAGGACCCCCCTGTGGCTCACCAGTTGCGACGGGTCCCGCAGTGGGGCCCCCTCCCGAACCGACGGCGACGGGCTACCGGCGAAGCCGCTCACCACCGTGGCGACGACAAGGATCGCGACCACGGCGAGACGGGACAGACCGCATCGAGACCGCATCCCACCCCCCGATGTGAAGCGCTCTGAGGTTACCGAGCCGTCTGTCGTTATCGGCCGGTACGGGACGGGCCAAACTGCCGCCTCGGACACGGGGGCCTTTGCGTGCCGAATATTTGACCGGCCGACACCTGCCTTCCTTGACTCCCGCCGCCGTTGGGCCCCCGTACGGACGACCCCTGCTGGAGCGGTCAGGGTCCGGGTACGGCGTCGCCCCCGCCGTACCCGGCCCCTGACCTTCCCCTTCGGCCTCCGCGCTCATCCTCCCTGTGCTCGGCGCCGGGACGTCTGTTGTTGACGCCTCTCCCCCGCCATGAGCCGGACGATGTACGACCTGGCGCCGGAGAGACGGACCTGCTGGACATGGACGGGGACCAGCCGATGCCGGATGGCGGTGCCGAGGTCGTCGGTGTCGGGGATCAGCACCACCGCCATTCCGTCGGGGGCGAGGACCCGTCGCAGCTCCGTCCACCAGCGGGAGGGAGCCCCGTCGAGCAGGCCGTGCGCGGCGACCTGCGTACCCCAGGGTGGGTTGCACACGACGCGGTCGATGCTGCCGTCGGCCAACGGCAGGTCGCCGGCGTCGGCCGGGCGGACGGTGATGGCCCGGGAGTCCGCCGCGTTCGTGCGCGCCGCCCGCAGCGCGTCCGGGTCCAGGTCGAAGCCGCAGAAGCGGGCGTCCGGCCGCAGGTGTCCGGCCTCGATGAGCAGGGTTCCGGCACCGCAGCAGGGGTCGAGCACCCGGTGATCGGACCGGATGTCGGCCATCAGGGCCATCGCCGCGGCCAGCGGAGGATGCAGGGTGCCCGGGATCGTGCACCGCTTGTAGGTACGGCGGTGCAGCGGCCGGTCGGTGATCCTCAGCATGAGCGTCGCCCGGGTACCGTCCAGGATCAGCCGCCACGCGCTGTAGGCCGGTGGGGGCGCGACGCCCCCGCGCCGCGAGTGGTAGCCGGCTCCCAGCCTCCGCGCCAGGGCCCGGCCGACGGCGTCCTCGGCGTCGTACCGGTTGAAGTTCCGCCTTCCCAGGAAGGACGCCGACACCTCGACACCGGTGAGCTCGCCGGAGCCTCCGCAGCCCAGCCGATGCCGGAGCAGCCTGTCCACGTCGGTGACGGCCGCGAGCTCGGCGAGCGCGTCGACCCCCGTTCTGGCCGCTCCGATGTCCGGCAGTCGGGCGGCGAGCAGGAACACGTCGTCCGCGGTGCGCAGCCGGACCACCCCGGGCTCCGGTCGAGGCGCGCGGAAGTGCACCTCACGGTGGCCCAGATGGGTGATCGGACCGAGTCCGAGCTGGAGGATCTCGGAGGCCACGATGGGCTCCAGTCCCCGGACGCACCGCGCCACCAGGCGCGCCGCCGTCACGAGACGGCGAGGGCGCTGGGACGCGGGGCGGTGAGAAAACGCGCGCGGGTGCGCATGATGATCGTTCTTCTCCCACGTCAAGGTTCGGGACGGCGCCACGCCGCCCCGCCTCGTCGACGACGGGGGTTCCTCGCCTCGCCGACGGTCCCTTAACGCAGGTGGAAGAAGAAGATCATGGAACGGATGGTAACAGTCCCAGTCCGTGATCAGCCAGCGCTGTATCGGCTCAGGAGCCTACGCGACACCGGTCCGCGAACCGACCCGGATGGCGGCGGCTCGCGCTGTTCGGCCCACCCTCATGTCGAGCCTCCGGACGGCAGGCCGATGACGAGGGTCAGGCCGCCGGTGGGGTTGGCGGTCGCGGTGAGCGTGCCGTGGTGCGCGGTGACGACCGCGCGGACTATCGCGAGCCCGAGACCGTGCCCGCGCCCGCCCTCCTCGGGGCCGTGACGGATGCGGCCCGCACCCCGCACGAAGGGCTCGAAGAGTTGCTCCAGCCGGTCCGGTGTCACCGGGGGGCCGGTGTTGCCGACGGCCATCACGGCCCGATCCCGTTCGGTGGTGACGGTGACCATGGCCCGGCCGGAGGGCTGGTTGTGCCGGATCGCGTTGGTCATCAGGTTGACGGCGAGCTGGCGGAGCAGGGCCGGATCACCGATGACCGGCGCCGCCTCCAGCCGCGAGACCACCGTCACGCCCCGCCGGTCGGCCTCGCCGGAGGTGACGGCGATCGCGTCGCGGGCGAAGTCGGCCAGATCGGCGGTCACGACGGCGCTGACGCCGTGGTCGGCTCGGGCGAGGTCGAGCAGCGCGCCGACGATCCGCTCGCTGCGCGCGTTGACCTCGGTCAGGTCGGCGAGCAGCGCGGGCACGTCACAGGCCGAGGGCTCGGCCGCGGCGACGTCGAGGAGTGCCTGGCTGGTGGCCAGCGGGGTGAGCAACTCGTGTGAGGCGTTGGCGGCGAAACGCCGATGGCCGTCGAAGGCGGACTGCAGGCGGGCGAGCATGCCGTCGAAGGTGTCGGCCAGTTCCTTGAGCTCGTCGGCGGGGCCGTGCAGGGCGACGCGCTCGTGTAGGTTCCCCCCGGCGATTCCCGCCGCGGTGGCGGTGACCCGGCGGATGGGGGCCAGCATGCGCCCGGCCACGATCCAGCCGATGGCCACCGCGCCCAGCGAGCACACCGCCAGCGCCAGCCCGGAGACGCGCAGCAGGTTGTCGAGCACCTGCGGGGCGTCCTGGACACCGGGTCCGGCCGACGTGCCCGGCGTGACGCCTGCCGGTACCGGCGCCACCGGGGCCACCGCCGGGGTGAGCAGCCCGGACATCAGCAGGTAGACGGCGGCCAGCGCGGCGGCGGTGGCCGCGGTGAAGGTGACGCCGTACAGCAGGGTGAGCCGGGTACGGATCGTCATCCGGCGCCGGGCGGTCATCCCGTGGCCAGGCCGATCGCCACCGGATCGGACACTCATTCCGGAGCCAGCCGGTAGCCGACGCCGATCTCGGTGTGGATCAGCGGTGGCTCGCCGAGCTTGCGCCGCAGCGAGTGGACGGTGATCCGGACCGCGTTGGTGAAGGGGTCGGCGTGCTCGTCCCAGGCCTTCTCCAGCAGGTACTCGGCGCTGACCACACCGCCCCGGGCGGCCAGCAGGATCTCCAGTACGGCGAACTCCTTGCGGGGCAGGCGGATCTGCCGGCCGTCCCGGCTGACCTGCCGGGTGTAGGGATCGAGCCGTACCCCGGCGGCGGCCAGTACGGGCGGGCGGGCCTGTGACGGGCGGCGCCGCAACGCCAGTACCCGTGCGACCAGTTCCGGGAGCCGGAACGGCTTGGTCAGGTAGTCATCGGCGCCGAGGCCGAGCCCGGTGACGGTGTCGTCGAGCGTGCGCGCCGCGGTCAGCATCAGGATCCGGCACGGCGTCCCGGCCTCGACCAGCCTCCGGCACACCTCGTCGCCGTGCACGACGGGTAGGTCACGGTCGAGGATCAGCACGTCGTAGTCGGTGACCGCGAGCCGTTCCAGCGCCGTGGCCCCGTCCGCGGCCACGTCCACCGCCATGGCCTGCCGGCGCAGCCCGGCGGCCAGGGTCCGGGCCAGCAGCGGCTCGTCCTCGGCTATCAAGATCCGCACAAGCCTGTCCCTCCTCGAGCGTCCCGCACGCACACGGCTTCATCCTCGCCGACGAGGTGTTCGTCCCGCGTTTGGTATTCCCGGCCGGCGTTCGGCCGCGGAGGGCTCCGAATTTTCCCGAACGCCGGCCGAATGCCGGGTGCGGCTGAATGGGCGGTGATCCGAAACAGGAACCCCGACAGAGGGAGAGCTTTGATGAACATCCCCCGCAAGCTCGCGGCCGTGATCGGCGCCGCGCTGGTCGTGGGCGGGCTGGCCGCCGCCGGTGTGGCGTACGCCGCCAACGACGGTGACGTCTGCGTGGTGGCCGGTCTGCTGACCAAGGCGGCCAGGCCGGCCGGCAGCGCCCCGGCCGACGCCGAGCAGCGAGCAGCCGAGGACGGGCCGCTGTGCGTCCCGGCCATCCCGGCCGCTCCGGTGGCCCCCGCGGCCGAGTAGGCGCGTTCCCGGCCGGGGCGCCGGGAACCATACCCCGGCGCCCCGGCCCGCCTGCCGGAACCCTCACCGATCCCCGGACCGGGCGTTCGGGGACTCGGGTCCGGTCATGACACGGTGACGGGCGAAAGGCCTGGTCAGGGGCTCGGCGGGCGCCACATCGGGTCCGGTCATGACACGGTGACCGGCGGAAGATCCGGTCAGGGGCTCGGCGGGCGCCACATGGGGAACATCGGCGGGCCGTCGGGCATGAACATCGGGTCGCCGAGGTCCTGATAGCCGTGGCGCAGGTAGAGCCTGCGGCTGCGGGTGCTGCTGGCCTCCAGGTACGCGGGTATGCCCGCCTCGTCGAGCCCGCGGTGGTACTCCTCGAGCAGCCGGGTCCCCGTCCTCCGTCCCTGGTGCCCGGGGAGCACGGCGAGGAACGCCAGGTAGTGGTGCGGGTCGTGGGGGTGGCGCTTGTCCATCACCTCCCCCATCTGCCCGATGCGCTCCACGTGGGGACCGGCGAACGCCTCCACCCGGGCGTCCCGGTCGGGGATCTCGGGAAGCGGCTCGGCGCCTTTGTGGAACCATACGGCCACGGCGGACATGTCGGCCGTCGCGTGGACCTCGCCGTGGATGAGGGCGCTCTCGGTGACCATGGAGAAGAAGGGGGGCATCACCCGGCGGCGGTCGTCGTCCGGCGGGATCATCCAGGCCGAGATCTCCTGCTCGTGGAAGGAGGTGGCGATGATCGCGCCGATGGTCTCGGCGGCTCCGGGAGCGTTCTGAACTCGGATGATCTCTGTCATTCGGTCCCTCCCACGGCCGCCTGGGCGCCCCGCCCGATGTTCGCGTATACCTTCGGCCGGTTGGCCCGCAGGGCGAGTCCCCACATGACGCCGAGCCCCACGGCGACGAAGTAGACGGCGGGCATGATCCAGCGCAGCGGGGAGTCGGGGGCCACGCCGAGCACGGTGTCGAAGTTGGCCATGACGAGCACGATGACCACGATCAGCAGGACCGAGGAGATACCCGGGGCGATCCTGGTCCGCCAGACGTTCTCCTCGTTGGGGTTCCTGGCGAAGAAGGCCAGCACGGAGATCGAGGTGGCCGCCAGCATCATGAGCAGTCCCAGGCCACCGAACGATCCGACGGTGAAGAACAGCTGGACGACCGGATCCAGGCCGAAGACCGCGTATATGACGATCGTGACCAGCCCGATGACACTCTGCGCCACCGAGCCGTTGACCGGGGCACCGGTCCGGGGGGAAGTACGACCGAAGATCTCGGGCAGCACCCTCTCCCTGCCGAGGGCGAAGACGTAGCGGGAGATCGTGTTGTGGAAGGCGATCAGCGCGGCGAAGAGGCTCGTCACGAAGAGGAGGGAGCCGATGGTGGCGACGGTCGCCCCCAGGTGCTGCCCGGCCAGGTTGAACAGGAGGGCCGAACTCTGCTCGCGCGAGGTCTCGACGATCTTGTCCGAGCCGATCGGCACGGTCATAGCCCAGGACGACACGGCGTAGAGCCCGGAGATGACGGCGAGTGCGACGTAGGTCGCGATCGGCACCGTGCGCCTCGGGTCCTTGGTCTCCTCGGAGAACACCACCGACGACTCGAAGCCCGCGAAGGACGCGATGCAGATCGCGACCACCGCACCGATCCCGGGGACGAAGAGGTTCGACGGGTCGAAGACGTCAAGGCTGTAGCCCGAGGCCGCCGGGTTGATCAGGTCCGCGATGTCGAACACGACGACCACGGCTATCTCCGTCAGCAGCAGGACCGACAGGACCTTCCCGTTCACGTCGACCCGCAGGAGGCCGAGCACCCCGGTCAGCACCCAGGCGACCAGCCCGATGACCCACCAGGGCGGAGAGCTTCCGAACCAGTCGGCGATCAGCGGCTGGGCGGCCGCACCGATCATGCCGTAGAGACCCACCTGGAGCGCGTTGTAGGCCAGCAACGCGACCCACGCGGTCGCCACACCCACCGGCCTGCCGAGCCCTTTCGCGGTGTACGCGTAGAACGCCCCGGCGTTGACGACGTACCGGGCCATCGTCACGTAGCCGACGGCGAACAGGCCCAGGATGGTTCCCAGCAGGATGAAGGCGAGCGGCACGCCGGTCACGCCGGTCGCGGCGTAGGCGGCGGTCACCGAGCCACCGATGACGGTCAGCGGCGCCGCCGCCGAGATGACGAAGAACACCACCGACGGCACACCGAGGCGGTCCTGGGCGAGCGCGGCGGAAACGGCGCTGGCCCTTCGTTCTGTCACGGACATTGGGATCCTTGAAATGAGGGGGGTGGGTTCACCGGCGGCTGATGACGGAGTCACCTACGGCAGCCTCGGTCTGGGCGATCAGTTCCTGGAGCGGCGCCGGGAGAGCGGTGATCGAATCGGAGAGGTATCTCGGGTTCTGCTCCCACAGGACGAGCTGGTTGCCGCCGGTCGCGACGAGCAGCCCCAGCAGGACGCTGTCCTGGACGCTGAGTGGCTCACGGCGTTGGATCGCCAGGTTGACGCGTCCGCCGGGCCACGCCGCGATGTTCACGTCGACCGGCACCTGCCTCCGCGACGGGCGTCTGCCGGGCGGACGCAGCAGCCCGTCGGCGGTCATCCGGGCCGCCACGTCGGCGAGTGCCGCACGGGCGAAGAACTGCAACCAGGTACCGAAGCGGTGTGCGGGTTCGGCGACGATGTGGTCCAGGGCGCTCCTGGTGAGCGCGTCTTCGGGCGGCGCCGCGTCGAGAACGACGAGCCGTATCTGCCCCGCCGCCAATCCCACGGTTATCCGCCCGGCGAGCATCAGTTCTCCCAGGATGGCGGCGGCCAGCCCCAGACCGGTCAGGCGGGCATGAAGCCTCATCCGGCCGGTCGCGTTGTCATGCATGACAAAGAACAGGTCGTTGGCCAATCGGGTTCCTGAAAGATCAACTCCAACCACGAACGGCGATCGTATAGCCAAATTGTTAAATCTGTCATTACACGAACAAAATTCTGGTGCGTAGCGGATGACTCGGAGCGAGAATCGGAGAAAAAGAAGTCGCCCGCCGGCGACCAAGGTGGCAATGGCCGGAACCTCCGGCCCGAAAGCTCCCGGGAGGGCGCGGACGCCCCCTCCCGGAGATCGGCGATCACCCGGATGACCTGGTACGCAAAGGCGAAGGCCCGCCTCACACCGGCAGTGCGAGGCAGGCCTTCGAAGGTTTTCCCAGCCGGGAGAATCCAGCCGGGCGAGCCGCGCGGAGCGGGAATCAGCGGGGCCCGGATAATTAGTGTCGGTCTTTAATGCGGAAAGTTACGCCGACCAGGGACCGGAATTGTTCGGTAACGGCTTCCGTACACTCGGTGTCGAATCACGGCCACGGGTTCAGGCGACGCGAACGGGCTGGCGGAGCACGGTCAGCATCTTCTCCGGGTCGGTCTCCGACGTATCGGACAGGTAGATCTCGTGGTGCAGGCCGTTCCGGACCAGCCCCTCGCTCCGCATCAGCGCGTCCATCCTGGCGAGGGTCTTCGGCTCCTCCGCGTACGGTCCGCGGTGCAGGGCCTGCACGCACAGTCCCTCGGTGAAGGTGACGAGCTGCACCCTGGCGGCGGCCGGGTGCCCCGCGGACTGGCACGCCTCGTCGGCCCATGCCTCGTCCACCGGCTCCGGCAGCCGCAGGAACAGGTGCCACCACCACTCCTCGCGCGGCACGTCGAGCGGCGGCCTCTCGTCCTCGGCCCACCAGCGGCTTTCCAGGGGAGGCATCTCGAACGGCCGTACGGAGCGGGCCGCGATGCCGAGCAGCGCCCCGGCGACGGCGTACAGCGCTCCCACGCTCGTCGTGTAGACCGGTCCGCCCGGCGCTCCCTGCCCGGTGACCGAGAGCCCGCGCGCGGGGCCGAACTCCACCACTTCGGGATCGTCCGCGGCCGAGTACCAGTTCATTCCGGGTCCTCCAATTTGATCATCAGATGGGTCACCAGCCGGTCCTGCGGCGTGGTGACGGGGTTGGAGACGTACACCTCGCGCAGCGAGCCTTCGGGCGTGTGCCCGCGCTCGCCCACCCAGGCGAGCAGCGCGTGCGCGGTGAGCGGGATCTGGTGGTAAGGACCGACGTGCGTCACCGAGGCGTACAGACCGCCGGGCAGGACGTCCGGGGACGTCCCCGGCACGTCCTCGGACGTCTCCACGGCGACGGCCACGGGGAGCTCCGGCGCGAGGTCGAGCGGGAACAGCCCGATCATCAGCCCCCTCGGGTCACCCACGGCGGCGAGCAGCCGGGCCACGCACGCCGAGGTGACGACGCCGACCCGGTCCAGTGTCGCGACGTCCCTGACGACGGCCACCCGCCGGGCGGGCTCTCGGACCACCGTCACCTCCGGCCGGTGCAGCCCTTCGGAGAGGATGCGTTCGAGCGTGGTGAAGTTGCGCTCGCGACGCGCCAGATCGGCCTCCATCCGGTCGCGTACGTCACCGAGCGCAGCCGTGTCGCCGGACAGCACCCGCCCGATCGAGGGCAGCGGCACGTCGATGGAGCGGAGCAGGCTGATCAGCATCGCGGCGCGTGCCTGGTCCGGCCGGTAGTAGCGGTAGCCGGTGTCCGGATCGACATGGTCCGGGGTCAGCAGGCCCAGCTCGTCGTAGTGCCGCAACTGCTTGACGCTGAGCCGGCAGAGCCTCGCGAACCGCCCGATCGGCAGATATCCCTCGTTCACGCCATCAGCATGGAGGCTCCCACAGTGGGAGAGTCCAACCGGGCGGGAATCGATCGGGCCGGAGGGCCGGAGCGCGTCCGGGAGATCGCCCCAGCGGGGTTCGGCACGCTCAAGAACCGGCCCCGGAGATCACATCCGGCCTCGTCCCCACCGTCCCGCCACTCCGTGACGGCACGCTCAAGAACCAGCCCCGGAGATCGCATCCGGGGATCCTCGTCGGCCTCCCACGAGGTGACCCCACATGGGCCGGCGCGGCCGGGACCCGTGTCGTGGGTCCCGGCCGCGCCGGAGTCTTTCAGCGTCCGGGTTGGTGCCGACCGCCCTGTCAGCAGCCCCTGGCGGCGAAGGCCAGGAACTGGGTGACCTCCTGCTCGCTGAAGTTGTCGTCGGAACCGATCACCAGCGTGCACTCACCGTTGCGCAGACGCGGTCCCCAGGCGAGGCTCTCCAGGTTCTGCACCGGCGTCCGCACCGTGCTGAGGTCGGAGACCAGGCGCTTGGAAACCGGGCGGTACGGGCGGCCGGTCGACAGGCTGTCCCTGTTCAGCACGTTCGTGGCACCGCGCAGGTCGATCTCGTACAGCTTGACCTTGTAGTTGACGCCCTCGATCCAGGAGCGTTCGAGGGCGAGGTAGCGGTAGTCGTCGATCGCCAGGATCTCCGAGACGCCGCTGTCGGACTGACCGGTCGGCGGGATCGGCGCCGCGGGCAGCGGGTCGATCGGGTAGACGTACTGCCCGCGCGGCCTGCCGTCGCGGCTCCACACGGTGATGCGGGCCGGGGCGCCCTTGGTGGCGGTCGGTGGCTCGCCGTCCTCGTACCTGGGGCCCTCGGTGACCGCCGTGATGGTGCGCTCCGTGGAGGTCAGGCCCTCGAAGCCGAAGTTGCGCCGGGGGCCGCTGTCGGTGGTGGTCATCTTCATGTTGCGGGGGGTCGTCAGCTCTCCGAGGTGGCGTCCCCGGGTGTTGGTCCAGCGGACGAACAGGTCGGAGACCGGGATCTCGGGATGCGTCGCGTCCGGCCGGTCGCCCTCGTGGCCCCAGAGCAGCCGGTTGCTCCACCTGTCGTAGCGGATCGTCTCGGGATCGGCGGACTCGGCCTGGCCGTAGGCGGGATAGGGGGTCCCGTCGGGACGCCGCAGGGTGGTGACCCCGGTGAGGTTCACCCCGGTGAAGGCTCCGGTGACCGGGTTGATGTCAAGGCGGCCGGTGTAGAAGCGGGCCGGGTTGTAGCGCCACCGGTCGTCGGAGATGAAGTACCAGGTGCCGGTACGCGGGTCACGGTCGATGCCGGAGATGCCGCCGACCGTGGTCCCCCGGAACCGCATCTTGTTCGGCAGGCGCTGCTCGCCGAGAAAACGGGTGATCCGGACCCCCCTCGTGGGCGCCGCGGCCTCCGACCGGGCGTCCGCCGTCGACCGTCGGGCGTCCGCCGTCGACGCCTGCGCGCCGACGGCCCCGAGGCTGACCGCCGTCGCGATCACGGCCGCGATCGCCGCGATTCTTCGCGAATTGGCCATATGACTCTCCTCATCCCAGAAAAGATCCCGAAGGACTGGCGGGAATATGAGATCGCGGATTGCTGAGAATATCCACGAGAATCAGCACTTGAATGCTCATTGGCCGCTCAATGACAAGGAAGAATCAGCCATTTTTCCTGCATTTTCAGTTTTGAAGTCGAGGATTACGACAATGCGCCCGAAAGCATGCGGGCAGGGCATCCCATCACCGCCGATCAGGATGGCCGGCCGCCCGCCGGACACGGGTCCGGGGGCGTGCGCACGGCGGGAGTACGCTCAAAGGGACGCCGACAACCCCGCCGGGTCTATGCCACATTGGACGGCGAATCATGGCGGATATCGAACCCACGTGCGAACTGCATCTACGGATATTCGGTCAGCCCCACGACCTGATGCTGCGCCTGCACGGCCACGAACCCACCGAGGACGACGTGGCGAGCTGGATGCGGGCCGGTTCCGTGATCAGACTCCAGGTCACCGAGACGGCAGGCCGCACCCCGCACACCATGCTGGTGAATTTCGGCAGCGTGGTCTTTGCCTGGATCTGCCCTTACCAGTCCGGCCGGGGGGTGAATCCGTGAAATAGGGTTGCCGCGCCCAGGCCGAACGCGGGTTTGGGGTGGACCCAATGATGACCGACTATTTACGCATCTACCGTGACATAGCGGATTGAGCATAGGTCCCTGATACTGTCGAAATGACGCAGGCCCCGCGATCCACTCCGGGGTCGCGTCAGCCGGGCCCCGATGAGGACGGCCCCCGGCGCCAGTTTTCGACTCCATCCGTCACCACGCCGGCCGATGGACGCTTTCACCGCGTGAGGCCCGCATCCGCCATCCGGAGCGGCCGATGACCGGAAGGCATGTCAGTTGGCCCGCACATATGGATTTCTCAGCACCCACCCACCCACGCAGTGCGGGCTCGCGACCTTCAACTCCGCCCTGGCCGCCCACCTCACCGAGGGCGGTGCCCGCGGCGGGATCGTCCGCGTCACCACGGACGTCGATGACGGACGCCCCACCCCCGGGGTCGTGCACACCTGGGCACCCGGCGGGCACGAGGGCTGGAAGGCCGCGACATCGGCCCTGGAGCGGTTCGACGTCGCCGTGGTCCAGCATGAGTACGGCATCTATCCGGGCACGGACGGCCAGGACGTCCTTCCGCTGCTGCGCCATCTCACCGTGCCCAGCATCGTGGTCCTGCACACGGTCCTGACCCGGCCGACCTCCCGGCAGCGCAGGCTGCTGGAACAGATCGTGGCAGCCGCCGACGCGGTGGTCACCATGACCGGCACCGCCCGCGACCGGCTGATCATCGGCTACCACGTCGACTCGGGCAAGGTGTCCGTCATCCCGCACGGTGCCGCCGACCACATGTGCGTCCCCGCCCGGCGCCGCCCGCGGCCGCACCTGCTCACCTGGGGGCTGATCGGCCCCGGCAAGGGCATCGAGTGGGCGTTGCGAGCACTCGCCTTGCTGGGGGACCTGTCCCCCTCTCCCACCTACACGGTCGCGGGAAAGACCCACCCCAAGGTGCTCGAGCACCAGGGGGAGACCTACCGCAACCGCCTGCTGCGGATGGGCATCCGGCTTGGAGTGTCCACCTCCGTGCGGTACGACCCGGTCTACCGCGACCAGGACTCGCTGATCCGGCTGATCCGCTCTGCCGACGTGGTCGTGCTGCCGTACGACTCGCAGGAGCAGGTCACCTCGGGTGTCCTCATCGAGGCGGTGGCCGCAGGCGTCCCGATCGTCGCCACGGCCTTCCCGCACGCCGTGGAACTGCTCACCGGCGGGCCCGGCCTGCTCGTACCCCATGAGGACCCCGTGGCGCTCGCCGCGGCCGTGCGCCGGATCCTCACCGAACCCGGCCTGGCCGAGGATCTCAGGGGCCGTACCCGCGCCCTGGTCCCGATCCTGCTCTGGCCCGCCGTGGCCGCGCGCTACGACAACCTCGCCCGGAGCCTTCTGGCCGGACGCCCGGCAGCCGTGGCGGCGGCACTGTCGTGACCCCCGTACCCCCCGCTGCCCCCGCCTTCCCGGGCTTCGGGCACCTGGCACGGCTGAGCGACGACACCGGCCTGTTCGAACACGCCAGGAACGCCGTGGTCCGCCGCCAGCACGGCTACTGCACTGACGACGTCGCCCGGGGGCTCGTCATCACCAGCCGCGAGCCGGCGCCGACACCCCAGGTACGGCGGCTCACCGAGTGTTACCTGGCCTTCCTCACGCACGCGCAGGACGGCTCCGGCGCCTTCCACAACCGGCTCTCCTACGACCGGCGCTGGGCCGACGAGCCCGGCCTCGGCGACTGGTGGGGGCGGGCGCTGTGGGGCCTGGGCACCGCGGCGGCACGCAACCCCGCCCCGTGGATCCGCGACGAGGCCATGATCGCCTTCACCCTCGGTGCCGCCGGGCGATCCCCGCACCCGCGCGCCATGGCGTTCGCCGGACTCGGCGCGGCGGAGGTCCTGCGCGTCCTGCCGGACAGCGCCCCGGCCTCGGCCCTGCTCGCGGACGCCGCCCTCGCGATCGGCGTCCCCGCAGACGATCCCGACTGGCCATGGCCGCAGCCTCGGCTGACCTACGCCAACGCCGCCCTCGCCGAGGTGCTCATCGCCGCGGGTCACCTCGGCGGCGACGGCCCGATGCTCGCCGACGGCCTGCGGATGCTGGCCTGGCTCGGCGACATCCAGAGCAGGGACGGCAGGCTGTCCGTCGTCCCCGCCGCCGGCTGGCGGCGGCACGCGCCGCGGGACCGCTACGACCAGCAGCCGATCGAGGTCGCCGCGCTCGCCGACGCCTGCGCGACCGCGGGCGCCGTCACCGGCGAGCCGGGCTGGCGAGCAGGCGTGTGGCGGGCGGCGGCGTGGTTCCAGGGCGCCAACGACCTCGGCACGGCGATGTGGGACGTCGCGACCGGAGGGGGCTACGACGGCCTGACCGGAAACGGTCCCAACCTCAACCAGGGCGCGGAGTCGACCATCGCGCTCATCTCCACGCTGCAGCACGCCGAGCGCCTGATGTCCGAACGGGGTGAGGTCCTCTGAAGGCACGGTTGACGGCACGGCGCCCCGGTCACCGGGCCGGTCGCGACGGTGTCCTGCCGGGACGCCGCGGAATACCGGCGAGCGAGGTGCCATGACCGTCCCGGACCTGGTCACCCGGCTCGGGGTGACCCTCGCCCCCGACCCGCGAAGGGTGATCATCAAGCTGTTCGTTCCCGGCGAGGACACCGCACCGGTGCGCAGCCGTACCACCGTCCTGATCGACCGCATCATGCTCCTCGGCCACCGGGAGGCCGAGGAGTCGCTGGAGGAGACGCTCCGGCTGTTCGGCGGCCGGCACCGCGACCTCGCGGCGACCTTCCTGCACCACTACGACCTGGTCCGCTACCGGGTTCCGAGTCACGCCGACCTCAGCCCGGCCGCCCGCCTGCTCATCGGCGCCTATTTCAGCCACGAGTACTCCGTGGAGGGCGCGGCGCTCTGCAACCCCTCGATGGTCGCCCACCCCGACCAGTCCGGGCTGGACCCCGGGCGGCTGCGCGTGGTGATCAGCGTGCGGCAGATCGGCGAGGGACACCTGTCGTCCATCGGTTTCGCCACGGCGCTGCTCGGCCCCGGCGACGGCCTCGCCGTCGCCGACCGCTCGGGACCGCTGACCGTCGGCCCCCGGCACGGCACCCCTCACCGGCGTGACCTGCTCGCCGCGGCGCTCACCGACGGGGGCTCCGACAACGAGGTCTCCGCCACCGTGCTGGGCTCGCTGCCGGAACTCTTCGACGACGACGACTTCGAGCAGGCGGTCACCCGCCTCCCCGCCGACCTGCTCACCCGCACCACCACGTACGCGACGGTGGAGGAGTTGCGCCGTGCGACCGCCTCCGAGTACGCCGTGGCCTTCCCCGCCGATGTGCCCATCGAGCGGCGGGTGCTCTGGCCCGCCACGGTGGTCGAGGGCAACGGGATGGAGGACGCCCGTTTCGTGCGGTTCATCGACGAGGACGGCACCCCCTCGTACCGTGCCACCTACACCGCCTACGACGGTCGGCACATCCGCTCGCGCATGCTCACCAGCGACGACCTGCGCACCTTCGAGGTCACCTCACTGCGCGGGCCCGCCGCCGCCAACAAGGGGATGGCGCTGTTCCCGCGCCCGGTCGGCGGGCGCCACCTGGCCCTGTGCCGCTCCGACGGCGAGACCACCGGCCTGACCGTCCTCGACGAGCGCGGCAGGTGGCAGCGTCCGGTGCCGCTGCACACCCCCTGCGGCGGCTGGGAGCTGGTCCAGGTCGGCAACTGCGGATCTCCCCTGGAGACCGACGTCGGCTGGCTCGTCATCACCCACGGTGTCGGACCGATGCGCCGCTACGCCATCGGCGCGCTCCTGCTCGACCTGGACGAGCCGCACCGCGTCATCGCCGCGCTCCCCGGTCCGCTTCTGGCCCCCGACGACGCCGAGCGCGAGGGGTACGTGCCCAATGTCGTGTACTCCTGTGGCGGCCTGCTGCACGGGGACGCCCTGTGGCTGCCGTACGGGGCGAGCGACGCCCGGATCGAGTTCGCCCACGTGAACCTCGCCGACCTTCTGGGAGCGATGCGCCCGCGTCATTGACAAAATAGAATTTTATGTACAGGCTCGATTTTGCGATGAGAGATGTCCTGTATCTGGAGCAGATCGATCAGGCCGAGGCGCTGCTCAAACCGCAGCGTATCGAGGTGCTGCGGCGGCTCGCCGAGCCGCGCTCGTGCACCGAGGTGGCGGCCCTGCTCGACCAGACCCCGCAGCGGGTCTACTACCACGTGAAACGCCTGGTGGAGGCGGGCCTGGTGACCCAGGTGTCCGAGCGCAGGGTGCGCGGCATCCACGAGGGCGTCTATCAGGCGAGCGCCCGCTCCTACTGGCTCTCGCCCCGTCTCGTCGGCCGGATCGGCCTGCGCAGAACCCAGGACGAGCTGGGCCTGGGCTACCTGCTTGACCTCATGGAGGAGGTCCAGGCCGATATCGGCGCACTGGACAGGACCGCGCCCGAGCTGCCGTCCCTCGGCGTGTCCGGCGAGATCCGGGTGCCGCCGGAACGGCGCCAGGAGTTCCTGAACGACCTCCAGTCCACCCTGCAGGACCTTTTCACCCGCTACGGCGGCGCCGAAGGTGACGCCTTCAAGCTCGCCGTGGCCTGCTACCCCAAGGGAGAACCCCGTGAGTGAGCCGATGAGGCTGAACGCACGCGTGGCCGCACCGCTCAAGGCGGTCCACCACGCCCTGACCGACCCGGGCGAGCTGCGGATCTGGCTGGCCGAACACGCCGAGGTCGAGCTGCCGCACCGGTACGAGTTCTGGGGACGCCACACCCCCGAGGGCCACGCGCCCCACCAGCGCCCGCTGCACGTCGACGACCACACACTGCGCCTGTCGTGGCTGATCGACGGCGAGGAGACGACGGTCGAGATCCGGCTGGAGGAGGAGAGCGCGGAGTCGACCACCCTGTCGCTCTCCCAGACCCACTTCGACTACCGGGAGGCGATCTCCGGCGACGGCGGCGTCCTGGGGACGCTGCAGACGTTCTGGTGCCTGTCGATCGCGAACCTGATCGACCACCTGGAGGGTCGCGAGCTCACCCCGAAGTGCGACTTCACCTCCCCGCGAATGCAGGAGCGGTTCCTCATCGGCGCCTCGCCCGAGGAGGTGTACGACTCGCTCGTCGACTCGGAGAAGTTCAGCCGGTGGTTCGGCTACCGGATCGACATCGAGCCGTACGTCGGCGGGCGCTTCGCCATGGGCGGCTTCGAGGTGGACGAGGCGCCGGGGAAGGTCGTCGAGGTGGAGCCGGGCCGCAGGTTCTCCCTGGAGTGGCCGGGCTTCGGCGTCTCCAGCTGGGAGCTGGAGGGCTCGGACGGCGCGACGCGGCTCACCTTCATGATGAGCGGCTTCGACGAGGGCAACCCCCCGTACGCCGGGTGGATGGGCTGGCTCAGCGGCGCCGCCGAGCTGCGCCGCTTCCACGAGCTGAGCGACTGGCAGCCGATCTGGTTCGATTTCGAGCCCCCCACCCTGCCCGAGGAGACCACCGCGACCAGGTGACCGCGTGCCACCCGCCCTCAGGCACGAATACCGGCGAGAGCCGGTTTCAGCCGGATGTCGGAGAACTCGGCTCCGCGTGTATCACCGGCGGGCGGCGCGCCTCATATCGCTGTGAGAAACCCACGGTCTCCCTGGCCGTTCACGGCCAGAGCTGAGGAGCTTGATCTCGTACGGCGAAACCTCTCCGCCGGTCGCCGGGGGATCGTCGTGACCGGTGCGGCGGGCAGCGGCCGGAGCCGCCTGACCACCGAGGCCGTACCCGAGGCGATGCGTGAGTCGGTGCTCGTCGTGGACGACGCCCATCTGCTCGACGACGCCTCGGCCGCGCTCGTCCACGAGCTGGCGCTCGGCGGGCGTACCCGCCTGCTCGTCACGGTCAGGGAGGGCGAGCCCGCACCGGAGGGCGTCTCCAGGCTCTGGGAGGAGAACCTGCTGCCGCGCCTGGCACTGGCCCCCCTGACCGAGCGCGCCTGCGCCGAGCTGCTGGCGCGGGCGGTGGACGGCTACGTGGACGCCCTCACCGTCCGGCGCCTGTACCGGGCGAGCCGCGGCGACCTGCGGCTCCTGCGCGAGCTGGTCGTCGCCGTGCACGCCGGCGGAGACCTGAGCCACGTGTCGGGCACCTGGACCTGGCGGGGCACGCCGCCGATCACCGCGCGCGTCCGGGAGCTGGTGGAGGAGACGATCCGCGACCTCGACACCGAGGAGCGGGACACGCTGGAGCTCATCGCGTGCGGCGAGTCACCGGGCACGGGTGCGGGTGTGCCGGGCGCCTTCGTGGCCCCCGCCGTCCTCGAACGCCTGCGGGTGAGGGGACTCGTCACCGTGGACGGCCGGCTCGTCCACCCGCTGCACGGCCCGGTGCTGCGGGCCGCCGCGGCGGAGCCCTCCCTCGCGGGCGGGCCTTCCGGCGGGCGAAGGCCGCCGAGGGCCTCGGCGCTGGCGGCCGAGTGCGAGGAGCTGGCCGCACGCGCGTACGCGGGAAGGCTCGCGGAGATACCCCGGGGCATCGGCGAGCGGATGGCCGAGGACGACACCGGCTGGGACGAGCCCGCGATGCCGGAGTTCTGCGCGCGGCGCGCCCGCGTCGCCCGGCTCCGCGGGGAGACCCGCGAGGCCATGGCCTGGAGCCGCGAGGGACTGCGCCGCTCTCCCCACCATCGCGCCTGCCTGGCCGAACTCGCCCACGCCGCCGCCTACGTCGGCGACCTGACGACGGCCTGGCAGGCCCTCTCGCGCGGTCCCGCCCCCGCCGGGGAGGCACGGACGCGCCCGTGGCAGGCGGCCTGCGCACGGCCTCCGGCGCCCGCGGGGAACCTCCGGTCGCCCGCGCCCACCCAGGACCGACCGTGGGCGTCCGCCGCCGTACCGGCGCGGACCTGGGTACTCGCCGCCGAGGGAGACCTCGACGGCGCCCTGCGGTCCGCGCTCGGCGTCGCCGGAGACGGCCTGTTCGGAGACGATCTGTTCGCCCTGCACGACGTGGTACGGCTTGGCTCCCCCGAGCTGGTCGCCGATCGGCTCGGGGAACTGGCCGACCGCACGGAGGGGGACCTCGCTCCCCTGCTGGCGCGGCACGCCCGCGCGCTGGCCCGGCGCGACGGGGACGCCCTGGACAAGGTGGCGCGGGGGCTCGCCGACCTCGGCCTGATGCTCCACGCCGCGGAGGCCTCCGCGCACGCCGCCCTCGTCCACTCCGACCGGCGCGCCTCGCAGGCGTCCAGGAACCGGGCCTCGGCGCTGGCGGGCGCCTGCCAGGGGGCGCGCAGCTCCGCGCTGGTCAACCTCGCGCTGCCGAGGCTGACCGCCCGCCAGCGGCAGATCGTCAGCCTCGCCGCGGCGGGCCTGACCAACCGGCAGATCGCCGAGCAGCTCACGGTGTCGATCCGCACGGTCGCCAACCACCTGTGCGACGCCTACGCGCGGCTCGGCAGCAGCGACCGCGCCGGCCTGGAAGGGCTCTTCACCGTCGGCCAGCGCGGCGGCCGGACAGGCGGGCACCGATGAGAGGAGCCGGCGGGGCGGGTCAGGCCGCTCCGATGGCGGAGAAGGACCAGCCCGTCGCACGGTGGAGCGCGTCGCCGGGCATCGACGACCTGGCGTCGCGCAGGGCCTCGGCCATGCTCAGACCGCGCCGCAGCCCCTCGTGCAGGGCGAGCATCAGCGGCACCACGGCCTCGTCGTCGACCGGCACCGGGCTCGCCACGATCCCGGCCGTGCCCAGCGGCAGCAGCGCCGTGGCGAGGCCGAGCAGCTCGTTCGCGCCGACCGGCTGCAGCCTGCCGGAGTCGCAGCTGGACAGGACGATCCGGTACGGGGCGCTGCGAAGCCGTTCGAGGTCGTGCACCGTGAGCGGGCCGTCGTCCATCCCCAGGGAGGAGAACATCGGGCTGTCGGAGCGGAAGGTGCCGTGCGCGGCGATGTGCGCGAGCCTGCTGCCGTCCAGCGCCGCGAGCACGGCCGAGGTGACCGCGGTGCCGTTCTCCAGCACCGTCGCCTCGCCGTACCCGGCGGCCAGGGGCGGGATCTCGGCACCACCCGTCGCCAGCCCCGGGCCTCTGACCAGCACGACCCGCTCCCGCGACGGCGACGGCTCGATCCGCCGGGCGCGGAGCCAGGCGCTCGCCGACGGCGACACGCTCAGCACCCGCGTCCCCAGCGCGGGCAGCAGCGCCCAGGGCACGCCGTGCAGCCTGCCCGGCGGTACGACGACCACCGGCCCTTCCCCGAGGTGACGCACCGCGGGGCCGAGCAGTGACTCCTGGAGGCGGCGCCCGCCGGCTTCGAGGACGGGCAGCCTGGCCGCGGAGCCCCCGTACGCGATCCTGCTGAGACCCGCGCGGGCGTGGTCGGCGTCGATCGCCGCGTCGGCCAGCCGTCCCGCGGCGAACCTGCGCACCCGGCCCCGGCCGCAGAGCAGGACGTGCAGGTCGCCGTCGACGGCGACGATCTCGATCAGCCACCCGGCACCGAGCTCGTCGAGCAGCAGGTCCACGTCGAAGCGGTGCCCGTCGGTGCCGCCCTCGCCGCGCATCCGGAGCGTCCGGTCGCGGATCCCCTTCTCCAGCCGCCGCTGCTCGCGCTCCAGCGCGGGGGCCGGGCTGCCCTTCTGCCGGGCCGCCTCGATCCGGCTGCCGATCTCGCGGAAGGCCGTCACGTCGCGCAGCAGCTCGGGATCGTCCGGCGGCCGGGTGGGCGGGACCGCCAGCGCCGTGGCGCGCCAGCGCTCGCTCCAGCCGAGGAACCGGCGGGGACTCCCTCCGGCGAGGGTCGCCCGCTGCGCGAGCAGGGCCAGCTCCGCCCCCTGCGCGGTGGCCCGCGCCCGCAGCTCCGAGGCGCCCAGCGTCATCCGGTACTCGTCCAGCAGGTCGAGCCCTCGTCGGCAGGCGTCCAGCACGCCGCGGGTCCGCCCCGCCGCCGCCGCCCGCAGTGCCTGCGCCACCCAGCCGTCCACCCGGGCGAAGGCGGGACCGCGCGATCTGCCCCTGGCCGCGGCGGCCAGGTGCCGTTCGGCCTCGGCGTCGGCGCCGAGGGCGAGGGCGGTGCGACCGGCCAGCAACGACGCCTGGACCGCCTCGGGAGCGCGCAGCTCCGCCAGCCGCAGGGCGACCGCGGCGGCGTCGCGTACCGAACGGCCGGAGATCTCGCCGGCCGCGAACCTGGCCTGGACCAGTACCAGCCGAGCGTGGGCCTGCCACCAGTCGCGGCGCTGACTGGAGAAGAGCCGGACGGCCGTGCCCGCGCGGGCGATCGCCGCGTGCGGCTCGCCCACCGCGATCGCGGCCCGCGCGGCGATCAGGAGGAGTTCGGCACCGCGGGTCGTCTGCCCTCCCGTACGGTTCAGCAGCTCCGTGGCGGCGTCGGCCTCCTCCAGCGCCTCGCGCGCCAGCCCGGCCGCCAGGAGCACCCCGCACCGCCGGATGTGCAGCACGAACATGGGCGTGCCGAGTGCCTTGTAACGGCTCGCGGCCTCGTCGAAGTGGTGTAGCGCCGCGGGGAGGTCACCGGACCTGAACGCCGCCAGCCCTCTGCTCTCCACCGCGTCGGCCTTGTCGTGCTCCTGGTCGGTGGTGTCCCACAGCCGCTCGGCGGCGACGAAGTCGGCCTCGGCCCGCTCCACGGCCCCCATGGCCAGGTGGACCGTGGCCCTGAGCGTGAGCGCGCGGGCGGTCCAGATCGTGTCCTGTGCCCGGCGCAGGGCGGGGATGGCCCGGCGCAGGTCGTCGAGCGCCTCACGGTGCCCGCCGAGGACCCACCAGGTGTAGCCGCGCCGGAACAGCGCGCGGGCCCCGGTGAGCCCGCCGCCCCTCTCGACCGCCGCCTCCAGCGCCGTCATCCCCTGCCTGGTACGGCCCGCGTGGACGAGGGCGGCCCCCAGGGTCGACAGCACGTCCGTCTCGCGGTCCGCGGAGCCGGACCTGGCCGCCAGGGCGCGGGCCTGCCGCAGATGGCCGATCGCCGTCGTGAGGTCGCCGAAGTCGCGCTGCCAGATGCCGATCACCTGGTGGGCGACGGAGGCGTCATGAAAGGAGGGGGCGCCCGCCAGCACGGCCCGCGCTCCGGCCAGCGCGTCGGCGGGACGGGCGAACACCAGGGGCAACAGGTCGAGAGCATCTCCCACGGAAGGCGGGACCCGCGGGCTTCCCCCGGTCACGGATCGATGTTAGACGTGATGTGTTCGGAGCGTCCATGCCGCTGTGCTCGTACGCAGGGGTGTATCAACCGGGCGCCCCGTGGCTCCTAACCCATGGCGACGTGAGGAATCTCCAAGACAGGACAGTGAACATGGCACCAGACAGGTTCCAGGAACAGTTCGACCAGATCCAGGCCGCCATGGGAGAGGAGGTCGTGCTCGCGGCGGGCCCGGACGACTCGCCCAGGTTCCTCTATGAGAAGGGCTGCGTCCTCGCCAGGCGGGACGAGGCCCCCGAGGTCACCCAGGTGATCCGGAGGGCGTTCCGCCGGGAGCGCGGCACTGACCGTGGCGTGGAGTTGCAGGAGGAGGACGGCCCGAGCGGCGTGTCCAGGATCCGGGTCGGGCCGCTGAACCGTGCGGAGCGCTGGAGCGACCGGGACGTGTCGGACGCGCTGCGGGCCGTCGGCGAGCTGGAGCGTGCCAACGGCCGCCGGATGGTGTCCAGGAACCACATCGTGTCCATCGCGGTGAACTGCTGCCCCGGCGACGAGCCGGTACCCGTGGCCCGATGCGGGCCGCCCAACCCGGCGGTGGCCAAGCGGGTCGTCGGCGCGACGGCCGGCCCGGTGTCCGTCCTGGTGATCGACACGGGACTGGTGGAGAACTACAGGTCGCACCCGTGGATGAGCCTCGTCGAGGGCGAGGGCAAGGAGATCGAGCTGGACTCCGAGGGGATACTCAAGCAGTACGTCGGTCACGGCACCTTCATCGCCGGGCTGATCAGCGCCGTCGCGCCCAGCGCCGCCATCACGGTGAACGGGGCGCTCGTCAACGCGGGCGCCATCTCCGAGAAGTGCCTGGGTGACCTCCTGCTCAGGGAGATGCGGCCGTTGAACAGGTGGCCGGACATCATCAACCTGTCCGCGGGGACCCTGAGCACGGACCACAGGACGCTCATGGGGCTCGAGGACTTCATGCGGGAGCTGGTGACCGACCATCCGGAGACACTGCTGGTGGCCGCGGCGGGGAACAACGGCAGCGACGAGCGGTTCCATCCCGCGGCCTACGCCGACGACCCCGACTACGCCGGTGCCGTCGTGTCGGTGGGCGCGCTGCGGAAGGACGGCCAGGACCGGGCCTGCTTCAGCGGTCACGGGCCGTGGGTGACGGCGTACGCTCCCGGGGAGCGCCTGGTGAGCGCCTTCACCGCGGTGGACGACACCCCGGTGCCCTACGACTACCAGCATTCGACCTACGACCACTGCCGGTACGGCTCCGCCTACGACTGCACCTGCCAGTTCCCCCCACACCGGGGCGAGCTCAGCGAGAAGATGGCGGCGTCGCCGAAGGCGATCCGCGAACGCGTCGAGTTCGACGGGCTGGCGCAGTGGAGCGGCACCTCCTTCTCCGCGCCCCTGGTCGTCGGCATGATCGTCAATCACATGGTGCGGAACAACGTGACCGACTCCCGGCAGGCCGCCGCCGAACTCCTGACCACCCCCCTGTCCGGCAGGGGGGTACAGGGCCTGACCGCCCCCGCCCTCATCCCCTCGACCTGGACGCCGTCGAGCGTGCAAAGTGTCCCGGTCGTGCCCTGAAACCGGTGCGGCCGAATCGGCCCTCCGTCGTACGATGACAGTCCCGAAGGCAAGGGGACGTCACCGTGGATCGAGACTCGACCGGCATCCTCTTCCGCGCCGCGGTGGACGGGGAGACAGCGGCGTGGAAATCCCTGGTGGAGGGCCTCAGCCCGCTCGTGTGGTCCGTCGTGCGCGCCCACGGGCTGAGGGACGCGGACGCGCAGGAGGTCTACCAGACGACCTGGTTCCGGCTCGCGCAGAACCTCGCGCGGATCCGCGAGCCGGACAGGGTCGGGGCCTGGCTGGCCAGCACGGCGCGGAACGAGTGCGTCAAGGTGATCAGAACCGCCCGGCGGGTCTCGCCGAGCGACGACCCCGAGGTGTTCGACCGCGCCGCCGACGGTCGTACACCCGAGCAGGCCGTGGTCGACGCCGAGGAGGCGTCGATGGAGCGGGAGCGGATGCGGGCCATGTGGCAGGCGTTCCAGGAACTGGGTGAGAACTGCCGACGGCTGCTACGCCTGCTCATGGCCTCGCCGCCGGTCAGCTACCAGGAGGTGTCGGCGACACTCGGCATCGCCGTCGGGAGCATCGGGCCGATCAGGCAGCGCTGCCTGCGGCGGCTGCGTGTCCTCCTCGCGGAACGGGGGTTCCGATGAGCGACGACGCGCTTGAGGCGGAGCTGCGCCGCGCCGTCGAGTTGTTCGATCCCGTTCCCTCCGACCTCCTGCAGACCGCCGTCGAGGCCTACGCGCTCCGCGCGCTCGACGCCGAGCTGGCCGAGCTGGTCTTCGACTCCCTGAGCGGGCCCTCACGGGTGCGGGGTGACAGAGCGCCGCGGATGCTGACCTTCCAGGGTGCGGAGCTGACCGTCGACCTGGAGGTCACCGTGACCGCCGGCGGCGGGCGCGTGGTGGGCCAGCTGATGCCGCCGGGTCCCGCGGAGGTCGAGGTCCTCGGGCACCATCCGGTCACGCTGGCCACGGACGAGCTGGGCAGGTTCGTCCACGACGACGTCCCCGCCGGGCCTTTCAGCCTCCGCTGCCACCTCGCGGGCGCGACCGTCGTCACCGAGTGGATCACCGTCTGACCGCGGCTTCGCGCGGACGTCTCCGGGTACGCGGTCACCGGTGCGCGACCCGTGCCGGGTCGCCCCAGGTTTCGGTGCCCGGATGGGGGTAAGCGTTCTGTTGACAAGGGGGACCTATGAGTGACCACAGGAACGTGCCCGAGCTGATGGATGAGAACGACGTCGTGGACCTGCTGGTGCGCCAGCATGTGATGATCAGGGATCTGTTCGACGAGGTGGAGGACGCTCCCACGGGGAGCCGGCGGGCCGAGGCGTTCCAGCGCCTGGTGCGGATGCTGGCCGTGCACGAGACCGCCGAGGAGGAGGTCGTGCACCCCTACGCACGCCGCAAGATCGAAGGTGGGGACGAGGTGGTCGACGAGCGCCTCGCCGAGGAGCGGGAGGCCAAGCAGATGCTCTCCGACCTGGAGAGACTGGGCACCGACCATCCCGACTTCTCCGGGCACCTGCAGGTCCTGCGGGCGGCGGTGCTGGCCCACGCCCACGCCGAGGAACGCCACGAGTTTCCCCGGTTCCGCACCCAGACCAGCGAGGCCGAGCGCCGGGCCCTGGCCGCCGGGGTGAAGGCGGCCGAGGCGCTGGCGCCGACCCACCCGCATCCGGGCACCGAGTCGGCGGTCAGGAACCTGCTGCTCGGGACGCCGCTGGCGCTCGTGGACCGGACCCGCGACGTGATCCGCCAGGCCATGGGCGGGCGCGGAGACTGAGGTACGGGCCTCCCCCCGCCGGGTACCACCTGGTCCGGTCGTCACGCCACCGGTGGCCGGGGTCACGGCCGCGCCGCGCCCACCTCCCGCAGTGACGAGACGCCGCGCCGCCACCGGCTCATGACGTGCTCGGCGAAGAGCCGGTCCAGGGTCAGCGCGCAGGCCGCCCCGTACAGGACGTCATCGGCCCGCGAGGGGTGCTGCCGTACGAACCCGCCGCACATGTCGTGCGCGGCGGTCTGCTCGGGTACGGCGTCGGCCCGCACCTGCTCGTCGTAGAAACGGCTCGCCGCCTCGCCCACCCCCAGTCGCCGCAACCCCCCGGAGTAGCGACGGTTGGGGACCGAGGAGGTCATCTCGGCGGCCGCCAGGTGGCCGAGCAGCGCTCCGAGGTGGCGCCGGTGGAGCCCGAACAGCGACATCGTGTTGGAGACGGCCAGCGTGATCGCCGGGACTTGGTCGAGGTAGGCGCCGTAGGAGTCGTCCATGCCCAGCCGGCGCATGGTGGTACGGAAAAGCTCGGAGTGCATCCGCTCGACGCGCCCGCCGCCGTACTGGCCCGCCTGGATCTCCACCAGCGCCGCCTTGGGACGTCCGCTCAGCCGGGGGATCGCCCAGGTGCGCTGATCGGCCCCCTTCAGGTGGTGGATCGACCGGTGCGCGACGAACTCGCGGAACTGCGCGAGGTCGGCCTGCCGCTGGAGGAACCCCGGCAGGTCGGGGCCGTCGACGGCGGCGGCCACCAGATCGGTCAGGGCCTGGCTCATCTGCTCGGCCCGCTGGGTGGGCGGGCATGACACGGCCCGCGCCAGTCCCTCCTCGAACCGTGCCTCCAGGATCTCCCGCACCTCCAGCAGCGAGGGGTTCCACTCCCACCGCTCGTCCACGCCCTCGAAGCCCCGGTGGTGCAGCTCGTAGCAGACGAAGAGCGCCAGCTGCACGTCCTCGTCCGCGAGGACCGGGCCCGCGAAACGGGCGGGGAACGACAGCAGCGGGAGCGACAGGAGGCCGAAGCGGTGCGGTGGGTGTACCAGCCGTTCGAAGAGCAGGGCGCTGATCGGGCCCCGCGCGGCGGGCAGCGCCGGAGCCCTGCCCGGCACCGGCAGGTCCAGCGGGTCCGGGCGCTCGGCGAGCTTCGAGCGCTCCGGAGACTTCGCGGGCTTCAGGGATCTCGGGGCTTTCAGGGATCTCGGGGCCTTCGGGGAGCCCGGGGGCTTCGTGGCACGTGACGGTCCGGGAGAGCCCAGCAGTTCGGGGAGGCGCGACAGTGCCGAGGACTCCGGGAGATCCGAAAGACGCGGCTGCCCAGGAGACCTCGGCGGCTCCGGAGACGCCGGGAGATCCGGGTCCGCCGGGAGCCCGGAAGCCGTCAGGGGTCTGCACACGCCCCCGGGTGAGTCGTTCACCGTGATGCCGCCGTCGTGAACGTCGGCGATGCGCCGCCCGTAGTGAGCGGACGCGTCAAACCCACGCGCCATGCGTCCCCCGTTCGATGCCCCCCGATCGGTCCGATGCCCACACCGAAGCCCTCGAAACGCCCCCAAGATCGCTCCTTCCTCTCGATGACCTGCAGAAACCACGAAATACATGGATATTTCCCGGGCGCACTCGCGTGAGCGGACGAGTACCGGGACCGGAAACGGGCAGGCGACAGCACCGAGACAGCACGACGCCGGGGCCATCCAGCGGAAAACCCGATGCCCCGGCGCGGGGGGACGGCGAAACGCCGGTCTCCCCGTACGGGAAGGTACGGTCAGCTCATGTCCGAGCGCAGCATGCCGCACGACCTCGCCGCCTGGGCGTGCCCCCACGGGCAGGACGCTCGCCGGGGTTGCACGACCTGCTACGAGGAGTCGACCGACGGCGACCAGGCCCAGCCCTTCTGGGAGGTCGCCGCGTGGTTCACCACCTCACGGCCGATCCCGATAAGAACGCTCCAGGACGCGCACCACCACGGCCGCCATTTCGCCCTCGACCAGCCGTCCACGCCGCTGGTCTACCTCCTGACCGGCCGCGCCCGCGCGGGGGGCAGCGTGCAGGCGATCGCGGGCGTCGTCGGTTTCCTGCTGCACAACCGGCACGTGGTGGCCGACTTCACCGTGACCGAGACCCGCGCCACCCGCCGCTCGCCCGGCACCCCCGGCGCGCCCAACGCGACCCGCCAGACCGACAAGTGGCTCCAGGACCCGCGCCGCCCCGACGGGCGGCTGCGGTGAGGGTGACCCTTCGCGGAGCCGGTGCGCCCGGCCGGGCGACGCCGTCGGCGCGCGTGGGGTCGGCGCCCGCCCGAATGCCCACCCGGGGTGTGTGCCACCCCGCGGATGACAGGTACGGCGAGAGTCCCTAAGCTCGACAACACCATTGTCGAAACAGCGAGGCGGGAGGCGATCGTGCCGGCCGACCCCCCGGGCTTCGAACTCCCGCTCAGGCTCTTCCTCGGCTTCCGGATGCTCATCGACGAGCTCCACGCGGAGCTCGCCCGCCAAGGACACCCCGACATGCGTCCGATGCATGGGTTCGCGCTGCAGGCGATCGGCCCCGAGGGCACCACCGCCGTGGAACTCGGCCGGCGGCTGGGCGTCTCCAAGCAGGCGGCGGGCAAGACCGTGGACACCCTGGAGCAGCTGGGCTACGTCGAGCGGCGTTCCGACCCCGACGACGCCCGCCGCAAGGTAGTGCGGCTCACCGAGCGGGGCGTCGACAGCCTCGCCCGGTCCGCGCGCATTTTCGAGGACCTGCGCGCCGGTTGGGCGAGGACCCTCGGTGAGGACCGCCTGCGCGCCCTGGAGTCCGACCTGCGCGCCGTGACCACGGGGGACGTCTTCCGGCTCGACGTCCCCGGCTGGTTCGGCGGCTCCTGACCGCTGATCGCCGGAACGGGTGCCGGCGTTCGCGGAGCCGCCGCCCGGCGGCCTTTCGACCGATCCGCCGTCACCCCGGCCAGACGCGAAACGCGTCGCGAGTTACCTCACTAGATTCGCCACAATGTGAGGTATGCGAATCCTGATCATCGGCGGTACCCGGTTCGTCGGCCGGCACATCACCGCGGCCGCGATCGCGGCCGGGCACCAGATCTCCCTGCTGCACCGGGGTATGACGGGCCCCGAACTGTTCCCCGAGGCCGAGCACCTGCTCGCCGACCGCAATGCCGACCTGTCCGTGCTGCGCGACCGCCGGTGGGACGCGACGATCGACGTCAGCGCCTACCACCCGTCGCAGGTCACCTCGCTCGCCGGCGCGCTCTCCACCGGCCAGTACGCCTTCGTCTCCACCACCGCGGTCTACCGGGCGCCCGAGCGGCCGGGCTTCACCGAGGACTCCCCGCTGGCGGAGCTCGACGGGCCGATCCCCGAGACGGTGACCGGCGAGGTGTACGGGCCGATGAAGGTGCTGTGCGAGCGGGCCTCGGTGGACGCGTTCGGGACCTCGACGCTGGTCGTACGGCCCACGTACGTCATCGGCCCGCATGACCACACCGGCCGCTTCACCTACTGGGTCAACCGGATCGCGCGCGGCGGCGAGGTCCTCGCGCCCGGCGACCCCGGCGACCCCATCCAGGTGATCGACGCCCGCGACATGGCCTCCTGGATCGTCTCCATGGTCGAGGGGAGGCATCCGGGCACCTTCCACGCGGTCAGCCCTCCCCCGCCGTTCTCCTTCGGCGACCTGCTGGAGGCGATCGTGGCCGAGGTCGGGCCGCCGGGAACCACCCTGACCTGGGTCGGGCAGGACTTCCTGCTCGCCGAGGGTGAGAACGGCCTGTCGCTGCCCCTGTGGTCCGAGGGCGACCCGCAAAAGTCGATCAACGCCGCCGACCCCGCCGCCGCCCGCGCCGCGGGGCTCGACCCGCGCCCCCTGGGACGGTCGATCCGCGAGATCCGCGAGGCGGAGGCGTCCTTCGGCACGGCCGCCACCATCACCCCCGACCGGGAGGCCGAACTGCTCTCCCGCTGGTCGGCCCGCGCCTGAGGCGTGTTTCGCGGATCGGGGACGCGGCGGCGGGCGACCCACCGGCGAGTCCGGTGCGCTCTCCCGTTCAGGGCCGCTCCCCGAGGTCGCCTTCCAGGTCATGGGTGGCTTTCGAGCCCTGCCACACAGCACGGCTCCGGCACGGCTCGCGGGTGCCCTCGGCCGGGGTCAGCCCCGGAGCCGGGACGGCCGGAGCGGGTTGTGCCCGACCTCCAGCAGCGCCCGCCGCCGGTCGTCGTCGTCATCGCCGACCCTCCCCTCGGCCAGCGTGTCCTCGACGCGGTCGACGGCCTGCCGCATCGTCTCGATGTCGTCCGCGGTCAGGTCGTCCTTCCGCTTGCCGAGGACCCCGAGCACCTGGCGTCCGAGCGGCGGCATGACCGACTCGGGACTCCTGGCGACGCCCCCGTCCGCCGAGGCCGACGCCAGCAGGAAGGCGCGCAGCTCCTCCGACGTCATGTTCACGACCTCGTGGAACTCCTGCCACACCAGATCGAGGATCAGATCCGATTGGTCGGCCACCGTGCTCTCCTCTCACACCGGGCCCCTGCGGTCACGCCCCGGACAAGGACCGGCCGCCGGCGGATCGGATCTCCCCTGGTGGGGACGCGCGACGGCGGGCGCACGGCCGCCCCTACCCCGGCTGCCACGCCGCTAACACGGGAACCGGGGTATGGGCGGATTTCAGCACGGCGCGACGTATGCCCCCCTCAGGAGGGGTTGTCCACCGTGAAGCGCACGCCGGAGAAGCGGCTCCGCCACTCGGTGACCTCCGGCGCCACGGTGCCCGGGTCGACGTTCTCGTCCAGGCCGCGGGCGATGAACGAGGCCAGCTCCGGCATGTCCGCCTCGGTCATCCCGAGCCTGACGATCTCCGGCGTACCGATCCGCAGGCCGTTCACGTCCCCCTCGACCGCCTCCACCGGCAGGCCGATGCCGCTGCTGAGCAGGTTCGCCTCGCGCAGCCGCCGGGCGGCCCGCTGCCCGCCGCCGTAGCGGTGGGCCAGCACGGAGAACTGGTGGGAGCGGGTGCACCCCCGGTCGGCGGCGAAGATCGGGACGCCGAGGGCGAGCAGCTCGTCCGCCAGCCGCCGCGCGGTCGCGATCATCTCCTGCGCGTAGGCGGGCCCCGCCGCCTTCCAGTCGAGCATGGTCATGGCGAGCGCGGCGGTCTTGCCCGCGTCGAAGTTGGCGGTCAGTCCCGGGTAGGCGATCGCGTCGAGCCGCTCGGCGAGCTCGGCGTCGTTGGTCACGATGAGCCCGCCCGCCGGCCCGCCCAGGCTCTTGTACGTGCTCATGGTGATCAGGTGGGCGCCCTCCACCAGCGGCTGCGGCCACGCCTTTCCGGCGATCATGCCGCAGAGGTGGGCGGCGTCGAAGAGCACGCGGGCGCCGACCGAGTCGGCGATCTCGCGGATGCGCGCCACCGGGTGGTGGAACAGGTTGAGGCTGCCGCCGATGGTGATCAGCTTCGGCCGGACCCGCTCGGCGAGCTCGCGCAGGGCGTCGACGTCCACCGTGTAGCCGTCCGGCGTGATGGGGGCGGGAACGATCTTCAACCCGTACAGGCCGGCCGCGCCGGGCTCGTGGTGCGTGACGTGGCCGCCGATGCTCGCCGGCGGGGCGATGATCGTGTCACCGGGCTCGCAGACGGCCATGAAGGTGTAGAGGTTCGCCAGCGCTCCCGAGCCGACGCGTACCTCGGCGTAGCCGGCGCCGAAGACCTCGGCGGCCAGCTCGGCGGCGATGATCTCGATCTGCTCGATCGCCTCCAGGCCCATCTCGTACTTCTCGCCCGGGTACCCCAGTGACGGCCGCGACCCGAGGCCGGCCGAGAGCAGCGCCTCGGCCCGGGGGTTCATGATGTTCGTGGCCGGGTTCAGGTTGACCGACTCGATGTCGTGGATGCGGTGGTTGCCGGCCACCAGCCGTTCGATCTCGCTCTGGATCGAGGAGGCGGTCTGGTCCGTCACGGCCTTCAGTACGGACTGGACGCGATCCTCGGTGACGGTGGGCACCCACGGACGGTGGGCGAGGGCACGGGGCATCAGGTGATCTCCTGGCCGACAGGCAGACGGCTGTCGTGGTGATGTCTGGTTGTCTGCCACACGACGTTAGATCGCAGATGATGCCCGCCGCATCGGGTGAAAGATGGGGTTTTTCGCGCTGTTTTCCTACATTTGCCGGAAAAAGATTCCGTGCTCCGTCGGAAACGATCACTTCTTTCACAGGAGCCCCACCCGTACCTTCTGGCCCTCGAAACGCCGCCCCGAACACCACATGCGGCTGAACCGCAATAAATGGGCGAGCAGCCTGTCCACTTGCTTTGTAGGATGACCGACGTGCCAGGGCTCCCTCATCCGGCAGGTGCTCACCGGCCCGATCGAGCCCCCACGACCGGCTGCGCCATGGCCGCCGCCTGTCGCGCGCGACCATCGGGAGTTCGTCGAAGGCGACCCGCCGCCGCTCTCGGAGACCGTTTCCAAGCCGCCGGTCGGGGACCGCACCTATCCCCACCTCGGCCCGCTCCCTTGACCTCAACCGAAGTTCAGGTCGCAGGCTGAGTCCGACACTCCCCCGCTGGAGGAAATCCTCATGATCCCGGCTACCGGGACGACGGGCGAGACCGGCCGACGGCCGGTCCCCCGGCACGACGCCCCTCTCCCGGCCACCCCACCTAAAGAGACCCCATGCTGACCCGCCTGCTCCGCACCTACCTGCGCCCCTACTCGGCGGTGCTGACCGCCGTGGTGGTGCTGCAACTGGTCGGCACCATCGCCTCGCTCTATCTGCCCAGCCTGAACGCCGACATCATCGACCAGGGCGTGGCCACCGGCGACACCGGCTACATCCTCACCGCGGGAGGCTGGATGCTGGCCGTCTCCCTCGTGCAGATCGCCTGCTCGATCGCGGCGGTCTACTACGGCTCCCACGCGGCCATGGGGTTCGGGCGCGACGTCCGCTCGGCGATCTTCCACCAGGTCGGCGGCTTCTCCGCCAGGGAGGTCTCCCACTTCGGCGCCCCCTCCCTGATCACCCGCGGGACCAACGACGTGCAGCAGGTCCAGATGCTCGTCGTGATGACCTGCACGATGCTGGTCTCAGCCCCCATCATGGGCGTCGGCAGCATCATCATGGCGCTGCGCCAGGACCTCGGCCTGTCCTGGCTCATGCTGGTCTGCGTCCCCGCGCTGCTGATCTCGATCGGCCTGATCATCGTCCGCATGGTCCCCCAGTTCCGCGCGATGCAGGAGCGCATCGACCGGGTGAACCAGGTGCTGCGCGAGCAGCTCACCGGCATCCGCGTGGTGCGCGCCTTCGTCCGCGAGCGTGAGGAGACCCGCCGGTTCGCCGGCGCCAACGACGAGCTGACCGACACCGCGCTGCGGGTGGGACGGCTGACCGCGCTCATCTTCCCCACCGTGATGCTGATCCTCAACGTCTCCAGCATCGCCGTGCTCTGGTTCGGCGCCGGGCGGGTGGACAGCGGCGAGATGCAGATCGGCGCCCTGACCGCGTTCCTGATGTACCTGATGCAGATCCTCATGTCGGTGATGATGGCCAGCTTCATCTCGATGATGATCCCGCGCGCCGCGGTCTGCGCCGAGCGCATCACCGAGGTGCTCGACACCGAGTCGTCGGTGACGCCGCCCAGCGACCCGGTACGGCAGGTGAGCGGCCGCGCCGAGCTGGAGATGCGCGACGTCGAGTTCCGCTACCCGGGCGCGGAGGCACCCGTACTGTCCGGCGTCTCCTTCCGCGTGACGGCGGGACAGACCACCGCCGTGATCGGCAGCACCGGCTCCGGCAAGACGACACTGGTCTCGCTGGTGCCCAGGCTGTTCGACGCCACCTCGGGCACGGTCTCGGTCAACGGCGTCGACGTCCGCGACCTCGACCCCCAGGTGCTCTGGTCGCGCATCGGCCTGGTGCCGCAGAAGCCGTACCTGTTCAGCGGCACCGTCGCCAGCAACCTGCGCTACGGCAACCCGGACGCCGACGACGAGGAGCTGTGGCAGGCGCTGGAGGTGGCCCAGGCGCGCGACTTCGTCGAGGCGATGCCCGAGGGCCTGGAGGCGCCCATCACCCAGGGCGGCACGAACGTGTCCGGCGGGCAGCGACAGCGACTGTCCATCGCCAGGGCACTGGTCAGCAAGCCCGAGATCTACCTGTTCGACGACTCGTTCTCGGCCCTGGACCTGGCCACCGACGCGCGGCTGCGCGCCGCCCTGCGCCCGCACACCGCCGAGGCCGCCGTCATCATCGTCGGCCAGCGGGTCTCCACCATCGCCGACGCCGATCAGATCATCGTCCTGGACGACGGCGTGATCGTCGGCCTGGGAACCCATGACGAGCTGCTGGATTCCTGCCCGACGTACATCGAGATCGTCGAGTCCCAACTAGCCGCGGAGACCGCAGCATGAGTGACAGTCCCACGACCGCGCGACCGCGACCACCCGTCGGCGGCGGAGGCTTCGGCCGGGGCCCCATGGGCGGGGCCGGGATGCCCGTGGAGAAGTCGATGAACTTCGGGCCCTCCGCGCGACGGCTGGTCCGGCGGATGAACCCCGATCGCCCGAGGCTGCTGGCCGTGGTCGGCCTCGCCGTGATCAGCGTGGTGTTCTCCGTCATCGGGCCGAAGATCCTCGGGTACGCGACGGACCTGATCTTCACCGGGGTGATCGGCAAGCAACTGCCCGCCGGGACGAGCACGCAGCAGGCGATCGAGGCGGCCCGCGCCTCCGGCAACGACAACTTCGCCGACCTGCTCGCGGGGATGGACGTCGTCCCCGGTCAGGGCATCGACTTCGGCGCGCTGGGCACGGTCCTGCTCTGGGTGCTGGGGCTCTACATCGCGTCGTCGCTCTTCTCCTGGTACCAGGGTTACCTGCTCAACGACGTGGTGCAGCGCACCGTCTACCGGCTGCGGGAGGAGGTCGAGGAGAAGATGCACCGGCTTCCGCTCAGGTTCTTCGACGGCCAGCCGCGCGGCGAGCTGCTCAGCCGGGTCACCAACGACATCGACAACGTCTCGCAGACCCTGCAACAGACCATGAGCCAGCTGCTGAACTCGCTGCTGCTGGTGATCGGCGTGCTCGCGATGATGTTCGTGATCTCACCGCTGCTCGCGCTGATCGCCCTGGTGACCATCCCGCTGACGATGGTCGCCACCGGGATGATCGCCAAGCGCTCGCAGAAGCACTTCGTCGCGCAGTGGAAGCACACCGGCAGCCTGAACGCCCACATCGAGGAGGCGTTCACCGGCCACGAGCTGGTGAAGGTGTTCGGACGCCGCCCCGAGGTCGAGGAGGTGTTCAGGGAGAGGAACGAGGAGCTGTTCAAGGCCAGCTTCGGCGCCCAGTTCATCTCCGGGATCATCATGCCGATGATGATGTTCATCGGGAACCTCAACTACCTCGCCATCGCCGTCGTCGGCGGCCTGCGGGTCGCCACCGGGGCGATGAGCCTGGGTGACGTGCAGGCATTCATCCAGTACTCCCGGCAGTTCACCCAGCCGCTGACCCAGGTCGCCTCGATGGCCAACCTGCTGCAGTCGGGGGTGGCCTCGGCCGAGCGGGTCTTCGAGCTGCTCGACGCCGCGGAGCAGGAGCCCGACCCGGCCGACCCGGTGGTGCCCACCGCCAGGCGGGGCCGCGTCGAGTTCGAGCACGTGTCCTTCAGCTACGACCCGGAGCAGCCCCTCATCGAGGACCTGTCCCTGGTGGCCGACCCCGGGCACACCGTCGCGATCGTCGGCCCGACCGGCGCGGGCAAGACCACCCTGGTCAACCTCATCATGCGCTTCTACGAGCTGAACTCGGGCCGGATCACCCTCGACGGCATCGACATCACCGCGATGCGCCGCGACGACCTGCGCTCGCACATCGGCATGGTGCTCCAGGACACCTGGCTGTTCGGCGGCACCATCCGCGAGAACATCGCCTACGGCAACCCCGGGGCCACCGAGGAGCAGATCCTCGCCGCCGCGCGGGCCACCTTCGTCGACCGTTTCGTGCGCACCCTGCCGGACGGCTACGACACGGTGATCGACGAGGAGGGGAGCAACGTCAGCGCCGGTGAGAAGCAGCTGCTGACCATCGCCCGCGCCTTCCTCGCCGACCCGTCGCTGCTCATCCTCGACGAGGCCACCAGCTCGGTCGACACCCGCACCGAGGTCCTGGTGCAGCACGCCATGGCCGCGCTGCGCTCGGACCGCACCAGCTTCGTCATCGCCCACCGGCTGTCGACCATCCGCGACGCCGACCTCATCCTGGTGATGGAGGAGGGAAGCATCGTCGAGCACGGCACCCACGACGAGCTGCTCGCCGCCCGCGGCGCCTACCACCGCCTGTACTCCGCGCAGTTCAGCGGTGCGGCGATCGAGGGCGACGAGACGACCGCGGAGGAGGTGCCCACGCCGGTCTCACCGTGATCCGTCCGGCTTGGTGACGGGTCGGCGCGGCCGTGGCATCGTTGTCGCCACGGCCGCCCCCGGGAGCACGGAACGCCGGCCGGAGGCGACCGGCCACGACGCGGTCACCGAGAACGACCGAACTCGCCCGAGCCGCCCGTCACCGGTGGCGAGACGGTCTCACCGTGACCGTTCAGCCTTTGACGAAGCCGAGGAGTGCCTCGGTGACCTCGGCGGCGTGGGTCCAGAGCAGGCCATGGGGCGCGCCCTCGATCTCGACGTAGGTGGCCCGCGGAGCCGGCTTGTGGAAGGGCCGCGCGGTGGCGCCGATCGGCAGGATCCGGCGGACGACGACCGACACGCCACGCCCCCGCACCGGCAGAACCGGCGGCCCGTTCTCGCGGGAGTCAGAACCTGACGCGGGCCGCGACCGACAAGTTCCCCCTTCTCCCGAGCAAGGACGGCTGCGGAGCCGATCCCGGCGGGCGATGCCCCCTCGCCCCGCTCCGCCATCGAAGATGTCGCCGGCGAGCCCGCGCACGCGCCCAGCGCAGGAGTGCGACAGCGGTCAGGCGACAGCACCGCCCCGGTCGACTCGGAAGACCCGCGAAAGTTCTTTTGGCCCAGTGGATCGAAACACCATATACAGGGCCGTCACCCATTAAATCAGTCGCATGTCGGATAAGTATATTTCACGAAGCTGGATGATCAAAGCCAATAATCCATTCACCAGCGACATCCAACTGCATTGTGCGGCAATCCACCCTTGCCTCGATAGATGCCATCAAAAAAGGAGCATTCAGCACCAAAGGTTGGCTATCGGACTTGAGGTTGAATGATTGAGATTATAGTCACTTGCCGAAAAGATCGTAAACTTGGCGACATTGCACCTTGATACAGAGGTGCGTAAGTTAACAAATAAGTTCAATATCGCCAACAAGAGGTAATCAAGCAAAAGAGGTGGATGATCACCGTTTATCCCTCGATACAAAAGGAAATCAAGGGTTCGCAGCGATGATCCCTAAGGGCTAGAGAAGATACTTTCCGGCCGATTTTGAGAACGTCGAAGCAGGGGGCAATCAATCCTTTCGAGGGGGACATGTAGTGTCCAAGATCAAAAACGCCATCGCAGTATTCGCCGTCGGCAGCACGATGCTGACAGGCGGAGCCGTTGGCCTCGGTGCCGCGACCGCCGCCACCACGGCCAACGCTGCAGCCAGCGCTACAGCCGGCGCCGCTCTAGGCAGTTGGTGCGGTGGCAGCGGCTGTGGGCGTTCCTGGCGTCATCAGGTGCTGAGGCAGTTCCAGAGGCAACGGTCGTGGCATCGCCAGTTCCAGCGCCAATTGCAGAACCAGTCGCAGAGAATTCACCAGAATGTCAACTTCCATCTGAACACTTCTGCCGACGCCGACAGTATCGCCAGGCAGAAGGCCGATGCGGAGGCAGAGGCCAGGCAGAAGGCCGATGCGGACGCCAGGAACAGGGCCGAGGCAGAGGCAGAGGCCAGGCAGAAGGCCGAAGCAGAAGCCCGACAGAAGGCCGAGGCAGAAGCCCGCA
>NZ_JBEOWJ010000007.1:0-306024 GCF_040295965.1 Streptosporangium sp. NPDC002544 | reverse complement strand
GCAACAAGGCCGAAGCAGAAGCAGAGGCCAGGCAGAAGGCCGAAGCAGAAGCCCGACAGAAGGCCGAGGCAGAAGCCCGCAACAAGGCCGAAGCAGAAGCAGAGGCCAGGCAGAAGGCCGAAGCAGAAGCCCGACAGAAGGCCGAGGCAGAAGCCCGCAACAAGGCCGAAGCAGAGGCCCGCAACTGGGCAGCGGCACTCGCGGCGGCACTCAACAAGGCCGAGGCAGAGGCCCGCAACAAGGCCGAAGCAGAAGCAAAGGCCAGGCAGAAGGCCGAAGCAGAAGCCCGCAACAAGGCCGACGCCGACGCCCGCAACTGGATAGCGGTTCCCCACAGGCCCATGGCAAACGGCGGCACCAGCCCCGAGGCCTTCGGCACCGCTCTCGGAAACAAGATCGCGGCCGCCGCTCAGGACAAGGCCGGCGCTGCCACCAGCAAGGTCCCAACAATCAAGCAGCCTATCGACTGCCGCACAGGTGGGGCGCCCGCTTCACCTCAGCACTAAGTACTGCTCTCGTTGATCGTTCCTGCGGTCCAAGTAAGAAGATCACAATAGAAGAGTCGCGGACATAATTGACGATGCGACCCGACCGCCGGATCTGGAGGGCCTGGCCGTCGGCGAAGTCGTCGAAGGAACCGAGAGCGGGCCGATCGTATGGCCGGTGACGAATGACGAATGAGCGCACACCTGTCACCATGCGTGGTGGCGATCATGCGTTGGCTTCGGCACAAGCACCACCGCCACGGATGGAACGACATCCGCCACCGGTTCTGTGACCGTGACTGGAGAATCGCCCACAACGGCATCGTGTTCGTCGGCGCCTTCGGTGTCGCCGTGACACGGTATCGCTGCCACGGCAGGAACATTCCACACCATGACCCCGAGCCCGGCAACTGTCAGCAGTTGCCGGGCTCGGGGTCCAGACAGGTAAAGAGCCCGGAACGGGGGCGTGATCCGGATCAGGTTGGGCGGCCCGCGGGCGGCGACGCTGAGCGCCGCCTCCATCCACTACATGCGTGACGGCAGCCGCCGGGTGCACATCCTGCGCGTCCCGCACGACGGCGCGATCGACGTGACCATCACCCTGAACCACCGACACCCGGAACCACGGATGACGCCGGTCGGGGCTACCCGACGGCGCGCGGCGAGTCGGCCGCCCCCCTGCTCGCCTGTGTGCGTCAGAACTTGATGCGGGCGGCGATCGGCAGGTGGTCGCTGCCGGTGGCGGGCAGGGTCCAGGTGCTGACGGGGGTCGCCGCGCGGGTCATGACATGGTCGATCCTGGCGACGGGGAAGGCGACGGGCCAGCTGAAGTCGAAACCGTCCCGCGCCGGGATCAGGCGTGAGGTGAGGGGGGCCAGGCCCCGGTCGTCGAGGGTGCCGTTGAGATCGCCCAGCAGGATGACCCGCTCCAGCCTCTCCGCGGCGATGGCCCCGCCCAGCGCGACGGCGCTCTCGTCCCTCCGGCCGGAGCCGAAGCCGTCCGGCAGCCGGATGCGGAGCGAGGGAAGGTGGGCGACGTAGACGGCCACGTCGCCGTACGGGGTCCGCGCCGTGGTCCGCAGCCCCCGGCTCCAGTCGCCCTCGATGTCCTTCGGTCTGATGTCCACCGGTCGTGAGTCCGTGAGGGGATACCTGGACCAGAGCCCGACGGTGCCCACGACGGTGCGGTGGGGATGGTCCGGCGCGAGGGCGGCCCCGTAGACCGGCAGCGCCTCGGGGGTCACCTCCTCCAGGGCGACAAGATCCGCACCGGCTCCGGCCAGGGCCCGCGCGGTTCCGGCCGGGTCTTGGTTGTCGTCCGCGACGTTGTGCTGGAGCACCGTCAATTGGGACACCGCCAGATCGTGTGCCGCTCCCCGCTCGGCGGGCGACAGCCGGCCGCCGAAGAGAGCGGCCCAGACCGTCACGGGGAGCAGCAGGGCCACCGCCGCGAGAGCCGAACGCCGCAGCAGCGCCAGAACCCCCAGCAAGGGAACCGCCAGGCCGACCCAGGGCAGGAACGTCTCCAGCAGGCTGCCGAGGTTGCCCACGGCGTTCGGCACGGCGTCGTGGAATATCAGCAGCCCGGCGACCAGCACGGCGAGCGACGCGAGGACCCGCCCGCGCGTCCACGGCGTCCCGGCCTTCCCGCCCGCGCTTCCGGGAAGCGGCTGATGCTCGGTGGACAACGGTCCCATCCTCCCTGACTCCATTGACCTGAACCAAAGTTGAAGTTGAAGACTGATCGCGACGTTCCCACTGACGAAGGAGATCATCATGATTCTGGTTACCGGGGCGACCGGCAAGGTCGGCGGCCAGGCCGTGGCCCAGTTCCTCGGCGCGGGCGCCGCCGTGCGCGCGCTGGCCCGCGATCCCGCGTCCGCCAGGCTCCCGGAGGGCGCCGAGGTGGTACGCGGCGACCTGGCCGACCCCGGCAGCCTGGACGCCGCCCTGGACGGGGTCGACTCGGTGTTCCTCGTCTGGCCGACCCTCGCGGCCGACCACGCGGCGCCCGCGACCATCGAGAGGATCACCGAGCACGCCCGCCGCGTCGTCTACCTCTCCGCGCGCGGCACGTCCGACGCCCCCGGCCAGGACCCGAACTCGATCCTCGGCTCCCACGCCCTCATCGAGGGGCTGATCGAGCGCTCCGGAGCGGAGTGGACGTTCCTGCGGCCCGGCGGGTTCGCCGCCAACACCCTGATGTGGGCCGCCCAGATCCGGGGGACCGGCGTCGTCCGCTGGGTGCACGGCGCGGCCACCAGGCCACTGATCCACGAGCGCGACATCGCCGCCGCGGGGGTGAGCGTGCTCACCGGCACCGGCCACGCCGGGGCGAGGTACGTGCTGACCGGCCCCGAGGCGCTGACCCAGGTGGAGCAGGTGACCGCCATCGGCGAGGCGATCGGCCGGCCGACGCGCTGGGAGGAGCTCGCACCGGAGATCGCGCTGCGCGAGTTGCTCGACCAGGGCTGGCCGGCCGCCGCGGCGGAGGGAATCATCGACGGGCACGCGCGGATGGCGGCCACCCCGGAGTCGACCACCTCCACCGTGGAGGAACTCACCGGAGCACCGGCCACCCCGTTCCGCCGGTGGGTGGCCGACCACGCCGACGACTTCCGCTGACCACCCCCGACCGGCACCACCGCGCCACAACCACTGTGGCCACGAGACAACCATCCCGGCATCCCAGGAGGCGGGACAGCCCGACCGACGGCAGGCCCGAGGCCGTGCGGTATCCGAGGTGGGTCAGTATGGGAGGGTGAGCGAGGATACGAGCGCGCTGGCGAGGCTGGTGGCCGCGGGCGGTGTCGTGGTGCTGAGCGGGGCCGGGATATCGACGGAGTCGGGAATTCCCGACTACCGGGGGCCTCTCGGCTCCCTGGTCCGGCACACCCCGATGACCTACCAGACGTTCACCGGCGACCCGGCCGCCAGGCGACGCTACTGGGCACGGAGCTACCTCGGGTGGCGGGCGATGACCGGGGCGAGGCCGAACAGCGGCCACCACGCGGTCGCGCGGCTCCAGCGGCGCGGCCTGGTGGCCGGCATCGTGACGCAGAACGTGGACGGCCTGCACCAGGCGGGCGGCGCCGAGGCGGTCGTCGAGCTGCACGGCAGCCTGCATCAGGTGATCTGTCTGGACTGCGGTGATTCGAGCCCGCGCGAGGAGCTGGATCATCGCCTGACGCTGGCGAACCCCCGGTTCGGTGCCCGGGCAGGCGCGATCAACCCGGACGGCGACGTCGAGCTGGCGGACGAGGAGGTCGACGGGTTCCAGCTGGTCGGCTGCCGGGCGTGTGACCGGGGGGTGCTCAAGCCCGACGTCGTCTTCTTCGGGGAGACCGTCCCGCCGGAGCGCGTCCGCACGTGCTACGCCCTGGTGGAGCGAGCGCGCCTGCTGCTGGTGCTCGGATCGTCGCTGACGGTGATGTCCGGCCGCCGGTTCGTGCTGCACGCCGCGAAGCTCGGCATCCCCGTGGCGATCGTCAACCAGGGCCCGACCCGCGGTGATGGCTACGCGACGCTCGCCGTCGACGCCCCGCTGGGCACGGTCCTGCCGGAACTGGTCAGGCTCGTCGACGTGCGTGCCATGACCGCCGGTCCGCCCTCAAGATAGGGCGACCGCCTCTCGCCGGAGGTCGCGGCGCGCGGCCGTCCCGCGACCACGGGGAATCCGCGCGCCACGCGCCATGGTCGGTCGCGCGGCCCGGCGACGGCCGGGACCGCCCTACGGCTCCGACGGCCCCAGGAGTGCCCGTACCACGGCGGCGGTGTCGGCGAGATCCTCCAGCACCAGCTCCGCACCGGCCTCCTTCAGGGCCTGGACGTCACTGGAACCGGTGGCGACGGCCACCACCCGCGCCCCACCCTCAAGGCCGGCTAGAACGTCGTTCGGCGTATCCCCGACCAGCACCGTGTTCCGCGCGGTGAAGGACTCCTCGTACTTCCGCGCGGCACGCTGCTGTGCCAGGCCCACCAGCACCGCGCGGTCCTCGTGGTCCATCCCGTAGGCCCCCACCTCGAAGTCCACAAAACCTTCCAGCTCGAACGCCCTGAGCTTGCCGATCGCCAGCGGCTCCATGTTCCCGGTGAGCAGCGACTGGATCACGTCGGCCCGGCCCGCCAGCACGTCGAGCACCTCGCGCACCCCCGCCAGGACCCTGCCCCGCTGCGAGATCTCCGCCTCGTAGACGACGAACGCCTCGGCGAGGGCCGCGACGAAGGAGCTCAGCAGTTTCTCCGACACCTCGACGTCGTGCATCCGGAGCGTCTCCGCCGTGATCGCCCAGTCGGTCCGCCCCGCCATGGCCGCGACCCGCCGCATCGGCTGCCCGGTCACCAACTGGAACGCCTCGGCGTAGATGTCCCTGCCGACCCCGTCGATGCTGACCAGCGTGTGATCGATATCCCACAGCACAAGCGTTCTAAAAGAGCCCATCATCCGAGCCTAGCGAAGCGGGTGCCTCCCCCGCTGGGGGCCTCTCCCGCCGGAAAACCACTGGAAGCCGGGATGCGTGACCTCAGCCAGGCGGTCTGGTCGAGGTTGGGCAGCCGCTCACCTCGTTCATCGCTTGGCCGATGACCTCGGCGGCTGCGAGCGCGGCGCGGGCGTGAACAAAACGGGCAGCAACCATAGGTATCCGCACGGTCACTATATGCTTCCCCCTGTCAGGAGGGGCCGCCCTCGGGGGGATGGGCAAGGTCTCCGCCCGAGGGCGCCCCGGTCGCGCCCGGGAAAGCCGACCGGGGCACCCCTGTCCGGGCCGACGGCCAGTCGCACGCGGGAGGCGGTGCGGGCCGGTCAAGGCCGATCAGTGCGGCACTCACCCCCGGCTGATCCTCGGGCACGGCCACTGTCGGGCGCACCGGGCCGACCTCGATGCCCGCCACGCGGACCCGCGCCATCACCCCCAGGGCAACCGTGAGCAACTGTTCGCCACAAGAAGTCACCTACAGGTAAGGGTGCGCGATCGTGGAACCATTGCCGAAGTCCGCGCCTTTCGGCATTTCATTGCCATGGAACGGTATTGCAGCGATTGCACACGTCGCGCCTTTGATCTTGCGGAAACCGCGAAGAGTTATCGTCCGCTACGAGGCGTGCCGGTATGCCCGCGGGCTTGATTCCTTGGGTTGAGCGTCCGAACTGCGCGTCGCCTCTCATATCCGCTTGAACATTGGACTAAAACATGCGTAAACCGCTTTTGGCGATCGCTACCGCCGCCGTCGGCCTCGGCCTGGCCGCAGCGACCGCTCTGCCCGCCCTGGCCGTCGACACCATCGTCACGTTCTCGATCACGACCGCCGGTCTCACGATCAGCGCGCCGGGGTCAGCGAGCCTCGGCTCGGTGGCTTCCGGCGCTACCAGCGTCTCGGGACAGATCGGTCCGGTCACGGTGACCGACGATCGCGCCACCCTGAACGGCTCCTGGAACGCGACCGCCATCTCCACCGACTTCACCACCGGCGGGGGCACCGGACCCGAGACCATCGGAAACATCAACGTCACGTACTCCCCAGGACCGGCCACCGCCACGACAGGGGAGGGGACCTTCACACCCGGGCCCGGCGGCATCATCAACGTGCCGCGCGTCGCGTTCACCGGTACCGCGCTCACCGGTGACAACACCGCCACCTGGAATCCGACGCTCACCGTGACGATTCCGTCCGCGGCCGTCGGAGGAACCTACAGCGGCACCGTCACCCACTCGGTCGGCTGACCGGAGCCGGCGACAATCGTGCACCTTCGTACCGTCGTTGCCGCGCTGCTGGCGGCCGGGATCCTCACCCCGGCCGCCGGCACGCTCGACAGGTCCGCGCCGGCGGCGGCCTCCTCGCCCGCGGGCGGCATCGGGATCCGCCTGCTCGAAGCACCGGTCGCGGCCCGAGCCGACAAGCGGGCCTGGACCTACATCATCGATCACCTCGCACCGGGTACCGTCATCCACCGGCGGGTCGAGGTGTTCAACACGACCGGCTCGCCCAAGCAGCTTTCGATCTACACGGCCGCGGCACAGATCCGCGACCGGAAATTCCAGTTCGCCGCCGATCACACCGCCAATGAGCTGTCCACCTGGACCACCCTGGACCAGCATGAGGTGATCTTGGCCCCGCAGGGCCGCTCGGCGGTCACCGCGACCATCACCGTGCCCGATGATGCCGCCCCCGGAGAGCGCTACGCCATGATCTGGGCCGAGACGGCCAAGGCCGCGCCACCCGGTGGCGGCGTCGCCCAGATCAACCGCGTCGGCATCCGGCTCTACCTGGACGTCGGCCGCGGCAACCCGCCGGCATCGGACTTCACCATCGACTCGCTGACGGCCCAACGGTCACCCGCCGGTCAGCAGATCGTCCTGGCGCAGGTGCACAACACCGGAGGCCGCGCACTCGACCTGAGCGGCGACCTGAAACTGACCAACGACTCCGGAAGCCTGAGCGCCGGCCCGTTCAAGGTCCAAACGGGCACGACGCTCGCTCCCGGCGACACCGGATCCGTCACCGCCGCCCTCAGCGAGCAGGTGCCCGACGGGCCGTGGCGTGCCCGTATCCGACTGGAAAGCGGGCTGACGAAACGTACCGCCGAGGCGACCATCCAGTTCCCCGCCACCGGGACAGCACAAGCGGTCAAGGCGGAAATGGACATGATCCATTACCCCACGGTGGCACTGGTCGGCGTCGTCCTCGCCGCACTCGCGGCGATCACGTTCCTGCTGATCCGGCGGAAACGCCGTTCGCGCCGGGAACCGAGCAACGCCTGAGACGTCCGCGGATCGGCCGGGAACGTCGACCACACCTCAGTCGACGTCACGCGCCGGCTCCTCCGCGACGTCGTGGTCAGCGCAGGAGGAGCCGCAGCACCTGGTCGTCGAGCGGGACACCGAGCTCACCGCGCCGCTCACGGTAGCGCTCGACGCCTGCCAGCTTGACCTCCTCGTAGCCGCGTACCAGCTCCGCGGCCTCGGCGGCCTGCACCGCGCGGTCGTAGCCGCCCGCGTCGAGGGTCCGGGCCAGCTCGACGACCATGCCCCGGTAGTCGGCCGCCAGCGCGCGCTCAAGCCGGCGGACGTGCGCGAACCCGAACGGGTCCAGCGGCGTACCTCTCAGCACCCGCCCCTTGGCGAGCCCGCGCAGCACCGGCCGGAACCAGGGACCGAGCTTGAGCTTCCTGCTCATTCCCATCGACCGCAGCATCGGCGGGTGCAGGTTGTAGGTGACCTTCGTGGCCCCGGGGAGCTGCCCGGCGACCGGGTCGGTGGCGGGGTCGGTGAGCAGGCGGGCCACCTCGTACTCGTCCTTGTAGGCCCAGAGCCGGTGCGCGCCACGAGCCACCGCCTCGCTGAAGGCCGTCTCCTCACCCACGGCCCGCTCAGCGGTCCACGCGGTCTCGACCAGGTCGACATAGCGCCGGGCCAGGTCCGCGCCGGAGTGCGCCCGCAGTTCCACGGCCCGCAGGCCCGCCAGCCGGGCGGTCTCGCCCTTCAGCGACCGGCCGGCCAGGAACTCGGAGCCGTCCGGGCCACCATCGGCGGCGGCCGGCCGCACCCCGTCACCCGAGACGGCCCGGGCGAACGCGGCCGGGTCGGCGACGCTGACCCGGCCCCAGCGGAAGGCGGCGGTGTTGAGGTCGACCTTCACCCCGTTGAGCGCTATCGCCCGCTCGATGGCCCGCGCGGTCAGCGGCAGCGCACCGGCCTGGAACGCGGCCCCCACGACCAGCAGGTTCGCCACGTCCGTGGAGCCGAACAGCGCCTCGGCGGCGCCGAGCGCGTCCAGCTCGTGCAGACTGGACGTCGAGTTCCGCAGGCGTGCGAGCATCGGCTCGGCGTCCGGGTAGCCGAGCCCGGCGTCGTAGACCATCTCCCCGGTCGGTGTCCGGCTCGTCGAGGCGATCGCGACGGTGCGGTCGGGGTTCGCCAGGGCCAGGTGCTTGGCGTCGGCGCCCACCAGCAGGTCGAACGCCAGCACGGTGTCGGCACCGGCGGTACTGACCCGGTTGGCCGGCTCACCGCCGTCCACCGAGATCCGCAGGTGCGACGTCACCGGGCCCGCCTTCTGCGACAGGCCGGTCTGGTCGAGGCCGGCACTGCGCAGGCCGTCGTGCAGGGCGGCGGTGGCCAGGACCGCGTTGACCGTCACGATGCCCGTGCCGCCGATCCCGGCCAGGAACACGTCGTACGTCGGGCTCGCCACCGGAATGACCGGATCCGCCACCTCGGGCGGCTCGGGTCGCGACCCACCGGGCGCGGATTTGCCAGAGGGGTCGACCCGTACGGTGACGAAGGACGGGCAGTCGCCCTGCAGGCAGGTGTAGTCGGTGTTGCAGGAGGTCTGGTCGATCCTGGTCTTGCGGCCGAGCTCGGTCTCCACGGGCTGCACCGACAGGCAGTTGCTCTTCACCCCGCAGTCGCCGCACCCCTCGCAGACGCTCTCGTTGATGACGACCCGTTCGGTCCGCTCGGCGATCCTGCCGCGCTTGCGGAGCCGCCTGGCCTCGGCCGCGCACTGCTGGTCGTAGATGAGCACGGTGACACCCGGCACGTCGCGAAGAAGTCGCTGCGCCTCGTCGAGCCGGTCACGGTGCCAGACGAGCGTCCCCGGCGCGAACCGGGCCCGCCTGCCGTAGCCGCGGGGCGTCTCGGAGCAGACGATGATCCTGGCCACGCCCTCGGCGTGGAGCTTGCGCGTCAGCGCCGGAACGCTCAGGGCGCCCTGAGGGTCCTGCGCACCGGTCATCGCGACGACCTGGTTGTAGAGGATCTTGTAGGTGATGTTCACCCCGGCCGCCACGCACGCCTGCAGCGCCAGCTGGCCGGAGTGGAAGAACGTACCGTCGCCGACGTTCTGGAAGATGTGCGGCACGTCGGTGAACTGCGCCTGTCCCAGCCACTGTGTCCCCTCGCCGCCCATCTGGGTCAGCGACGTGACCCGCGCGCTCTCCCGGTCGGCGATCGTCACCATGGTGTGGCACCCGATGCCGCCGGCTCCCAGCGACCCTTCGGGAAGCACGGTCGACCTGTTGTGCGGGCAGCCGCTGCAGAAGTACGGGGTGCGGCTCGCCACCGGTGTCAAGGTGAGCGCCATCCGGGGTGCCCGTGGCGGCGGGGCGAGCTCGACCCGGTCGGCGAGCAGCCTGCGCAGCGGCCCGGTCAGCCGGTCGGCGTTCAGCAGTCCCCCGGCGGGCACCAGCGGCCGGCCGTCCGCGTCCCGCTTTCCCAGCACCGCCGGAGCGTCGGCCGAGCCGTACAGCAGGTCGCGCACCTGGCTCTCGACGAAGGAGGTCTTCTCCTCCACGACCAGGATCTGGCGGAGCCCGCGCGCGAACCGCCGCAGGGTGCCGGCCCCGAGCGGGTAGGGCATCCCGATCCGCATCAGCCGGATCCCGGCCCGCTCCAGATCCCACTGGTCAAGGCCCAGGTCGAGCAGGGCCTGGCGCACCGCGTCGTACGTCACGCCGGGCGCCGCGATCCCGAGCCAGGCGTCGGCGGGGTCGACCTCGACGACGTCCAGCGGGTTGGCGGCTCCGAACGCCTCGACCATCGCCCACCGGGGGCCGAACAGGTCGGCCTCGGCGAGCAGGCTGTCGGTCGGGGAGGCCATGGTGCGCTGCCGGTAGGTCCACGGCCGCCCCTCCCACTCGATCCCGGGAACCGCTATGTGCATGTCGGCGAAGTCGCGGTCGACCGTGAAAAGCCCGTCGGCCACCGCGGTGACCACCTTGACGCCGACCCAGCAGCCGGACGCCCGGGACAGGGCGATGCCGTACAGCCCGAGGGCGACCATCTCCTCGGCGTCGCGCGGGTACAGCACGGGCAGCCCCATCGCGGCCAGCGTGCGCTCGCTGACGCACGGCAGCGTGGACGACGACGCGCCGGGGTCGTCACCGGCGAGGGCCAGCACTCCGCCGCGCGGGTCGACACCGTACGTGGACGCGTGCCGGATCGCGTCGCCCGACCTGTCGACGCCGGGTCCCTTGCCGTACCAGAGACCCACCACGCCGTCGTGGGTACGCCGCCCGCTGGGCAGGACGCTCTGGCTGCCCCAGACGGCGGTGGCGCCGAGCTCCTCGTTGAGACCGGGCAGCAGGCGCAGGTCGTCGGACCGCAGACCGGCGAGCGTCTTGTCGAGACCGGCCAGCGGACTACCCTGGTATCCCGACACGAACGTGGCGGTGCGCAGACCGGCCCGCTCGTCGCGCGCACGCTGCTCGGCGACCAACCGGCCGACAGCCTGGACTCCCGTCAGCAGCACCGGGCCGGAACCCGGCCGGTAGCGATCGGCGAGGTCGATGTGGGCACCCGCCCCGACCACAGGATCGGCGGTCTGGGTCATGTGTGCCTCCTTCACCAGAGCTGACGCATATGTCGGTAAATTTGAGGTTAGAGTGGCTGCCACGTCAAGGTTCTGCAGAAATATTGAGCGTCCTGCTCAGTTAACACCCACCACAAACGACGACAGGTGAGCACTGTGACCAGCATTGACCGGCTCGACGCGGAGCTGCTGACCGCCCTGTCCGAAGATCCCCGGGCCGGGACCAGCGAACTCGCGGCCCGGCTGGGGGTCGCGCGGAACACGGTCCAGGCGCGCTACCAGCGGCTCGTCGAGTCGGGGGTGCTGACGGGCTTCAGCGCCCGCGTCGACCTGGAGCGCCTCGGCCTGCCGGTGACCGCGTTCCTGCACCTGCAGCTCGCCCAGGGCACTCTGGGCGAGGTCACCGACACGCTCGGGCGGCTGAGCCAGGTCCTTGAGGTCTGCATCACCACCGGCACCAGCGACCTCATGGTCCGGGTGGCCTCCCGCAGCCACGCCGAGCTGCAGTCGCTGATCCAGGAGGTCCTGGCACTCCGCGGCGTCGTCCGGTCCACCACCGAGATCGCCCTGACGACCCCGGTGGAGTACCGCCTCGGCCCACTGCTGGCGACCCTGACCAGCGACCGGGGCCGCGGCCGCAGCGGCGACCAGCGCCGCTGACCGGCCGGCGCCCGGACGCCGTGGCGGTGCGCGGCACCGGTCCCGCTCTCAGTGCCGGGCCTCCTGGACGGACGGGCGGTGGGCGGCGAGGAAGGTGCGGACCCCGACGTCGGCGTAGTGGTCGAGTTCGGCCTGGGTGTGCTGGGGAGCGCCGTGGAACATGGCCTTGTTCACCGGTATCCACAGCAGCAGGCCGACGAAGTGGTCGGCGGCCAGCAGCGGATCGTCGATCCGGAGCAACCCCTGGTCCGCGAGCCGCTGGAACGTGGTGGCCAGGGTGGCCAGGACGCGCTCGAAGCCCTGCTCGTACCAGGCGGCACCCAGTTCCGGAAAACGGTCGGCATTGGCGATGATCAGGCGCCGCAGCTGGAGCACCTGCGGCCGCATGAGGGCGGTGAGAAACCCGCGGGCGAGCCTGCCCAGGCTCTCCTCCAGGGCCGCGCCGTCGACGGGAACGTCCGTCACCAGGTGAACGATGCCGTCGATCCGACCGGTGGTCGCCAGGATGATCTCGGCGAACAGCTGTTCCTTGACCCCGACCTGTTCACCACCTGACTCCACGAGGCACGCGACCTGGAGCCGCCCACCGGGTGATGCCCCGGGGCCACCGACGGCAACGATCACAAGTCGCGCGACGGGACCGGCGGCACGGCGAGCCGATCCCGACAGCGACGATCACAGGTTGCGCGACGGGGCCCGAGGGTACGGCGGACTCAGCCCTGGCCGGCCTCCCGCGCCACCCGCTCCAGCCGGTTCCGGTACTCCTCCCACCACGACCGGTCGCCCGGTGCCAGGTTGTCGTTCCCCTCCCGCACCCCGGCGGCCCCGTCGATGAGCTCCCGGACGATGTCGGCGTGCCCGGCGTGCCGCTGGATCTCGGCGGTCAGGTGGACCAGGACCCGGTGCAGCGTCGGCTTGTTCTGCCCCTCGGCCCACCACGGCACGTGGCCGGTCTCGTCCAGTCGCAGCGCCTCGATGGTGGCGTCCGCGTGCTCCCACGCCCGCCGGTACAGCCCGACGACATACTCGCGGGACTCCTCGGCGGTGGCCCACATGTCCGCGTTGGGTTCCTCAGCCTCGGGGTCCATGTCCTCCAGGCGACCGGTGGGACCGAACCAGGGCACCTTCTCCTCGAAGTGCCGCCCGAACACGTATCCCAGATAGAGCAACTCGACGCCGATCAGGTGTTTGACCAGCCCCAGCAGGTTGGTGCCGGTCGGCGTCATCGGGCGGCGGACGTCGTACTCCGAGAGCCCGTCGAGCTTCCACAGCAGCGCCTCACGGGCCTGCTGCAGGTACCGGTGCAGATCGGCTTTCAGTTCTGTTTCGGTCATGTCGACCTGTCCTCCTTGGTCGGTGGTGAATGTCAGGGGCTCAGCAGGCCGACGGGGTTGCCGTCGGGATCGATGAACACGGCTATCCGCCCCATCCCGGGCACGCTCTGCGGCTCCAGCCTCCGGCTGCCACCGAGCTTCTCCGCCCGCTCAAGGGCGGTGTCCACGTCGTCGACCGGGAAGTAGACGACGATCCCGGTGTAGGGGCTGTCCGGACCGGCCTGGCCGATCCCGCCCGCCGGTCGGCCGCCCTCCCCGCCCACCAGCGAGTAGGTCTCGTCCAGCACGTTCATCGGCCAGCCGAACATCTCCTGGTAGAAGTGTCGCGCTCGCGGTGCGTCGGGAGTGGAGATGTCGAACCAGCCTGGCACGGGATGGTGGGTCATGGGAATCCTCCTGGTGGGTGCGGCCGTACTGCCGTCGAAGAGGAGACCTCCACCGTGAGGCAGAATCATCGCCTGTGAGCGAAGTTTCTTCCGCACGGACCGAGGACCCCGACCTGGCGCGGGCACGCGACGGCGACAACGCCGCCTTCACCCGCCTCGTCGAGCCACTCCGCCGGGAGTTGCACGCCCACTGTTACCGCATGCTCGGCTCCACCCACGACGCCGACGACGCCCTGCAGGACGCCCTGCTGCGGGCGTGGCGAGGGCTCGCGCGCTTCGAGGGCCGTAGCTCGCTGCGCTCGTGGCTCTACACCGTGGCCACCCACACCTGCCTGGACACCGTCGAACGCCGCGGCAGGCGGGCGATGCCCGTCGACCTCGGCCCGTCCAGCGACCACGCCGTGGTCGGCGAGGCCCCGCTCGCCGACGTCGCCTGGCTGGGCCCCTACCCCGACGCGGGCCTCGCCGAGGGGCCGGCCACCCCGGACGCGCGCTACGAGCAGCGCGAAGCCGTCGAGCTGGCCTTCGTCGCCGCCCTGCAGCACCTGCCGGGCAACCAGCGGGCGGCGCTGCTGCTCTTCGAGGTCCTCGGCTTCTCCGCCGCCGAGATCGCCACCACGATGGACACCAGCGTCGCGTCGGTGAACAGTGCCCTGCAGCGAGCCCGCCGGATCGTCGCGGAGAAGGTCCCCTCCCGCAGCCAGCAGCGGACCCTGCGGAAGGTCGGTGACGCGCGCCTGCGAGAGATCGTCGCCGGGTACTCCTCCGCGTTGGAAAGCGGCGACGCCGACGCCCTGGTCGCGCTGCTGACCGAGGACGTCACCTGGTCGATGCCGCCGCTGGCGCACTGGTACCACGGCCTGGCAGCCGTCACCGACTTCGCCGTACGGGTCCCGATCACCGCCTGCCCGGACTGGCGGCACCTCCCGACCAGCGCGAACGGCCAGCCCGCCGTGGCCTCCTACGTCTGGTACGACGACCTCGGCGCGTACCTCGCCTGGGCGCTCAACGTGCTGACCCTGCGCGGCGACCGCATCTGTGAGATCACCTCGTTCATCGGCCCCGACCACTTCGTACCCTTCGGACTGCCCGCCTCGCTGCCCCTCAGAGAGCGCGATACATGACGTGCAACCCGACATAGCCCTTCGTCGGGTGCAGAAAACCCTCCGGCACCGTGCCCAGCACCTCGAAGCCGAGCGATCCGTACAGTTTCACCGCGTGCGCGTTGGTCTCCACGACCGCGTTGAACTGCATCGCGCGGAAGCCGGCCGCCCGCGCCCACTCCAGCGTGTACGCGCAGAGCGCCCGGCCCACGCCCTGCCCGGAACACGCTGGATCGACCATGTAGCTGGCGCTCGCGACATGCGAGCCGTTGCCCGACTGGTTGTTGTTCATCTTCGCCGTGCCCAGGACCTTCCCCGCGTCGTCGACGGCGACGACCGTACGGTTCGGCGGCGGCAACAGCCACCAGTCGCGCCCGGTGTCCCGCCCGAGGTCGGTCGGGTAGGTGAAGGTCTCACCGGCGGTGACGATCTCATGAAAGAACGGCCAGATGGCGGGCCAGTCCTCAGCGGTGGCTTCCCTGATCAGCATCCGCATATGGTGCCGGTTGGGATGCGGAGCCCGCCAACCCTTTTCGCCCGCGCCTCGGGCAGGTGCACAACGGCGATCAAGCCGATCGGCACGATCACCTCCGGGCTTGTCGATCGACAGCGGGGCGGTGTTGGTGGTGGTGGTGTCGCCGGGGGCGGGGCCGTAATCAGTCAGGTGGTCGCCCACCTGCGGGCTTCCAACGCCGATGCCGAGGGCGGGCGATCATGACTCTGCGGCATCCGGCCGTACGCCGCCCGACCAGGCGGGGCGGCGTCTCAGCCCGTCCATGCGAACTCGCAAAGATCGAGTAAGCACACCAGCGCCCACAACAAGAGGGTGACGGTCCTTTGCTGTGCTCCTGCCCGCACGTTCAGCCCCCGGCTCCTCGACCGCAAAATACTTGCTATATTGCGCAACTATATAATCAATAGTCGCGGAAGTAGGCATGAGCACACACATCCCGGTTCGGCGGCGTCAGACACCCGGGGCCGTTCGGCGCCGGCGGCGTCGGCGGCGTGTGCGCAGCCCGGTTCCGGTCGTCGTGCTGGTGGTGGCGTCACTGATCGCCGTCCTGGCGGCCGTGGCCGGATGGACCTATCTCCGGCTGAACGCGAGCATCAACACGTTCGACGCGGAAGGCGTCGACGATGATCGGCCTGCGGCGAACGTCGCGGGCCGGAACATCCTGGTGCTGGGCTCGGATTCACGTTCGGGCGACAACAGCAGGCTCGGCGGCGGGCGCGGGGATGTGGGGCGCTCGGACACCGCGCTGCTCGTGCACGTCTACCGCGATGGCAAGCACGCGGTGGCGGTGTCGATCCCGCGTGACACGCTGGTGGACATCCCCCGCTGCCGGCTCCCCAACGGCACCTGGACCGTGCCGCAGACCAACGTGATGTTCAACGCCGCCTTCGCAGTGGGTGCGACCGCGAAGGGCAACCCGGCCTGCACCCAGAACACGGTGGAGAAACTGACCGGCCTGCGGGTCGACCACACGATCGTGGTCGATTTCGAGGGCTTCTCGAAGATCACCAAAGCCGTCGGCGGTGTGCCGGTCTGTCTGCCCAAGAACGTCTATCAGGGCGACCTCAACCCCAACCGCGGGGCGCGTGGCCGGCTGCTGTTCGCCAAGGGCCCGCAGACGGTGTCCGGGCAGAAAGCCCTGGACTATGTCCGTATCAGGCACGGCATCGGCGACGGCTCCGACATCGGCCGGATCAAACGGCAACAGGCCTTCATCGCCGGCCTCATCAAAAAGGTGCGGGCGCAGGGCCTCGATCCGGCCACCCTGCTGCCGCTCGCGGAGGCGGCCGCCGCCTCCATGACGGTCGATCCGGGGCTGGGTTCGGCCGACAAGTTGCTCTCCTTCGCACTGGCGATGAAGGACATCGACCTGCACAACACCAAGTTCATCACGCTGCCCTGGCGATATCAGGGCGCCCGGGTCGCCGTCGTGCGCCCCGACGCCGACCTGCTGTGGGCGGCGCTCAAGGCGGACCGCACTCTCGACGGCATCGACGCCAGCGGCAAGGCCAAGCCGACCTCGAAGCCGACCCCTCCGGTCTCCGGCACCGGGATCAGCCTCGCCCTCTACAACGGAACCACCATCACCGGCCTGGCCGCCCGCGCCGCCACCGAGCTCAAGGCCTCCGGATTCACCGTCACCGCCGTTGGCACCGCCGCTTCCCAGCACTACACATCAACCATGATCCAGTACGGCCCGGCCGCGCGGGAACAGGCACAGACCCTCGCGCGGGTGTTTCGAGGCGCGAAACTCCAGCCCGTGACCGCGGCCGGCATCACGGTCATCCTGGGCACGACCTATGCGAGCACCGCCACCGCCGGCCCGACCGTGCCGCCCTCGACCCTCAACGGCAAGGCTCGCTCGGCCGACGACGATCCCTGCTCCAATCTGTCCTACGGCTGAGCACCAGCAACGCCCCGCCGTACAGCATGACCACGACCGCGAGCAGCAGGTGGTAGGTGATCGGCAGCGCGGTCATGCCGAGCAGGGGGGCAAGCGGCGAAAGCGGCAGTAGCAAGGCCACCGCGGTCAGCGCGCCGGTGGCCACCCACAGCGGGCGGGAGACCCGCCTTCTGGGACGGAGCAGCAGCATGACCAGTGCCTGGGTGAGCAGGTTCTCGATGAACCACCCCGTGTGGAAGGCGGCCTGGCCGGTGGCCTGGGCGGCCTCGGGTACGACCCACGTCAGCACGGCGAACGTGGCCAGGTCGGCAAAGGCGTTGAGCGCGCCGAAGACGGCGATGAAACGCAGAATGTCGCGTCGCCGCAACCGGAACGGGCGGCGCAGGGCGGCCGGATCGGCCCGGTCGAACGCGAACGCCAGCTGGGCGGCGTCGAAGCACAGGTTCTGCACCAGGACCTGCGCGGGAAGCATGGGCAGGAAGGGCAGCAGCAATCCGGCGCAGAGCATCGCGATGACGTTGCCGACGTTGGAGGACAGGGCGACCCGCAGATAGGTGACGATGTTGCCGGTGCTGCGCCGCCCGGTGACGATCGCGTGGTCGATGGCGGTGAGGTCCTTCGCGGCCAGCACCACGTCGGCGGCTTCACGGGTCACGTCGACCGCGTCGCGCGGACAGATGCCCACGTCGGCGGCGCGCATGGCGGGCAGGTCGTTGACGCCGTCACCGAGGAACCCGATCGTGTGCCCGGCGCTCCGCAACGCCCGTACCAGGCGCGACTTGTGCTCGGGGGTGCAGCGCGCGAAAACGGTCGCCCGCTGGGCGACCTCGGCCAGGGCCGCGTCGGAGAGGCCGTCGAGCTGGCTCGCGGTGACGACCGTGTCGGAGGGCAGCCCCAGCTCCTGGCAGACACGAGCCGCGGTAGCCGGATGGTCACCCGTGAGTACCTTGATCGTGACGTTGCGCCGGGCGAGATGGGCCAGCGCGTCCGCCGCCTCCGGCGCGAGCTCGTCGAGCAGTCCGACGAAGCCCACCAGGGCAAGGCCCTGATCCTCGCCGGGGTGGTACGAGGCGAGTCCGACGGCGAGCACGCGCAACCCCTTGTCGGCCAGCTGCTCGGCGGTCAGCTGGGCGCGCTGCCTCGCGGCGGGATCAAGGGCGCAGCGTTCCAGCACGTTCTCCACGGCGCCCTTGACCACCAGGAGGTTCGTCGCCGGGCGCGACGGGTGACGCACGATCGCGGTCGAGACGCGGCGCACAGGATCGAAGGGGAGCGCGTCCACCCCCTCGTACTCGCCGAGATCCTGCTCGGCCGCCAGGATCGCCTCATCCAGGGCATCCGGCGTCGGGAGATCGGCCAGGTGGAGCGTCCAGAAGCTGTTGACAGCGGCCCAGCGCAGCACCTCGGGATCGGAGCGGCCGTCCGGATCCACCGAGCAGTCGACCACGGGCCGGTCCTGCGTGAGAGTGCCCGTCTTATCTGTACACAGGACATCGATCGCCCCCACATCGTGCAGGGCGGAGAGCCGTTTGACGATCACGCCCTGGCCGTGTGCGAGGACGGCCGAACCTCTCGCCAGTGCGGTCGTGACGATGACGGGCAGCATCTCGGGCGTCAGGCCGACCGCCACGGCGACCGCGAACGGCAGCGCCTCCAGCCCCCGGCCGCGGAGAACGGCGTTGGCCACGAGGGCGAGGGGCGGGATGAGCAGCATGAGCCGGACCAGAATCCAGGAGATCCCGTTGACCGAGCCGTCGAAGGCCGACAACCTGGCCCCGGACTCCTGGTAGGCACCGGCGAACCTGGTGTCGGCTCCGGTGGCCACCACCAGTGCGAGGGCGCTGCCGGTGGCCACGCTGCTGCCGTGCCAGCAAAGGTGCTCCTGATCTCCCCCGCCGGGAACGTCGATGGCCTGCTTGGCCACCGGGACGGACTCACCGGTCAGCGCCGCCTGGTGGATCGTCAGCCCGCTGGATCGCAGGAGCCGGACATCGGCAGGAACCAGATCCCCGGGGCCCAGTTTGATCACGTCGCCCGGCACCAACTGGTCGACGGGTACTTCCCTGTCCACGGGTGTGGTGTGCTCGTCGAGTCGCCGCCGCACAGTCGCCGTGGTGGCCACCAGCTTTCGCAGCGCCGCCGTCGAACGATCTGCCCGGTACTCGCCGTTGGACCGCAGCACGCAGCTGACAACGACGAGGATCACGATGACGCAGGCCGCGCCCCACGAGGCGATGACCGCGGACACCAGCCCGAGACAGAGCAGCACCAGCGTGAACGGATCGCGCAGGCTGCGTGCCAGCCACCACCAGGAAGTGACGCGCCGGGGTGGGTGGGTGTTCTCACCGCGCAGTAGCAGACGCGCCTCGGCATGGGCCTCCACCAGCCCGCGGGGGCCGCTTTCCAGCCGCCGCAGCACCTCCAGCCGGGTGAGCTCGGCAACAGCGGCGAGAGGGAGCCCGTCGTCCCGCAGATCTTGGGGCGCGGCTGTCGGCGCCTCAGGCGCCCAGACCACGGACACGCCTCAATGACCCCGGATGGCCCGCCCGTTCGGCGAACCGCCCCACCAGCCCTTGGACCGTGGCCACCACGTCCTCGTCGTCGATCAGGTACACCACTCGGCGCCCCTCGCGCCGCGACTTCACCAACCCGGCCAGCTTCAGCTTCGCCAGGTGCTGGCTGACGGCGGGCAACGCGCCTCCCACCCGTTCCGCGAGCCCGCTCACATCGCTCTCGCTCTGCGCCAGCGCCCAGACGATGTGCAGCCGCGCGGAGGAGGCCAGCAGCCCGAATGCCGCGGCGGCCTCGGACAGCACCTCGGGGGACGGGTCCTCGATATCGCCACCGCTGGTCGCCACTGTCGCTCTCCCGTCCACCTGGTCCCGCAGGGGGACCAGTCTAGGCATGACGAACCCGGACCGCCGTCAGGTGACGGGCTTGTCCCTGGACTCGGCGGCGGACTGAGCCCGCAGCCGGGCGGCCTGCTCCTCAAGCCGCCTGGCCTGCTCCTCCACCGTCAACTGCCCCTGGGTCACGGCGGCCGGCGGTTCCTGGTCCTGGCCTTCCTGCGTGACCTCGGCCTTGAAGATGCGCAGCGATCGACCTACCGAACGCGCGGTGTCAGGCAGCTTCTTCGCGCCGAACAACAAGACCGCGGCAGCTGCCACGACCAACCAGTGTGCCAGGCTGAGTGATCCCATCGGCCCGTCCTTTCCACGCAGGTATCCGGTGATGACGCCAGAGTACGACACAATCGGATTGCGCAAGCAAGCAAGTGTCTTCTGAGGCCGGAATGATCAAGGAAGCCCGGCTCGGTGCAGGCTGCCGGGGTAGCGCCGGCCGGTGCGCAGGATCGTTCTGCCGGTGATCTCGCTGGGGCCGACTGCGCCGCCGACCTCATTCCTGCCGCGTATCGCGGGCATCACGTGGGGACGGCTCCACGACCGGCTCGCACAGGCCGGCTATCGAAATCGCTCATCGGCCGCCAGCGATCACCGGCACATCGTGTCACCCACAGGCGGGCCGGTAGCTCTCGCCCGGCGCGTAAAGACCCCACTCCTCCGCCGACAGCGACCCGCCCGCCACCGAGCACGCGAACCCGAGCGGATCGGCCGGCCTTTCCACGTTCCAGAGCCGTACGCTCGCCTCCCGCCCGGCGGTCACCAGCCTCCTGCCGTCCGGGCTGAAGGCGATCGAGAAGATGAAGTCGCCGTGCCCGGTCAACGGGACACCCTGGGCCCGGCGGGTCGCCACGTCCCAGAGCAGGACGGAGCGATCCCCGCCGCCGCTGGCGAGGGTCCGGCCGTCCGGGCTGAAGGCCAGCGCGAAGATCTCATCGTTGTGCCCGACCAGGGCGCCGCCCGCCGGACGCCGCGTCGCCACGTCCCACAGCCGCACCGTGCCGTCATGGCTCGCCGTGGCCAGCAGCCGCCCGTCCGGGCTGAAGGCCAGCGCTCGGATCGTGCTCAGATGGGTGGAGACGAGAGTCGCCCGGAGCCGGTGCGTCGAGACGTCCCAGAACTGGACATCGGTCGCGTTCACGGTGGCCAGCATCCGGCCGTCGGGACTGAAGGCGGCGGCGAACACGAGGTCCTTCTGCCGGGTCGGCAGTGAGGCCCGCAAGGTCCTGGTCGCCATATCCCAGAGCAGGATTTTGGTGTCGTCGCCGGTGACCAGGGTCCGGCCGTCGGGACTGAAGGCGATCGCCCGGACGTCACCGGTGTGCCCGCGTAGCGGAGCACCGAGCGGCCTGTGCTCGGCCGTGCTCCACAGCAGCACCGCGCCGTCACTCCCGGAGGCGGCCAGCGTCCTTCCGTCAGGGCTGAGGGCGACGCTCGGCAATGCGGCGCCCAGCTTTCCCGGGAAAGCCGGTCCGAGCGGCCTGCGGCTCGCGACGTCCCAGAGCCTTGCCGAGACACCGGCGGTGGCCAGCGTTCTTCCGTCGGAGCTGAAGACGGCGCTGTTGGTCTCCTCCCCGGTCTCGATGATGTCGGTGTGGCTGTGCCGCGCGTCCCAGAACAGGAGGTCGGCCCCCATCGCCCCCGCGAGGGTGCCGCCATCGGGGCTGAAGGTCACGGACTTGATGTCTCCGGCCGGGGCGGTGAGCAGGCTTCCCCTCCGCCTGCCGCTCGCCGCATCCCAGAGCTGGACCTTGTCCGGTTCGTTGGGCTCGTCCCAGCTGGTCGTGACAAGCGCGGTGCCATCGGGACTGAACTTGACCGCTTCGAGGTTTCCGGTGAATCCGTTGAGCGCGGAGCCGACCGCTCGGCCCGTCCTCGCCTCATGAACGCGGACCGGTCCCTCCAACCTGCCCACCGCCAGGTGTTCGCCGTCGGGACTGAAAGCGGCCTCGCTGCCGGCGATCACCGCGACCCTGCGCAGGTCCTTCATCCTCCAGATGGTGACCGATCCCGAGGGAGCGCCCACGACGGCCAGGTGGACACCGTCCCCGCTGAAGATGACCTCTTTGGCGAAGACACCGGCGACGGCGTCGAAACGAGTGTCGACGCTCTTTCGCTCAAGATCCCAGAACACGAGCTGAGAGGGTGTCGCCACCGCCAGTGTCCTGCCGTCACGGCTGAAGGCCAGATCAATGGCCGAACCGATGGGGATTCCCACATCCCCGAGCGATTCATGGGTCGCCATGTCGAACAGCCAGATCCCGTTCCCGATCGCCAGCGCGAGCGTCCCGCCATCGGGGCTGATCGCCAGCTCATCGACGACCGGTCCGGACAGTCCGGTGCCCGAGGGACGCCGGGTCGCGGTGTCCCAGAAGCGGACCGTGCCGTCGTTGACGGCGATGACCAGGACCTTCCCGTCGGGAGCGTAGGCGAAGGCGGTGATCCTGTCCTTCTGCTCGGGCAGCTTCCCCCGGTAGGGGCGGCGGTAGACGTTGAGAAGGCCGAGTTCCGTCTCCGGGATCGGGGCGGTCCGGTAGGCGGCCGCGGCGAGGCGGGCGGAGAGGGCGGGATCGGCGGCGCCGAGGAGCTCACTCTGGGAGGCGAGCAGACGGGCGGTGGCGAGGGTCTGCTCGTGCTCGGCCACCTCGGCAGCCCGGACGGCGACCAGGGTGGTCAGGGCGATCACCGCCACCAGCACGGCGGCGGTGACCGCCAGGGCTCGGCGTACCAGCACGGTCCGGCGCCTGGTGGCGTCGGCGGCGGCGAGGAACTCGGTGGCGACCTCGCCCAGCGCATGGGCCTCGGACGTCCAGCTCGGCCTGGCGGCGTGGACGGCGGCCAGCTGGGTGCCCCGGTAGAGGAAGGACGGGTCGCGGTCGCTGGACGCCCATTCCTCGGCGTCGGCGGTGAACCTGCCGTAGAGGGCGAAGCTCGACAGGTCGCCCTCCAGCCAGTCACGCAGCCGGGGCCAGGCGTGCAGGAGCACGTCATGGGCGAGCTGCGCGCTGTCGGCGTCGAGGACGACCAGACGGCGCCGGGAGAAGACCTCCAGGACACCGGCGACGTCCTGCGATGCGGTACGCGGGATCGGGCGGCGGGCGAGCACACCGTCACGGCCGACGAGGGTGAGACTCCGCAGCAGGTCACGGGCCAGCTCACGTTGTGCGGGCGAGAGGCCGGCGTAGGCTTCCTCGGCGCTGGTGGCGACCGCGCGGCGCACTCCCCCGGTCTTGGCGTAGCCCCGGCTGGTGAGCCGGTCGCCCTCCCGGTGCTCCCAGATCGTCAGCATGGCCTGGGAGAGCAGCGGAAGGACCCCGATGTCGTACCCGTCCGAGGGAGAGCCCAGCTCGGCGAGAATGACGTCGACCAGGCCGGGTTCGATGGTGAGCCCGGCGGCGTCCGCGGGTCCGGTGATGGCGCGCCGCAGTTCGGTGCCGCTCATCGGGCCCACGATGAACGGACCGCGCCGGAGCGCGGCGGCCAGCAGCGGATGGGCCGCGCAACGGTCGACGAAGTCGCCGCGCACCGCGAGGATCACCAGGGCGGCGGCGGGTTCGGTGATCGCGTCCAGCGCGGTGAGGAAGGCCGACCGCTCCGCGATGTCACCGCCGAGAGAGAAGATCTCCTCGAACTGGTCGAGGATCAGTACCAGCCGGGCGGGGACCGGCCGGTCCTCGCGCCGGGCGTTCACCTCCAGCGCCTGCCGCACCAGCAGGTGGGCGTGCCGCGGATCGTCGGTCAGGCTCCGCAGGACCGACGGGGCGTCGAGCCCGGCCAGTCCGGCCAGCAGCGTGGCCAGCCGGGAGAGCGGGGATCGCGTCGGCTGGTCGATGACGTACAGCGGCCAGTCACGCGTCTCCTCGGACAGCTCACCACGGCCGATCGCCGGGACCAGGCCCGCGCGCAGCAGCGACGACTTGCCCGCGCCCGAGGCTCCGGTCACCACGACCAGCCCCGGGCCGGTCAGCCGCTGCGACAGGGTGCTGACCAGCTCGGCGGTGATCTCCTCGCGGCCGTGGAACACCTCCGATTCGGACTCTCCGAACGGCAGCAGCCCCCGGTAGGGCGAGCCGTGCGTCCAGCGCACCGGGTAGCCGTCCACGCGGTCCGAGCGGGTCCGGCGCTCGATCACGGAGACCTGTTCCAGCAGCAGGCGGGTGTCGGTGGCCTGCCGGTACTGAAGACCGACCGCCATTTGGAGATCGGCACTCTGCCGGTCCACCGACTCGCGGATCAGCCGCAGCCGCTCGTCCAGTTCGGCCGGCACGAACCCGAACTCGGCGAACTCGGTGCCGAGCGCGGCGAGGCCTGCCGCCAGGGCCGCCTGGAGGTCGCGGTCGCCCGACCGCACCGCCTCCTCGACCGCGACGCCGACCGCGTCGATCTCGCGAAGGACGCCCGCGATCTCCGTGCGCAGTGTCTCCGCCCGGTGGCCACCCTCCTCCAGCACCTGCTGGACGCCCCGCTCCAGTTCGGTGGCGAGGTCCTGCGGCGAGGGCCTGTCACCGAGCCGTTGGACTCCGGCCTTCACGATGTCGGTCAGCACGTTCCCGCCGACCGCCGTCACCGCGCCGACCGCCGCGCTGACCAGGGCCGCCCCACCCATGCCCGCGGTGATCAGCGGCCCGAACGCACCCGCCGCCAGCACGCCCAGCAGGACAGGCGACGACCAGCGGTGGGCTCCGCCGCCCGCGGCCCGGGCCAGCGCGGCGATCCGGGCCCGTACCCCGTCCCGCATCAGTCCCGAGGAATCCTCCACTTCCTCAATGTCACCCGGGGACCGCCAGGAAAGCCCACATCTCCATCGATCGCGATCGATCCGTGACGTCCACCCCGAAGACCCGATATTTCCGGCCTGGAGGTTGGGCCATCGCCACGCCTCCGGCTACCGCGGTCGTACTGTCCGGAAGAACTGCCGGATGTCCGAGACCAGCAGGTCCGGGGCCTGGAGTGAGGCGAAGTGGCCGCCGCGGGAGTGCCGCGACCAGTGGGTGATCGTGTTCGACAACTCCGCCAGCCCGCGGATCGCCCGGTCTCCGGGGAAGTTCGCCACACCCGTCGGGACCGGTGCGGGCTCGGGACGTGGGCCCCACGACTCCGGTCCGGCCTCGCGGTAGAGCCGAGCGGCCGATCCCGCGGTCGCGGTCAGCCAGAAGATCGTGACGTTGGTCAGGATGACGTCGCGGTCGACGGGGGTCTGCTCGGTCCGGGCGGGGTCCCAGTCCACGAACCATTCCAGGTTCCACGCGAGCTGACCGGCCGGGGAGTCGTTGAGCGCGTACGCCAGGGTCTGCGGCCGGTTGGCCATCTGGGTGGCGTAGCCGGAACGGCCGTACCACCACCTCTGGTTCTGCCCGGCCTGCTCCCGGTCCGCCGCGGAGAGCGCGTCCAGTTCGCTGGGATCGACCGCTGTCGCGGCGTTGGCCAGCGCGTTGACATGGACGCCGATGACGTGCTCCCGATCCGCCCGGCCGATCGCCGGGGAGATGATGCTGCCGTAGTCGCCGCCCTGAGTGCCGTAGCGGTGGTATCCCAGCCGTCGCATCAGCTCGGCCCAGGCCCGCGCGGTGCGGTTGATCCCCCAGCCGGTCTCCCGCGTCGGCCCGGAGAACGCGAAACCCGGCAGTGACGGGACCACGACGTGGAAGGCGTCCGCCGGGTCCCCGCCGTGTGACCGCGGGTCGGTCAGCGGCCCGAGGATGTCCAGGAAGTCGTACACCGTGCTCGGCCACCCGTGAGTGATGATCAGCGGGGTGGCGTCCGGCTCGGGCGAGCGTACGTGCAGGAAATGGATGTTCTGCCCGTCGATCTCCGTGGTGAACTGCGGGACCTTGTTGAGGCGGGCCTCGTGCTCCCGCCAGTCGTAGCCGGTGCGCCAGTGCTCGACCAGCTCGATGAGGTGGTCCCTGTTCACCCCGTAGGACCAGCCGACGCCGGGCAGTTCGTCCGGCCAGCGGGTACGGGCCAGCCGGTCCCGCAGGTCGTCGAGTTCTGCCTGCGGGATATCGATGCGGAAGGGCGTTTCTGTGCTCATGCCGCCCACCCTCCGCCCTGTATAGGACAGCTCCGTTCCTACACAGGAGCGATAGTGGACGAATGTTGGAAACACCCGCCCGACTGCTGCGGCTGCTGTCGCTGCTGCAGACGCATCGCGACTGGTCCGGCACGGAACTCGCCGAGCGGCTGGGAGTCACCACCAGGACGGTACGGCGCGATGTCGACAGGCTCCGTGAGCTGGGGTATTCGATCCACGCCTCGATGGGACCGGTCGGCGGTTACCGGCTTGGAGCCGGCGCCTCGCTGCCCCCGCTGTTGCTGGACGACGAGGAGGCGGTGGCGGTCACGGTCGGGCTGCACAGTGTGGCGGGAATCGAGGAGGCTTCGCTGCGCGCCCTGACCAAGGTCGAGCAGATGCTGCCGTCCCGGTTGCGGCACCGGGTCGCCGCGCTGAGAAGCGCGGTGGTCGCGATGCCGTCCAAGGGCGGGACCACCGTGCAGGCGGCGGTGCTCACCGCGATCTCGGCCGCGATCCGGGCCGCCGAGGTGCTGCGTTTCGACTACGTCAGCCACCACGGGGCCGAGTCCCGCCGCGACGTCGAGCCACATCGCCTCGTCTGCTGGGGGCGGAAGTGGTACCTGGTCGGCTGGGACGTCGAACGGAAGGACTGGCGCACCTTCCGGGTCGACCGGATGTCCCTGCGAACGCCCAACGGTCCCCGGTTCGCCCACCGTGAACCACCCGACGGTGACGTGGCGGCCTACCTGTGCAGAACGATGGGCTTCGAGATGTGGCCGCTCCGCGCCCGGTTGCGGGTGCACGCCCCCGCACCGGACATCGCCGGACGCGTCAGCGGAATCGTGACCCCCCTCGACGACCACACCTGCCTGCTGGAAATCGCCTCGGACTCGTTCGACCTCGTCGTGTTCACGGTGGGCATGCTCGACGTCGACTTCGAGGTCGAGTCACCCCCGGAACTCGCCCGGCACCTCCGCAAACTGTCCACCCGCCTCGCCAACGCGGCCGTGACACCACCACACCGCCGCGCGGACGACCGCTGAACGGACCGTTCGGGTGCGCGGCCGGCGGTTCTCGTCGACAGCGGTCACTCGCGGCCGGGGCATCCCAATGATCTACAAGTCGTTCTCCAGTGCCGGCCTCTAGCCTCATCCGCGGTCCTCCCGAGCCGGAACGGCTCGGCGCGGTGCGGGCCCTCGGACGAGATGAGAAGGAGGCGGTGGACATGAGCACCGTGCCATTGTTTGGAATCGCGTTCGGAGCGGTGTTCGCCGGGGTCGGCATCCGGGTGATGACTGTCGGGCAGCGGCTGCGGCGGCACGGGGTACGGGTGCCGGGCGTCGTCGTGGGACTGCGCTGGTCCAGCAGCGGCGACAACGGCGTGTACTACCCCACGCTGCAGTTCCAGACGGTGCAGGGCTCCGTGGTGGAGACCGAGTCGGATCTGGGTTCCAACCCGTCGCCGGTCCGTCCGGGTCAGCAGGTCATGGTGCTCTACGACCCCGAGCGGCCCCAGCGCGCCCGTCTGGACGGGGTGGGCGGCAAGGGCGTGCTCCACAGCGTGCTGTTCCTGACCGTCGGGGTGGTCATCCTGGTGGTCTCCCTGGTCGCCGCGGTCAGCTCCTGGTTGTGAGGACGGAGGGCGGACTCGCGCGGCCGCCAGGTCCCGTCCCCGTTCGTACGGCGAAGGCCCGGCCGGGCCTTCGCCGTACGCAGGGGTCAGCCGAGCTTGGCCCTGACGTAGATGGGCTTGTGGTCGGAGGAGGCGGCACCCTGCGCCACATGACACCGGGTCACGCTTCCCCTGGGGGCGAAGAGGTAGTCGAGTTTGCGCTTCGAGACGCCGCCGTCCTCGCGGACGTGCTTCTCGGTCCACCGTCCGTCGCGGTCGCCGTTCTGGTCGCACTCGGCGTAGGCCGCGTAGACGGGCGCCAGGATGCGTCTCTTCACGGCGGTGCTCTGCCCGCTGTCCGGCGGGGCCAGGTTGAGGTCCCCGCCGAAGACGGCACGGTAGCCGGGCTTGGCCGCCGCCGCCAGCAACTCCTCGACCTGCCTCTTCCGGAAGGGCGCGTCGGGCTCCCTGTCGTCGTAGGACAGGCCGGCGCTGAGGTGGGTGCCGCAGACGTTGACCCTCCTGGCCGGGATCGCGGCGCAGAGCGCCATGCGCTTGACGTACCACGGCGGGGAGGTCAGCCCGTGATCCTGGAAGGTGGCCGCGTGGTCGGCGACCGCGACGGTGACGGCGATATCGCCCCGCGGGTGTCCCTGCCGGTCAGGGGCGCAGACCTTCGGCGAGCCGTCCTTCCAGGTGAGGATCGACGAGCGCACCGTCCAGGCACGCCCGGTCTGCCGCTCCAGCAGGCTCTCCAGCGTGGCCGTCCCACCCGAGCAGAACTCCTGCAGGAAGATCACATCCGGCTTGATCGGCTGGGTGGTCGCGTACCAGCCGACCTTCTCGGCCACCTCCCGCATGCTCCTGCCGTAGAAGAAGCAGCCGGCGTTGGTGCCCGCGCAGACGTTCCAGCTCATCACCGAGATGGCGGAGGACGACGTCCGGGCCTGGGCCTGTCCGCCGAGGAGAGGAACCGTCACGACCGCCAGGGCGGCCGCCATCAGCTCCCGTGGGATCAACGCCGCCACCAGTCGTCGAGTGGGGTGACTGGAACGGCCCGCTTGTGCCGGGTCGCGAGGTATACCGACTCCACCTTCGCCGCCAGGTCCGGCGTGACGTCGGCACCTTCCAGATAGTCGTCGATCTGGGTGTACTTCAGGCCGAGTGCCACCTCGTCGGGCAGCGCGGGCCGGTCGTCCTCGAGGTCGGCGGTCGGCACCTTCTCCCAGACACTCGGTGGTGCGCCCAACTCCTGCAGCAGGGCGGCGCCTTGGCGCTTGGTCAGTCCGGTCAGCGGGGTGATGTCGACACCGCCGTCGCCGTACTTGGTGAAGAAGCCGGTCACCGCCTCGGCCGCGTGGTCGGTGCCCACGACGAGCAGGCCCAGCTGCCCGGCGATCGAGTACTGGATCACCATGCGTTCGCGGGCCTTGATGTTGCCGCGCACGAAGTCCCGCAGCTTGGGCTCATCGCCCAGCAGCTCAAACAATCCGAGCGCCGCCTCGGCGGCGACGGCGTCCGCGCTCGGCTTGACGTTCACCGTGATCGACCGGTCGGGCTGGATGAACTCCAGCGCGATCTGCGCGTCGTGCTCGTCGGCCTGCACGCCGTAGGGCAGCCGAACCGCGACGAAGGTGGCCTCATGCCCTTCGGCACGCAGCTCCTCGCTGGCGAGCTGACACAACCTGCCGGTCAGCGTGCTGTCCTGGCCGCCACTGATCCCGAGCACGTAGCCCTTGGCCGGGGTCGACCGCAGGTAGTTCTTGAGGAAGTCGACCCGTTGCCGGACTTCGACTTTGGGGACAATGGTCGCCTTGACGCCGAGTTCGGTGAGAATCTGCTCCCGTAGGTTCGCCACCCACGTACTGTACTGGCCGGAATCGTCCCGACGGCGATGTTCGGTGTCGGCTGTAGGGTTCGCCGTCATGCGTACCCTTTCGCCCTGCTGATGGCCGGCGTACTCGCGAGTGTGTCGCTCACCGGTACGGAGAGGGCGGGCTCGAACGGACCCGCCCCGGCCGCTTCGCCCCACAGCAGGAGGAGTGCGGCCCCGAAACACCACGAAAACGGGCCGAAGGGTCTTTAAGGGCATCGCAAGGCATTTGTAAGTTTCCCGGCTTATCACTGAGGGACACCGACGCCGAGGAGTCCCCCATGAGCAGCCTCCTACACCTCTCCCGCAAGCAGCCGCGACCCGATAACGTGTCACACCGCCGGCAGGCCGCCGTCGCCGTGACCGGCACCCTCCTGCTGAGCCTGACCGGCGCCGTTTCACTGGCACAGCCGGCAGCCGCCGCGTCCGCCCCGTTGAAAGGCGCCGGAGCCTGCGCGAACATCGACGTCGTCTACCGGCCCCAGTCCGCTTTCCCCGACACCAGCCGGGGACGTTACGACTTCAGGGCGCAGGCGACCACCATCGAGACAGCGGTTCTGTGCCTCGTCAACGCCGAACGGACCGGCCTGAAGCCGCTGCAGAGATACCTCTCGCTGGGCAAGAACGGTGCCCCCACACTCGGCGCCGCCGCGGCCAGGCACGCCGCGGACGCCGTCAGACTGCGCTGGTGGGGAAAGGTGGAGCCGGGTAAGAGCTGCCGCCCTGTGCAGGGCAACCCCGGCCAGTGCGACCCGCACATCAACCCGCAGACCGGCTCGACCCCGCTGAGCCGTGCCCAGGCGGTGGGCTACGGTCGCCGCTGCGCCTCGTTCTCCGTCGGCGAGAACACCTACGCGGGGTGGGGAGCCTCTTCTGTCACGCCGCGGGCGGCTGTCACCTGGTGGATGAACAGCAAGCCACACCGCGACACCATCCTCAACCCGGCTTACACCGAGCTGTACACCAAAGCGGTCTGGGGAAGCGCGGATCCGGCCGCCGGGTCCATCACCCCGGCCGCGACCTACGTGCAGATGTTCGGTCGCTGCGGCTGACGCCGCCGTCCTGCATGCCGAGCCACCCGGCGACGAGCTTTGAGAGTCCGCAGCCACGGTGCGGCCAGCCGACGACGTACGGCCCGGAAAGAGGTCATCGCCGTACGTGGAGATCATTTTGTTAGGAGGTCTCGGTAGGGTTCGCGGCCATGCGTACCTTTTTCACCCTGCTGATGGCCGGCGTACTCGCGAGCATGCCGCTCACCGGTACGGCGAGCGCGGAATCGAACGGCCCCGTCCCGGCCGGCACCGCCGCCTTCGCCAAAAATCCGATCTACAAGACCGGAAAACTGAAGACCCGGATCTGCGAGGAACCGACCGTCAGGGGCGGTGATCTCGACTCCGTCGAGATCTATGCCGACACCATGTCCGCATGCCTGGACAGGGCATGGGAGGCGCAGCTGAAAAAGGCCGGTATCGCGTACGGCAAGCCGAAGGTCAAGGTCGGGTACGGCTCTCGCATCAAGACCGCCTGTGGCACATACCGTCCGGGCGACACGTTCAGCCTCTACTGCCAGAAGAACAGCACCATTTATCTGATGGTCACCGACTACGGCGTGCTGGGCGAAATCGACGACCCGCGGATGCTCGAAAGCCTCGCCATCGGATACGGCTATCACGTCCAGCGACTGGTCGGCGTCCTCGCTCAGGAGAGCCGCGCCGCCAAGAAGCTGTCCAAGGCCGGAGCCCTCGCCCTGAGCGCCAAGATCTCGTTGCAGAACATCTGCCTCGCCGGCGCCTTCATCGGGAGCGTCTGGGACTCCCTGGGCCACACCAAGGTGCACGGATACGACTTCATCATCGACCGGCACCGCATCGAAAGCAGCATCGCGGGCAACGGCACGACCAAGAACCGGCTCTACTGGCAGAGACGTGGTTTCGAAACCCGGTCTCCCGGCGCCTGCAACACCTTCACGGCCCCGGCCGCAAGGGTGGCCTGACCTGTACGGCTGCTTCCTCACGCTGGTCCCCGCAGGGAGGCACCGGCACGCCCAGCCGTACACGGCGGCCTGCCGCCTGCCGCACGAGGAAAGGCCTTCTGGAGGCTGAGCTGCAGCAGGGGAAGCATTACTGTCACCGGCTGGGTCGAGGACACCGACGCAGACACCCAGTGCGCCCAGGTTAAGGCCCACTTCCCTGGTGGAATCTGGGAGTACAGCCGCAACGCCTGCCCCGAAGGGGAGCGGGAGACATTCAGCTGGACCCATCCCGGAGATATCGCTGACGTCTACCTGTTCACGCACGCCGCCTGAAATCCTGAGAGCTAGTGATTTAGCGGCCCACCCAGCACCAGTTTCTATACAAATCGACCTAGGGCTCTCCTAGTCATTAGAAAACGAATGCCGGGCGCGTCACAGTCAGGACCCGTCAAAGCCTCTCGAACGGATGGACATGAACCTAAAGAAGTACGTGAGACTTGTAGCTCAGGTAGCGGCAGCAACCGCGGTAGGAGCTGTGGGCTTCATCGCCGCGCCCGCCGTCGCAGCCGCCAACAGCCCGACAGACATCTACGCCACCTTCTACGACCTGGGCGACGTGCCCCTCCGGTACGGCACTGCCACCCAATACGGAAAGGCTCACATCGAGGCTGGCCACAAGGCGCAAGTCACCCGGGTTGGGTGGGATAACATGATCCTCGATATAGAACACACCTTCCATGACGGGACATGCGGGAAGCCCAACAACGGGAAGATTACCTGCAACGTGAGCGGCGGTCTCCACGGCGGCTATAGCAGCATGAGGGTTGTCTACACCGAGAGTGCGAATGGCATGCCCGACGGACGCCCGAAGGGCATCATCACTGCCTTCTACCCCTAAGGTAGAAGGATGAGCCCGTTCGATCAGTACATCGATGAATTCTGCCGTGTCGCGCGACGGCAGCTGGAGGACGACCTGGAGAGTTTCAGATATGGATCTCTTCTAGACCTCTCCACATCGGTGGACAGCGTCGGGCTCTGGGCTACGGCCACCGTCTCCCTGGCGGGCCATAACGAGCCCTGGGAGTTCCATCGACTGGTTCTCCGACGCACGGAATTCGCCAGCAATGGAATCCCAGGGCATGGTGAAATCGAAGCAACTATTTTCACCACCCTCCTCGCTGAAGTGCTCGCGGTCAGTCCTTGGCCTCCGTCTGATTCCGTCCCGCTGGACTCGGCCACGCTTTCGTCTCCTCCGGGCTCGGTCGAGGCGTGGCCAGGTGGGCCGCACCTTAGGTCTCTCGACCCTGATAGCCTCCGCGGTCGATACCTTGAATACATTAGAGAGCTACATTCGGCAACTTGGCCGCGGTTGTATGAAGCGATTGCCCGGGATCCTTGGATCGGTCTCAAGCCTGAATTTTCGGAAGACTCTGCTGGGGTTTGGCTTAGTATGTCAATGCGTCGGCAAGGTGCCGGGGCCCGAAAGCAGTGGACCTATCGAGAACTTGTCATCGGTCCAGAGGGTCCCGCTGAGGCAGCGGACGTCGTAGGTGGCCGTTATGCCGATCGGGCCATCATCGACTTCGAGCATCAAGAACCGTTCCTGTCCTAATACTCCAGCCGCATTTAGTGATCTATGAGGCGTCGCTGGCGTTGGTAGTGGCAGCGGCGGGCACGGGCTTGGTGGCGTCGCCGCCATCGTGACCAGCGGATCCGGTGTTCGATGGAGTGCTGGGGTTGGTGAAGATGGGCGTGCAGGCGGCGGATCTCGTTGACGGTGAGTGGAATCAGCTCGCCGGGTTTGTCGCTTTTCGCGCTGTCACAGTGTGATCGTCCCTGCGGGTCGGGCCCCTGTGTGGCGAGGCCCTGCTGGTCCTCGCCCTGCACGCACGCGGGCCTGGTGGGCGGGCCGGCGGCGAGAAAGGCGAGGTGAGCGTGGGCGACCATCGCCAGGGTGACGTGCCGCTACCAGGCGATGTACTTGCGGACCTGGTAGTGGTCCAAGCCGACCTCGTTCTTGGTCGCCTGGAACACCTCTTCGATGCTCCACCGCGATCCGGCCACCCGCACCAGCTCGGGCAAGCCAACCGGGCGGGTGGCCCAGCAGCGGTAGAAAGCCAGTTCGGAGGGGTCGGAGATCGAGCGGCGGGCCAGCATCCACTCGGTGCCGTTCAGCGGGATCCACGCCCAGTCATAGAATCGGCGGCCCTTGGCGCCCTCACCGCAGGAGTACCGCTGCCACCCTTCGGCTCCGAGGGCGGCGAAGGCCTCGTCGGCGCGGGTTTTGACGCCCGCCAGGACCAGCGGGTGGTCGCAGGAGACGGCAAGGACGTAGTTCAAGCCCCGGCTCTGGCAGCGGGCGCGAAGCAGGATGTTGTCGCCGTACCGGCGGTTTGTTAAATCCGGGCGTAGAGGTTGAGAGCGTGTCCGGCTCCGACGGCGGTGAGTAGGCGCTGGAGGTAGCAGACGTCTAGACAGAGCCACAGCTCACCGGATGTAATGCGGGCGGCACTTTCAGCGATGTCGTGGCAGGGACACACGAGAGACTCCATCCACAGGCCCCTCTGACGAGAGCAGCGCATGTCGAAATCAAAGAGGAAGAGTGCTGCTCGCCCGAATGTGCAACAAATCCGCCAGGACACCCCGCCCGACGACCCGCCACCGAAAAGTCTGGGTGAGAAACTACTTTCCGGCCCTCGTTTCATTCTTGCCACCGCACTGACCGTGGCGATCGGCGCGGCCATTCCCAAGATAGTAGAGATATCCTCGGAGCGACTTCTCCCTGATATCCATGCGGTGGCCAAAGAGGACGAGACCGGTATCAACGACTGGTCTCAGGTGACCGCGGACGCCATTGACTTCAAGACGGCACGACAGCTGTCCGATGGCGGCGAACTCTTCAACGACTCCGCCGTCAAAGCGCGTCTGGTCAAGGCCAACCTTCAGGGGGCGAAGCTGATCATCGAAGGGTCTCGAACGGAAGCCGTCAGAATTGTAGGCATACGGGCCAGGGTCCTGAAGGTTACCCCCGTCATATCAGGAACATTATTCCGATACGGCCCCCAGGGAGAAGAAAAGAGCTTGAAGGTGGGCTTCGACCTGAAGTCGCCGAATCCTATCGCACGGGAAGTGCTGGATTCACTCTCGCCAACCGTCAAACTCGGCGCATATTACTTCGCCTCGCAGAGCGAACTGCTCAAGAAGGGCGAATCCAAGGTGTTCGAGATAACCACCATCGCAGGACCGCATACGTATGAGTGGGATATCCAGATAGACCTGGCAGCGCAAGGAAGAACGTGGTCGATATATCGCCCGGACAAACCTTTTCGCGTTTCAGGACTGTCCGGGAAGTACGCTCACCAGTACGACTTCACGCTGGGGCCCAACCGCTGGGATCGTATCAAAAGTAAGTGAGGCAGGGATGTGCGGGTAAGCACCGGCCTTCGCATGGCCATACTTGCGGTTTCAGGACTGATCTCCTTCGCTCTGTCGCAGTACGTGCTGCGCGAAGCGGCGCCGGAAATCATGGAGGACGGCACGGGCGTCAACATACACTCGAAAGCCGAACTGCTCCAACTGCTCCCCGGACTGGGAGACATCGCCGGACTGTCCGGAGCGTCGGACGAAAGGTGGATGGATGGTTTTGGTCACGTAAACCTCTACGACTGCCTTCCGAACCTGAACGAAGGTACCGTCGACATCGCTCCGCCGTACATCGAGGCAGAATTCACAATGGAGAACAGAGGTCTGGTGTCCATTGCATTCGGTCGTATCGCACCAGCCGACGTCAAAAAGGCTCAGGACTCGCTCCATGAGCCGAAAGAGCTCTGCTCCGAAAAGGGTTCAAGATACGGAGAGTACGGATCCGACGGTCTTTGGACGTTCACCCGGCATGCTATCTCACCTTTGGGCGACACCTCACTCGCATACAAATACAACCATAAACCGGACTCGCCGGAGTACAGAAGCAGTGAGGGGCAGGTGGTGTACACGATCTCAAACGGCTGGGGCCTGACCGCCGTCACCGACGAGGCATCCGGTGCGGCATTGAATTTGCTGCTGCCCCGGATACTGGCTCGCCTGGACGGGGCGGTTGGCACGAAGTTCCTGCGATGAGCCTGTCCCTTGGGGCACCCGATGACGACTCCGGTCGAAGAACAGGCCCTAGCTTGGGAGGTGTTCGAGGAGAGCGAACCGCTGGGCGAATGCGGACATCTCCTCGCGCTGCTGGTCGGATTCGGTGGCCGTGGCACTCACGACGATGCGAGTCACGCCTTGAGCGGCGAATTCCTCCACCTGATCGACGGTCATGTCGATCGGCCCCGATCGCGTGTACTCCAGCGTTTCCGGGTTGCGGCCGGCTTCGATGGCGGTCGATCGGGCGAGGTCCATCTGGATGGCGCGCTCGTTCGGATCGAGCGCGCCGCCAGGGAAGTAGCCGTCGCCGCGTCGTCCGGCGCGGCGTGCGGCCGCCCGGCTCGATCCGCCGATGTGGATCGGCAGGTGGGTGACCCCGTAGGGCTTTGGGAACTGGCACAGGTCATCGAAGGTGAAGAACTCCCCGTCGAAGCTGACACCGTCTTCGCCGCCGGCCCAGAGCAGCCGCATCACGTCGATCGCCTCGTCGGCACGACGGCCGCGGGTGCTGAAGTCGACCCCCACCGCCCGAGCCTCACCGGGCAGGGCACCGAGCCCCGCGGTCAGCAACCGCATCCGCCCCTTGGACAGCACGTCGATGGTCGCCAGACGCTTGGCGAGGACCACCGGATGGTGGTACGGCAGCAGCAGCACCCCCGTCCCGAGCAGGATCCGGTGGGTAGCCGCGGCGACGAAGCTCAAGCAGTCGAGCGGATCGAAGTAAGGCAGCGATGGCGGGAGCTCGAAGCGGCCGACCATCGCACCGGGGTACAGCGCGATGTGCTCGGGAACATACAGCGACTCGAAGCCGCAGTCCTCGGCATGCTGGGCGTAGGCCACGATCTTGTCGGGGTCGATGCCGTGGTAGGGCGTGCTGTAGCTGATTCCGAACTTCATCATCACTCCTCCGGCCGGCCGACGCGATGAACGGCCGGTCGCCTGCCATGCCGGCTGGCGACCTCCGCCATCCGGTTGTCGCAGCCAAGCTAGAACCCTGTCACTGGCGTCAAGGCAACCCGCGCCCGGCCGTGACTGCGGAAAGCGGACGACACCGCCCAGGAGCAGCCGGGGCTGTGGTGGTCGTGACCTCCGCTCGCGCCAGGATTGGCCCAATGGAACAGGCAAGAATTAGATCTTTGATGGGCCGCTGCGACTTCGTAGGATCATGCGGTCAGCCGCAAATGATCTATCGCTCGGGGTGAGCACACCGATGTCCTATCCGCCACCGCAGTACTTCGCCGATCATGGTGCCGCCAGCGCGGTCTACCGGCCTGCCGACACCCGGCCGGACCTCACGATCGGGGTCAAGTCCCAGGTCGGCTATCTCGCGACCGGAGCGACGACCGCGGGCCGGTTCGGTCTGTACCGCTGGGACATGGCGGCGATCCCGAACGGCCCCGGCGCCCATTTCCACCGGACCATCTCCGAGTCGTTTTTCATCCTGGAGGGCACCGTCTCGCTGTACAACGGGGAACGGTGGCTGGACACCACACCAGGCGACTTCCTGTATGTGCCACCGGGCGGGGTGCACGCCTTCAGCAACAACTCGGGCGCACCCGCGTCGATGCTGGTGCTGTTCACACCGGGAGCGCCCCGGGAGGCGTATTTCGAGGAACTCGCCGAGATCGTCGCCTCCGGCCGACAGCTCACGCAGCAGGAATGGACCGAGCTGTATGCCCGCCACGACCAGTACGACGCGCTGTGACGGGCCGCATGTGACCATCTGGCCGCCGAACGGGAGGATCCGCCTTTCCCGGGAGGTCTCGAAGCAGGGCTGACGCTGTTCACCAGGGTCTCGCCGTCGCGCAGGGCGGGGCTCCGGGTCGAGGAGCTCGACGGCCGCCCGCCACACCTGGACGAACTCCTTCTCCGCAGGTTGGGAGAAGCCCGTCGCGCGTGCGCCCTCCGTCATCGTGGCGGCCTGTGGGTAGTCCGGTGTTCCTCAGGGAAGCCACTCCCGCAGTCCGGGGAGATGCCCGAGTTCCGACTCGATGCGCCGCCGGTCGTCGGCGCTGAGCTCCAGACCACGCAAGTCGGCGGCCCACGGATCGGTGGGCTCGCCGAGGATCACGGCCAGGTCGATGAGGTGGCACAGGGCGATGCCCCGCTCGACCACCGGAGCGGCCGCGCCGTGTCTGCGCACCGCGGACTTGAGCGCACGGAAAGCCTGCAGATCATCGTTCTTGAACTCGCGCAGGATCCGGACGTTGTCGAGCGCCCTGGCCAGGCTCGTCAGCTCCTTCGAGCCGCCGTACTCCACTTCGACCGGCTCGTCGCGCTGGATGAATATGATCGAGTTCCCGGACGGATCCATCAGCGTGAACCGGGACGCGCCCGGCCGGTAGCGGGTGATCCGCGGAAGGCCGGAACTCAGCACCTTTCCGTAGACCCGGCGCATCGCCCCGACGAACGCCGCGTGGTACGGCGCCACGGCGTCGACCATGACCAGGCAGCCTCCGGACTCCTCCCGGGCCGGATCCAGCCCCTTGGGCGCCGGGCCGAAGTGCAGTTGGAATCCGCTCAACCGCAGCGCCAGATAGACATAGGGCTTGCTCTGTTTGTAGGTGGCTTCGAACCCCAGCGCCTCATAGAACGCCAAGGTATTCTCCACCGACACGCACGGCATCAACGGCACCGTCGTCTCGTTCGGCCGAATCGCAGTCTCACTCACGTCATTCCGCCTTCCAGGTCGCCCGACGAGGCTTGCACCCTTCAGCGAAACTCGCACATGGATCGTTCCCGGCCGGTGTGCGCCAGTCCTGAAGCCCGCCTGAGACATCACCTTCGGGGCTCATCGCGCGGCCCGGACCGGTGGAGCGCCGGGCCGGGTCACCGGTGGGAATCCCCAGCCTGGGAACGGGCCTGCCGGTCGACCCGACCTCCGCCCCCGTGGTGGAGGTCGGGTGACTCTCGTACAGAAATCCCGCTACTCGCGGGTGCACGCCAGAAAGACGTGCCGGCCGATTCGGAGGGCTACGAGACGTTCACTCCGCTGCCGCTACCGCGGTCGTCGAGGACGAGGGCGGCCCGTCCGTTGACGGTGTAGCGGATATGCGTGACCTCGGGGGTGTGGATCACTCTGGTGGGCGTGAGCTCGATCGCCTCCTTCTCGGCGAGGTCGAGGCCGGCGTCGAGCAGGCGCATCCCCGTGCCGAGTACGGCCGGGACGATATGCAGTTCCAGCTCGTCCAGCAGCCCGGCCTGGAGCACCTGGCGCAGCAGGCTCCCTCCTCCGGCGACCGCCACGTTCTTGCCCCCCGCGGCGGCGCGTGCCTGCTCCACGGCGCTGGCGACGCCGTCGGTCACGTAGGTGAAGCTCGTCCCGCCCTGACGCACCAGGGTCTCGCGTGGGCGGTGGGTCACGACGAACACCGGCGCGCGAAACGGCGGCTCGTCACCCCAGGGAACCTCACCTCCGTCCGCCATGTTCCGCCCCATGACGTAGGCCCCGGCGGCCTCGAACGACTCGGCGATGATGTCGGAGTTGACGTCCCGCTCGCCGCCCGCGAAGCCCTGCCGCTCGCGCCAGGCCATGGCGCCGATCACCCACCGGGTGACCCGGAAGAAGCCCGCGGCCTCCGCCGACTCCATCCAGTCCCTCGCCTCGCCGCTGTGCCGCGGGCCGGCGTAGTGGCCGTCGAGTGACACCGACATCTGTGCCGTCACCTTTGTCATGTCGCTTCGCTCCTGTTCCGGCGGCCCCTGGATGGGACCCGCTCGGTAGAGAGTCGGAGCCGCGGGCCGGATTTCTACCTGCCCGCGCCGACATCTTGACGCCGTTCGAACCCCGCCGCCGGATCGAGCCCGGTGGCCACGTCCCACAGGATGACCCCGCCCTCGCCGTACAGCCGACCGGACGAGGTGGGCGACCCGGGCGACAGACCGGCATCCCTGCCGTCGACGTACTCGTGCAACAGCACGATCCACCTCCACCTCGCCGCTCCAGCGCAGGCCGGGCGGCAGTACGGCGCCGGCTCGTGGTTCCCGCGTGTACAGGGTCGCAACCGGGCCGGCAGCAGAAACCCATTCCGCAGACGCTTACCGCTTAACTTGCAGAAACAGGATCATGCGGAGAACAACTCGTACACCACTTCGCTGGACGTGACCCTTGTCAGTGACGGGTGACATGATCGGCCGATGCCGGAAACCAGTGCTTCAATCGCGTCCTTCTGGGATGCCTTCGCCGCTTCCTTCGACGAGGAGGCCGACCATGGTCTTCGCGATCCAGAAGTCAAGGCCGCGTGGGGAGAGCGCTTGCGCTCGTGGATTCCTCCTTCGCCTGCCGATGTCTTGGATCTGGGGTGCGGCACCGGCTCGTTGTCCTTGGTGCTTGCCGAGCAGGGCCACCGGCCGGTCGGGGTGGATCTGGCGCCACTGATGGTCGAGCAGGCCCGGCGCAAGCTCACTGCGGCCGGCTTCGATGCGCTGATGATGGTGGGTGACGCGAGTAACCCGCCCGCGCAGGCGGGGACGTCCTTTGATGTGATCCTCTCCCGTCACCTGCTGTGGACCCTGCCTGATCCACAGGAGGCGTTGCGCCGATGGATCGGCCTGCTGCGCCCTGGCGGGCGTTTGGTGCTCATCGAGGGGCGCTGGGCGACTGCCGAACCGGGTGAGGACCAGTCCTATGAGGTCGGATCCGAGTCGATGCCGTGGATGGGCGGGGTCGAGGCCGAGCAGCTTGTGCAGGCACTGCGACCGCTGGTGAAGACGTTGCGCGTCGAGTCGCTCCTCGATCCGATTTTGTGGGGGCGGCCCATCCAAGACGAGCGATATGCCGTTGTTGCCTTCGCGTAGCGATCCGCTTCTCAGGTACCCGGTCGACACGTATGAGACGTAGAGCTTTGATCGCCTTCCTCGGCACGCGACGATCCCCCTTCCGCCGTGAACGCTGGACGGTGCATGGGTTGCCGCCGTACGTTCACCTCGCCAGACGCTGTGCGAGATCGACCAACTCCGGCAGGCGCAGCACCCGCTCGCCGGCCCCTGGCAGAGGGACGTGCAGGGGTTCGGTCCAGCGTACGGGGATGGCGTCGGCTCCGTAGACCGCACCGGCGAGACCGCCGGTGACCGCGGCAACGGTGTCGGTGTCGCCGCCCAGGTCGATCGCGACGCGCACCGCCTCCGCATAGCTGGAAGTGGTACGCAGTGCCCAGAGCGCCGAGCCGAGGCAGGGCCAGACGGCACCGTTGAACTCGGTGGCGTCGTCGGGCTGCCAGCCGCCACCACCGCACATCTCGTTCTCCTTGCCGGGAACGGGAAACCGAGCGGAGAACACCCCGGCGAGGCCGAACTCGAAGGGAGCGCCCAGCGCATCGCCTACCGCCGAGCCCACGACGGCGCCGACGGCACGCCGAGTACGGTTCATCGCGGCAGCCTACCGGGAGGTATTTCCGACGCCGAGACTCGAATCCGCTGGTTCAGCGGGAGCGATGGCGCACCCATGCTCCCCCGGCCTCGGCGGCTCGCGCCCGGAAATCGCGTCCTTCCACCGGGCCGAACCGCGCCTTGTACAGCCGGAACAGCGTCCACAGCGCGGCCAGGCCGGTGACCGCGTCCGCGGGCGCGGACCGCCAGGCCGGTACCGGTCTCGCGGGCGCGGACCGCCAGGCCGGTACCGGTCTTGCGTCCGATGCCTACAGCACGGCATGCATCGACCGTCCCCACGCCTGACAACACCAGCCGTCAGTACTCCAACTCGGCATCCAACCTGCGCTGGGTCCTCGCCTCGCCATCAACACGCCCCTAATGATCAGGTGTGTTGCGACAAGCACTAGAACTCAGGCGTCGTCAGGGGTCACCGTTCGCGCGTCGCCGGCACAGCCGGGACCTTTCCAACACCGACTATGCCGCACCGCTCAGGACTCACGGAGTGCCGATGAGTATGAGCACCATGTCTCGGGGCGTGGGTGCGGCGGCTACTTCAGAGCGACTGATCAATTATGGTGACCGGCCATGAGGTTCCTCATCGTCGGTGGCAGTGGTTTTCTCGGCAGCGAACTCGTCCGGCAGTGTTCGGTGGCCGAGCATGAGGTGGCTGCGACCTACCTGACCCGATCAGGAGAGACCGCGGGTGTCGACTGGTTGCCGCTCGATGTGCGCCGACGAGAGGACGTCCATGCGCTGATCGACGCGTTTCAGCCAGAGGTGGTCATCAACGCCGCGTACCGGCAGACAGATTGGGCGACCACGGCGGCGGGAGCCGTGAACGTGGCTCTCGCTGTCGCCGCGGCAGGTGGGCGCCTGGTCCAGGTGTCCAGCGACACGGTCTTCTCCGGTGCCGCGATTCGCTATGACGAGACGTGCGTCCCCGACCCGATCACCCCGTATGGTGCGGCCAAGGCCGCTGCCGAGACAGCGGTGAACGCGATCGCGCCAACCTCGGTGATAGCCCGGACGTCCCTGATCATTGGCGACGGTGATTCCCCGCACGAGGCGCTGGTGCATTCACTGGCCACCGGCAGGGCGAGTGGAGTGCTGTTCACCGACGACGTGCGCTGTCCCGTGCATGTCGTCGATCTCGCCGCGGCGCTCCTCGAACTTGCCGCATCCGAGTATCACGGGATCCACCATGTCGCTGGAGCCGATGCGGTGAGCCGATACGAGCTGGGGCTGCTCATCGCCCGACGCGATGGACTCGACGCGGACCAACTGCCTTCAGGCCGGCGAGTGGACACCGGCGTGCCCGGCCCGCTGGATGTGCGCTTGGAGTGCGACATGACTCAGCGACGGCTTCGGACCAGGCTACGTGGCGCGCGGCGGTTTCTAGGGTGACGTTCACCGGTGATCGTGACCTTCTCATGATGAAGATGGCCAGCGCGCAGGTTGCCTACTGTTGTTCCGGTCGGGCCCGGGTTTGGGCCAATCAGTAGGACTCGGTGCCGGATTCGATGATGTTGCCGCCGATGGTAAGCCGGTCGACGTTCAGCACCGATCAGGATCGACAAGCTGCGTATGGACGTTCTCGAGCTTCTCCGCCGCGCCGGAACTCGTCCCGGCGGACGCGAGATCTCCCGGGAAGACGTACGCGGGCACAAGGCGTCCGGGAGCGCACTGCCCGGCAACGACTTTTGGTCACTGGACGGAGATCAGCTGCTTCAACCGCTTCACCGGGGAGGGCAACCGCGCCGGAGCCGACATCCACCTCCAGCGCACGCACCCCAATCGTCGCTTAGTGCTGTGTTCCTGAATGGAGTCAAAGATCCCTGCTGACCTGGGGTGATGATGGTCTCAGGGGGATTGTCATGCCGAAACTGCTGCATGCGCGTCCACCGATGGACTAGGCGCTGTTCGGGGTTCGGATCTAGGTGAGGCCCGGTGGCGGGCCGGCCGTGGCCGGTAGAACTCGGACGTGGCGCGCTTTGATGTGACGGATGCCGAGCGGGCGTTGATCGAGCCGTGTCCGCTGGTGGCGCCTCGGCGGGTGCGTGATCAGTTCGACGGGATCCTGTGGCGGTTTCGCACCGGGTCGGGCCGGCGTGACGTGCCGGAACGGTACGGGCCAAGGCCGGGGTGTTCCAGGCTCTGATGGAAGCGCTGATCGCCGAGGCCGCCTCGCGCGGGCAGGTCGGGCTGGAACCCGGACCGATACGCGAGGGTACCGGCGCCGCACCCTGCATAGTTTTTCCTTTCATCCGTCCCATTCGGTTGCAACCAGTCCTTAAGCACCGCCGTCCACGATCTGATCATGGGGAAGACGACGCGGGAGCGCCGTAACAGACGGCAGCGATGGGAAGCGGCCCGAGCGCACGAGGGGGCGCAGGGGCGGCGACGGCGGGAGGCTGCCCGAGCACACGCGAAGGCGCAGGAGCAGCACCTCAACACGAACGGCTCTTCCTCGACGGCTCGAAGGACCGGCGAGATCGGCGCGAACCTGTTCGCTGCGCTGGGGATGCTCATGCTGCTCTTCGCGCTGGTGGGATTTCCGGTCCTCATCATCGACTCCACCGTGCCCGACGTGCGGACGGCGCTCGGCATGAAAGGCGCACCCGGGACCGCGACTGTCCTGTCCTGCAGGGAGTACCGGATCGGACGCAACGGCACCCGCAACGACTGCAAGGCCCGGTTCGTGTTCGAGGACCCGGCCAGAGCACCGGTTGTCCTGCAGACCGTGGCTGACACGGAGGTGGGAGAGACATTCCCGGCCGCGATCAGCACGCTGGGAGACCAAGTCATCCCCACCGGCACCCGAGGCGTATGGAGGGTCGTGCCGGTGATGAGCGTCGTCCTGCTCATACCGGCCATACTGCTGTTCTCCTTCGGCCTCCTGGCAGAATCCAGGGCGATAAAGAGATCGATGAAGATCGGAGCGGGCGTGCTGGTGGCGGTCATGGCTGCGGCCGTGATCGGAGGATTCACACTGGGCCGGTGAACCGCTGGTCGGACCGGCGCGGTCCGGCCCAAGGCCGGCTCGCCGCCGAACAGGCCAGACTGCGCCATGTGCAGGTCGCTGTCGGATCCGTGGGTACCGGCGGCCCGTCGTCTTCGATCCGGAGCGCTACCGGCAGCGCAACACCGTCGAACGCTGTTTCCAGAAGATCAAGACCTGGCGCGGTCTGGCCACCCGCTACGCGGCCGGACTCTACCTCCGAGGCTCGATCATGTGGCTGAAACCCCTCACCTCAACCACATGATCCGAACCTCGAACAGCTCCTAGGGCCGGCCGGGACCACGGCTCCGGTCCGACGAGAGGTCTGGCTCTGGGAGCTCGATCTCGCCGAAGACGGCGTCGGCGATCCCGTCGAGGATCGTGTGCTTGTTCGCGACGTGGTGGCACGGCGACATGGCCTCGACGCCAAGCCGCTCTGCGACATCGCGCATGCTGACCGCCGTGACGCCCCGCTCGTCGGCGACGGTCACCGCTGCCTCGATCACGCGCTGCCGGCTGAGCGGTGGGCGGGGTGTCGACGTTCCGGGCACCCGGACCTCTTTCTGCAGCAGAACCCTTGTGGCCTTACATGTGTAAGGGTAGGGTCGGCAGCATCCTTACAGGTGTAAGAAAGAGCGGCTAGCCCGCGCCGACATATGGGAAAAGTGTTATGAATACAAGCAGGCAGGCAACCGCAATTGCGGGCGCACTAGTCATCGTGGGCATGATCGCCGGCGTGCTAAGTGTTGTTCCCGCTCTCGAGGAGCCAAACTATCTCGATCTCATTTCTGCACATGAGAGCCAGGTCATCGTCGGCGCAGTTTCTCAGTTCATCATGATCCCCGCCTATGTTGGGTTTGCGCTGCTCCTGTATCCGGCATTGAGGATGGAGAATGAAGCGCTCAGTCTAGGTTTCCTTGGATTTAGACTGATCGCAGCGATGTTCCATTTCATAGGCGTGATTTTCTTGCCTTTGTTTCTTGTGCTGGGTCAGGAGTTCGCCCAAGCCGGCGCTTCAGGCACATCCCACCTGGAGACCTTGGGTGAGTTGCTGCGGACGGCGCGCGACTTGGTTAATCATGTCGCTTTGATCATCTCGCTGACCCTCGGAGATCTCCTGTTTTTCTGTATTCTATATCGGTCGAGATTTGTCCCTCGCTGGTTGTCCGCATGGGGACTTATCGGGGCCGGATTAGCTATGTTGGCGAGCTTCTTGGTGCTGTTTCGTCTGGCTGATGTCGTCACGCCACTCTACCTGGCCATAAATGCGCCACTGGCCCTGCAAAGCTTGGTCTTGGCCATGTTTTTGATCACAAGAGGCTTCGATACAAAGACATTGACTACGGGCCACCAGCACGACGGCCGGCGCGGCTGACGTGCACGTCGTCCCAACTTGTTGCGACGGCTGTGCGCGCCGAGAACTCGGTCGTGTCATGCGACCTGCAGATACTCGTCTATGAGGCCGCCGAGTCGATCTCGTCTCAGCGGTCGAGCGGCCGCTGCGGAGGGCGAGGGAGTGCGGTCGAGCCTCGCGGCAACCTGACCTTCTGCTTTTCAGTCTTTGATGTGGCTGCGCGAACGCCCGGGGTTCCTCGCTGGATATCGCTGAACACGCCGCCAGTCCCCGCTGCGAGCGTTTCCGGGGAGGGGCAAGGTGAGTCTCACGTAGCGGTGTCGGGGGCTCTACCTCCGGCGAGCTTCGAGCGCATCCAGAATCAGGTCCAGGCCGTAGCCGAACTCGCTCGTGTGGTCGTAGCCCGGTTGCAGGGCGTGGTCGACGATCATCTCTGTGAGGTACGGCAACTCGTCCGCCGGCAGGTGCTCGAGGATGCTGCCGGCCACTTCCTCGACATCGTCCGGCGTCGTCATCGGCAGGTTCGCCTCCTGGAGGACGAACCCGCTGATGTAGCTGTCGATGAGCGAGACAGCGTGCGCGGCCATCGGCAGCGTGAACCCCGCCTCGCGGAGGACACCGAGGACGGCGTCGTGGTGGCGTAGCGTCGCCGGCCCCGGGTTGCGACGGGAGTCCATGAGGCCGAGAGCCCAGCTGTGCTGCGACAGGACCGCACGCGCGGAGGAGGCGCGCGCACGGATCGCGTCGCGCCAATCGTCGCACTCGGCGCTGGGTAGCTTGATCGCCGCGAACACCATGTCGGTCACGCCGTCGAGGATCGCATCCTTGTTCGGTACGTGGTGGTAGAGCGACATCGCCTCCACGCCCAGTTCCTGCGCCACCCGTCGCATCGTGATCGCCTCCACGCCGCCGCGATCCGCGACCCGGATCGCGGCTTCCAACACCAGACCTCTGCTGAGCGGTTGCCGTGGCGGTAGCGGTGGTGGTGGGGACACGACGGCTCCAGAGTGCGGGTGGGATTGACAACCTTACAATTGTAAGCCAGCCTTACGATCGTAAGTTGCCTTACTAATGTAAGTCCTCCCGGGTGGGAATCAGCTGAGAGCCCGGCGAGCGTCTGATCCACGACGCGCCCCGCCGGAGCGAGGGAAGGAGATGCCGATGCCGATGCCGAAGTGGTGGGGGCACGTGAACAAGCGGGTGTTCAACCCTCGCGCGATCGCGAGCGGGACGTGGCCGGTGCTGACTCACGTCGGTCGCATCTCTGGCACGACGTACCGCACGCCGCTCGATGCGCACCCTGTCGACGGCGGCTACCTGTTCGTTCTGGTGTATGGATCGCGCTCGGACTGGGTGCAGAACGTCCTGGCAGCCGATGGTGCGCGGCTCCGGGTCGACGGGAGGGAGGTGGAACTCGCCGCCCCACGCCTCGTCGGGGAAGACGAGGCGTTCCAGGCCCTCTCCGATGAGGTGGCACGCCCACCGAGGCTGCTCCGTATCACCGAGTTCCTCCGTATGGACCTGGTCGCAGGCTGACGATCGACGTCCAGCGCGGAGCCTCGACCACCGTTACCAACTACTCGCTAAGGACGGCATCGACACCCGGCACCGTGTCGCTGCTGACGCCTCCAGGATGCGAGCGCGGTCACTGCGATCGGACAGGCGGGCTGCGAGCCTCCGGGGTCGAGGTCACCCTCGCGGTGCACGAGCGCAAGCGATTCGGCCGCGGCATCGAGCTCGCCGCGCTTGCTCACCCCTGCGAGAGACAGCCAACCATCGCAGGCCAACGGCGTACCGGCATCGACATGGAACCCGGGAAGCCGTTTCCAAGGTGTGGTCGCGGATCTCCGCGCGAGCCCGCCGGATCAACGCCACCACCACGGCGCCGCGCCTGAATCCAGTGCGACGTTCCCTACCGGAAGTACAGATCCACCCCGGTCCTGGCATCAGGAAGGCAGACCCGACAATCTCGGCTTCCCCGCAGCGCGTTCGCAACCTTCGTTGAGGAACGGAGCACTAGGTCGGCTGCCTCCACGGCGGTCAGTCCCGTGCTCGCCTGCTGATCAGGGAGTGCGTCCTGGCACAAGTGGTCTCCAAGAGAGTGCGCCCATCCTGAGGGCATGTACAACACACTCGGGCTCTGAAGCATGACCGACGAAGCCAAGCCCGGCAAAGAGACGTGGTGGCCGGCCGAAGGGGCATGGTGGCGTATCCCGCTGGCCGCGCTGGTCGGCGTCGTGATTCCGCTCTTCCTGGTGGCGAACTTGATCGTGGTCGTGGTGAAGGCGTCCCAGCCGTGCGTGTCACCACCCGAGGGCACCTGGCCGCCGACCGCCACCCGTACCGAGACCCGCATCGATTTCCCGCTCACCGCGGCGGACATGCCCCGTACCTCCCCCGGCCCGGACGAGGAGTCCGTCATTGTCGCGGTCTACCAGACGCCCGGCGAGAAAAAGGTCCAGGTATGGCGGCGCTACCCGGAACACACAGACCCGGACGCCTCGCTCGACGAGGAACTGCAGCAGTCCGCCTTCACGACGGCCAGGGGTAGGTCCGGCACCAGGACCGCCGATGTCTGCGCCGAGGGAATCGTGGCGATGCCGACCAGTCCGCCCGGTGGCGCGGCGGCCTGCTACCCGTCCCAGTTCAGCGACGCGAAGACCCACATCTACGAGCCAGGGGCGGTATGTCTTTTCTTCGACCGGTGGTCCGGGGCGAAACTGGAGGGGCCGGACATGACCGTGAGCGAGCTGGCCGAGCTGATGTCCCGCCTGCGACCCGCCATCCAGGTTCCGCGCACCCCGTGACCGCCTCCCTCGCCGGATATCGCGCGTTATCTCTGACCTGGGCAAACGCGGCCTGATCCCAACCGCCTCCCGCCAGGCCGGGCCGCAGGTGAGCCGTACAGCCTGTCCTCCAGAAGCAGGTCAGCAGGAGCGATGCCGCACCCAGGCTCGCCCGGCCTCGGCGGCTCGCGCCCGGAAATCGCGTCCTTCCACCGGGCCGAACCGCGCCTTGTACAGGCGAAACAGCGTCCACAGCGCGGCCAGGCCGGTGACCGCATCCACGGGCGCGGACCGCCACGCCGGCACCCGGGCCAGCAGCGCCTCGGTCTGCTCCGGGGTGTGACCCGCCTCGATGAAACGGGGAGCGAGCGTCACGGTGTCCACCCACGCGGCACCGCGCACCGCGAACGCCCAGTCGACGACGTACGGCCAGCCGTCGTCGATCCCGAGAAGGGGAGAAGACATCGGAGGCGGGCCATGAGGGCGGGCGGTCATGAAGTAGACACCCTCCTCCAGGAACCGCCCACCGGCGGTGCCGTCGATGGACCGTCGACGGTGTAGTGGTTGGCCTGGCCACTGACCTGACATGTGGCACGAGCCTTGTGGACGTAGCCGTAGACAGTGTTACGACACTGCGAGGTCGTCCCCTCCAGGAGAGGATTACTGAAAGTCGAGGGCGAGGAGTAGCAGTTCGGAGCGGCGACAGTGGTGGAGGTGGAAGCTACAGCGGGTCCGGTACTGAGCCGATCATAAGTTTTGGTACGTGCTGGGTGGCGGTGGGAGATCGAGTTCGGGCGGCCCGGGGTAACCTCCGGCTTTCTTGTTCAGTACGACGGGGTGTCTTTTTCGCCGCGGAGCACCCGGAGTGCCTCCTCGGCCCGATTCTGGGCCTCCTGATGCGTCAAGCCGTCCACGGAGGCGACGAAGGAGACGAAGACGTCCCTGTCGGGGGCCTTGAAGCTGAAGGTGTCTCCCAGCGAGGGGAAGATTCTGCGCGTGAGCTCCATCGTGGACGCGGTGATCTTCTCGTTGGGAGTACTGTCCCCGCCGATTGCCGAGAGCATGCCGAACCATGCGCCGAGGCGCCACGTCAGGGCCTTGGCGAAGGCGATGTTGAACGGAATCCCCACGATGGGAATGGAGCCGACGAGCTTGTCCCAGAGCAGGTCCTGGGCGAGGAAGGGAATATTCGGCTTCAGGTATTCCTTGGCGGCCTCCGCGGTGATGTGGCCCCTGCCGTAGATGCTCCGTACGTCGTTCCACAGGTCGATGTAGAACGGAATCGCGATCACGTCGACGACCAGGTTCGCTCCGCCGCCGAAGAACCCGCTCGCACCCTGCGCCAACACGTTTCCCGTCGCGAGGGTGCTGGTTCTTTCGTAAACCCGCGCGGCGCGCTCCTCTTTTTCTTTCATGTTCCCTTCCGCTTTTTCGTGTCCTGCCAGATGAAATGAGGCCGGGGGACTGGCCGTACCGAGTGTAGAACGAGGATTGATCTCTGGATACGGTCCCGTTTCCCGGGGCGATGGCCGCCCCGCGGGTTGTTTCCCCGGCGCGTGCCGCCGGGACCTGACGGCGTCCCTCATCCCTTCAGGGGCCGGCGGCGTCCGTGGCGGATCGGTACGGCGGCCGAGGCCGGGGGTAGTGCCGAGCCGGTCGGCCAGGCGCCGCCTGACGCGCCCGAGCGGGAATCCATTCGATTCCCGCTGTGTAGTGAATTTTTCGGACAAAACGATGTCGGATCTGCTAGGAAGATGCCCGGCAAAGATCCGTTCCAGAGAGGGGCATTGTGGGGAGCGACGACAACCAACGGTCGTACGGAGAGGATCTCCGCGAGCAGACCGGCCCGGTGGGACCCGTGTCGCAGCGTGAGCCTGGCCGCACGGGGGGCGACGTGTTGTCGGATGGATGGGGTTCGGGAACAGCTCAGGTACCTGTCCACGGCGACATCCAGGTGTATGTCCAGAGCGATGTCCCCGTGTCCGCCCAGAGTGACACGCAGGCGTCCGCCCGGAGTGACGCGCAGGGGTCCGTCCACGGCGACACCTCGGTGTCCGTTCACGGCGACGAACTTCAGGAGACCGCGGCTTTCGACGAGGAAGACGAGCGCTCCTGGCGCGAGGTCGGCCAGGACCCGGAGCAGACGCGCGGCTTCCTGGGATCGGGCTGGACGGGGGAGCCGGACGACGAGAAGCCCCGGGGCAAGGTGCTCCTGGCGGTCGTCGTGGGTGTCGTGGTGGCGGGACTCGCGGGCGGCTGGATGCTGTCCTCCACCGTGGGCTCAACGCCGGACGCCGCATGTCCGCCCGGTGTCAACTGCGCGACGGGCGAGCGACCGCAGCCGTATCCGGCGGACCTCCCGGCCGAGGAGACCGAGGAGGCGACGGAGCCCGCTGTCGAGCAGAGCGTCACTCCCGAACCGACGACCTCCTACACTCAGGCGTCTCGCAGTCCGGTCCCCCGGCCGACGCCGACTCTCAGCACTCCGCCGGTGAAACCGGCTCCGGAGCCCGCCGGGGAGCGCAGGGACGACGGCGCCAAGAACGTGCAGTCTCGGCCGCAGGTCTCCGCCGAGCCCGTTCCCTCGCAGACGGCCCAGGCTCCGAGTCAGGACTCCGCTCCGGCTGAGAACCCGGCTCCGGTCGAGAACCAGGCTCCGGCCGAGGACCCGAAGCGCGGTGGCGGCCTGCTCGACTGGCTGTTCTGAGCACTGTCCGTCCTTTCAGTCCTTTTCCTCCATGCAGGTACACGCACCACGCCTGCGGGTTTGACCCCTGGGCTGACCGGCGCCGCCGCGGGGGTCAGAGTGTGATGGAACGAAAACGCACGCTAAGCCCGTTCCCGCAGCTCAGCCGTAGTGGCGAAGGCTCTCGGTCATAGGTCTACTGGCGTGCGCTTCCGTTCCATCGCCCAACACGCGCGCGGCGGTCGAACGCGGGCGCCTCGGCGAACGTTCGGTTGGAGGGAGAGCGGTGGGAGGCGGACCGCCAGGCCGGTACCCGGGCCAAAAGCGCCTCGGTCTGCTCCGAGGTGTGGCCCGCCTCGATGAAACGGGGGGCGAGCATGACGGCATTCACCCACGCGGCACCGCGCACCGCGAACGCCCAGTCGATGACGTACGTTCGCCCGTCATCGATCCGAAAGTTGCCGGGGTGCAGGTCGTAGTGGAGAAGGGTGTCCCCCTCCAGCGCGTCGGGGCTGAACCTGCCGAGCGCCGTCTCGTACATGCTCCGGTAGGGCAGCTCTTCGGCGAGCAGGCACGCGGCCAAGGAGTCCAGCAGCCGGTCCGACACGAGGGGCCGCACCGGCGGCCGGGAAACTCAGGCGGGCAGGTCCCAGCTCGGCCCGCCGGGGTCGCCCAGCCAGACACACTGACGCTCCCCGCTCACGGTGAGCCCGTACGCCGACTGGTGCGGAGATCCCGCGCCCTGCCAGAGCAGGACGGCGCCCTCGACCGCGTCCCACAGCCGCAACGGACCGTGCTGGCGAACCGTCCACCCACCCGCCGGGTCGGGCCGGGTGGTGGCCTGCGAACCGGTGGCCACGTCCAGCAGGGCGACCTCCTCACCGCCACCCAGTCTCACCGCCGACGGCGCGGCCAGCTGCCCCACGAACAGCCCGGCCGGATCGTCCAGGACACGCGGGTCCACCAGGCTGCTCCTGCCGTCGCCGATCCCGAGAAGAGGAGAGGACATCGGAGGCGGGCCATGAGGGCGGGCGGTCATGAAGTAGACGTCGTCCTCCAGGAACCGCCCACTGGCGGTGCCGTCGTCGGCAAGGGTGAGGTGCGCGAACGCGACCCCGCCCATCCACCCGGAAAGAGGGGCGGTGATCGTGCCGCCGTCGCGGACCTGCCACATCCAGGGAATCGGGATGTGGCGCACCGAGCAGGTGGCGATCAGCCGGTCGTACTCGGCGTTCCCCGGGTAACCCGCGAGGCCGTCGCCGACCACGAGCGTGGGCGCGTACCCGGCAGTGGCGAGCGCGTCGCGAGTCCGCCCGGCCACGACCTGGTCGTACTCGATCGAGGTCACAGCCTTGTCGCCGAGCCGATGACACATCAGCGCTGTGGAGTAGCCGGTTCCGGTACCGATCTCCAGCACCTTCTCACCGCCGGAAATCCTCGCGGCCTCCAGCATTCGCACGACCAGGCCGGGCATCGTCGACGACGACGTGGGCGCCCCGCAGGCGAGACCACGCGCCTCCTCGACCATCACGCCGTCGACCTGCGTCACCCACGTCTCGACGCGGTAGACCAGCTTCAGCCATTCGTCCCCGGTCATCTCCTCGCGGCGCACCACCTCCCACCGATCGCCGTACTCGGTGGCCCTGGCGATCGCCGAACCGAGAAACGGCTCGCGCGCCACGGACTCGACCGCGTTCCGCCACGCCGGGTCGCGTAGACATCCGGCCCGGGCGAGCCGATCGGCAAGGTCACGGCGGAGCCGCGCGGCCAGGACGGGCGTGCCATGAGCGGTCACGGTCGTTCCTCCAGGAGCAGATCGGCGAGGGCTGCGGCGATCGGCAGGCCGGTGGCGTCTTCCAGCCAGCCCCACTGCCCGTTGGGGTTGCACTCAAGGAACACCGGAGCACCGTCGGCGGTGAGCGCGAAGTCGAACGCACCGAAACGCAGACCGAGGTGTTCGACGTACGCGAGACAGCCCTCGGCGAGACCTGGCGGAGGCTCGACCACCGCGTATGAGAGGCGGTCGTAGTCCTGCCGCCAGTCGAGCAGGTCGGAGTCGATTCGGACGCAGAACACACGCCTGCCGACGACGGTCACCCGCAGGTCGGCCACCTTGTCGACACGTGTCTGGAACAGGTGCGCGGCGCGGCCGATGGTGTCGTCCAGGTCATCCGGTTCGACCTGGGTCGTCCATATGGTGGCGGGCTCACCGCCGGGACCGGTGTACGGGGTCGCCCGTAGCGTCTTGTAGACGATCGGGCCGTGTTCGGCCGCGAACGCGCGAACGTCGTCCACCCGATTGGTGACCAGGGTGGCGGGCACGTCGAATCCGACCCGTCGCGCGGTGGCGAACTGGAGGGGCTTGTGTTCGGCCGCGATGATCGCCCATGGGTGGCTGACGTACTGACACGGCAGGGAGGCGAGTACCCCACCGACCCCGAAGCGGGCCTGCGCACCGGTGAACCGCTCGACCTGAGACGGGCTTTCCGGCAGGTACGGTGTGGGCCTTCGGTGGTAGACGGACCGTACCCGCTCCAGGACGACCTCCCGGGATCGAGTGGTCAGGGCGCCGCGCGGTGGGAACCCCCCGAACCACGCCGACAGTTCGGCGTCGGCGGGGAATTCCACTCCCGGATCGAACCGGGCGACACGAGCGCCACGCTCGTTCAAACGATCGATGACCATGTCCGCCGTCGGATCGTCCAGACAGGTGAGCACCAGGATCACGCGGACGGCCCTCAGTCGGTGTCGTAGTCGGTGACCGTGGTCTGGTCCGAGGGCTGGGGAGCCGAACCGTCGCCCCCTCCCCCCGTCTTCTGCGATCTGCTGGTCTGCTTGTTGGTGCCGTGCTTGCCCGCTTCAATGAGCCGGCCGGTCGTCACGTCGCGGTGGACACCGGTCTGGGTGACCGGGTCGAGCTCGACCCGGTACGGGGCGGCGAGCGCGGTTTCCGGCGACGCGAACGAAACCGATCGCGTGAGACCCCACGGCTGTCCGAACGGGTTGTCCATGGCTGCACCCTTTCCTCAACGTGGTGTGGGAGGTGATGCCCTGGAGATCAGCGCCGAGCCCCAGACCCGACCGTCCGTGAGGGCATGTTCCGACGGTAGGAACCCGCTCACAGCGGGTCAACGAGATTGCTCCAGATTGCTCGAAAACCTGTCCGCACCCGGGACCGGTAGCCGTCAGTCGCGGGGCTCGGCTTCGGCGTGCAGGTCATCGAGCACCCGAGCGATGACCTCGCGAGCCTCGCGGCCGTAGCGGGCGACGCCCGCCAGGGAATCGAAGATCTTCACGTAGATCTCGATCTCGCCGGGCTGGGTGAGGGTGAGCTCCGCGGCGAAGGTCTCGACGAGCACGGTTCGATCTTCCAGGATGTGGAATCCGTGCAGGGGCGTGGCCGCGTACGATTCCCGCAGCGGGATGACGCCGAGTCTCAGTCTGGGCAGCGATGTCGCGACGGCCAGGCGGTCCAGTTGCTCCATCAGGATCTCGCGGGGTGCCGTCCCATACCGCAGCGCCGCCTCGGTCATCACGATGTGAACGTCCGCTTCGTACAGGACGTCCTGGCGCTTGATCCGCGCCTTGATCCCCTCTTCGATATCGTCACGTGCCCCCCAGATGTCCACCGATCGCCTGAAGCGCTCTCGCATGTACGGAGGAATCTGGAGCAGACCGGGGATGACGGAACACTGGAACGACCGGATCCGCCCGGCCCCGGATTCGAGCCGGCCGATCTCCTGCTGACGCGCCTTCACCCCGTCGCGGATCCGGCGGCGCCATTCCACGTACTTCGACTCCAGGGAACGAAGCTCTGCGACGAGGTCGGGCTCACTCTCCCTGGCATTCGCGATCTCCAGCCAGACCCGGATGTCGTGATCAGTGGGGGGCTGCCTGCCCAGCTCGATCTTGCTGACCTTGGACGCCTGCCACCCGGCCTGACCGGCGAGTTCCCTGCCGCTCAGACCCGCGTCCAGCCGGACCTCTCGCAGCTTGAAGCCCAGTGATTCGCGCGCCTGGCGGATGTCACTTGACACGCTTCACGAATTCCTCGCGGGACACCGACAGTTTCCGGGCGAGATCGAACCATCCGCGGTGCTCGGCCACGACGTCGGGATCGTCGATCAGCTCGGCCCCCAGCATCGATCCGTCCTCGTCATCGAAGTGCAGGACGGCCGACAGGGAGCGATCGAAACACCACACGTCGAGCTGAGGTATACCTGCTCCGAGCGCGCTGTCGCGGTCCAGGTATCGGATGTCCTCCCCCGCTGCGTTGTTGGCCATGGCTCCATGCAGCCCGAAGCGGGCATAGTCCGACAGCGGGAGGGAGACGACCCGGACCCTCTGGAAGTGTCGCCCTTCCGATGCCGCCCGACGGACCGAGTGCAGCCATGGCCTGTTCGCCCACTCCGGATCGGGATTCCCCTCCAGGAACCGACGCAGTGGCTCCCGCTCGACCGGCGAGTTGTAGCGGTCGCGCGTCTCCAGACGCTGTGCGGTGGATCGGAACGAGGCGAACAGTTCCTGGAAGCGGTCGCCTCTGACGAGTTCCGTCACCCTTGCTACTCCTTCGGGATGAACGTGAGCATCTCGCGGGGGATCTCGACGATAGCCTCTCCCAGCCCGAGGTTGACGGCGTCGCCGAGCGCCTGGGGGTCGAGGATGAGCTTGCCCTGGATGGCCACGGTGCCACTGGAGGTCTCGTAGGCAGCGGGACAGTCACCGTTCTCGGAGGACGTGCCAAGGAACCGCAGACGCATGTGCATGATCCTTCCTGGCGATTGCTACAGATGGCTAGCAACGTCGACTTTGGAGGTTGTGGCGGACAGCGTCAAGGCTCCTCGCGGGCAAGGCTTCTGTTTCTCCCGGGAAAGCGCGCAAGATCAGCAAGGGCGTGTTCCACGTTCCTGTGGGAAAGCGCGACCGTCCTCATCGGGATCTCCCTTGGTGCTCGATCGCGGCGCGACGTACGTGTTTCAGGGCCCGCTCATCACCGACGCGGCGGTGCTCGCCCAGTGGACATGACCGCCTATGAGACAGCGATCGAGACCTCGAATGCCGTGTTGGAGGTGACCGTGGAACTCCACGGGGCTTTACGGCTGATCGGTTGAGTGCGCGCTGAATTTTTCAGGGCGTTCTGGGTCCGCTGCGAAGAGACTTCGGACCGCCTTCTCGCTTGCGTCTTGTGTGTTCGCGGCGGTACCGGTCTAGGCCGAGGCGATGGTTTGAAGGATCTGCAGCTCCTTCAACCCTCATCCAGCGAGGTTCAGCTCAACCGGGCGTGTGCGTATGCGGCCATGGCGTCGCGCATGTACACGGCCAGGCCCTCGGCGATCCGCTCGTAGTTCGCCCTGAACCGCTCATCATCGACCTGCATTTGGCCCAGATGCGCGTACTCCACCGCGGTAGGCGTCCAGAATCGGGTCATCTGCCGGTAGTGAGCGTCGAGCTCGACGAAAACCACGGGGTCATCAGCAGGTGTGCCGGCGGCCATGAACTCGGCCATCCGGATCATTCCCGCCGTTGCCTCCTGTTGCATGCGGTCGATCTCCTGCGGAGTCAGGGTGTCCAGGAGCTCCTGCTGCCCGGACCGCTCCCACTGCCCCGACCACCGCTCGCGGGCCTCCGCGCCGTACCGCGCCCCGTCGAACCCCTCGAACAGATTCTCCGGCCTACTGATTTTGGACATGCCGCCCTTCCTTTCGTTCTCCTGGAGGTCGGTGATGGTACGAGCCACCATGCGGGCCACCGCGTCCAGCCGGTCGCGCTCCCCCAGCAGCCGCCGGTGGTGCTCGCGCAATGCCGCCACCGGATCGGTGTGCCGGTCGATGACTTCCTTGATCTCGGCGAGACCGAGGTCGAGCTCCCGCAGTACCAGGATCTGCTGCAGTCGCAGCAGCTGATCCTCCTCGTAGTGGCGATAGCCGTTCCCGCCGACCCAGGCAGGTGTCAGCAGCCCGATCTCGTCATAATGGCGCAGGGTCCTTGACGTCACTCCGGACATCCGCGCCACCTGTGCGATCGACCATGCCATGGCCTGCCCACCTGTTCCCCACCATCACCGAGCCGGTTCTTCCGGCTCGTCCATGACGGTAGATGTTTACGCAACGGCAAAGTCAAGCTGAGATCGAACGGCCAGGAAGCGCGCGGACGGGGACCGGTCCGGTGATCAGCCGCAGTCCGACTTGCTCCGCATCAGGGCACAGTCGCTGAACGAGGCGCGGGAACCGCTCGACGATGAGGTGCCAGCGAACGCGGCAAGCAGCACCGTGTTCCACCGCGAGGAACCACTGGGACGAACCCGGACGTTAGTCGTGCGGGGGTGCTGAGAGCATGACACGAGTCTTCAAAGTCCTCTGGTTCATCGCGGGTGCCGTTATGGCCGTCCTGGCGGTGCTGCTAGGCGGTGTGGGGTTTTCTCCGGTGGAGCGCTGGATCCGGCGGCCTATCCGCCACCCGGACGGATCGGTGACCGTCGAAGGGGGGATCGTTCAGCTTCCGAAGACCCCCGCCCCTGGCAAGGAGTTCTTCGGCTTCGTGACGGTGTCGACGACGAAGGTCGTGCTCTCCATCGACAAGGAGGCGAAGTTCGCCCAGGTCGTGATTCCCCTGGCGGGAGCGGAGATCGACGTGCTCGATCACGACGACAAGAAGGACTTTTGGGCGAGGGTCCTGGTGACCACCACCAAGGGCGGGGAGTATCGGCTCTCGTTCCATCCCGAGCACGTCGAGGTCCTCCTCGACCTGTTCCGTGCGGCCGTCCCGTCAGAGTGAGCGGTAGAGCACCCACGCTCGCCCGGCCTCGGCGGCTCGCGCCCGGAAATCGCGTCCTTCCACCGGGCCGAACCGCGCCTTGTACAGGCGGAACAGCGTCCACAGCGCGGCCAGGGCGGTGACCGCGTCCGCGGGTGCGGACCGCCAGGCCGGTACCCGGGCCAGCAGCGCCTCGCTCTGCTCCGGGGTGTGGCCCGCCTCGATGAGACGGGGGCGAGCATGACGGCGTCCACCCAGGCGGCACCGCGAACTGTGTACGGCGTGATCGCCGGTCAGGCAGGATCTCCGAAACGCGACTGGCTGCCAACACCGGGTGAGGCAGGGCCCTCGCTTCACATCTCAACGACAACACCGACCAGGACTGCCCTCTCGCCTTTCCCGGTCAGATTGCATCTGACCTGCTCACGTCCTCGCGTCGAGCAAGGCCAGGTGAGACGGGGCAACTTTTTCGTGGTGACTGGAAATGATGCTTCATCCGCGCACATAGGCAAGGTTGTCCGTTAAGTGAGTTGATGAGGAGAGTTGCCATGGGACCGCCCGTGGATAACGAGCGGCTGGTCAGATTCGAGGCTGTCTACAACCAGGCCTACGGCCAGATCACGGCCTATGCCGCGCGCCGCTGTGATTCACCGCAGGACGCGGCGGACGTTGTGGCGGAGACCTTCACCACTGCCTGGCGGCGGGTGGACGAACTGCCGGAGGGAGAGGAGGCCACGCTCTGGCTGTACGGTGTGGCGCGCAAGGTACTGGCCAATCACTACCGAGGTGACAACCGCCGACGGGCACGCCGTACCGGGCTCGATGCCAAGATGGCCGACCTGTATGGAGACTCCCCGGACAGCAAGGTCGAGCTCGAAGCGATCGGACAGGTCTTCCGGACCCTGTCCGACGATGACCGCGAACTGCTGTCGCTGGTCGCCTGGGAGGGCCTGGATCGCGAGGAGATCGCGACAGCACTCGGGGTGTCGCGCAATGCCATACGCATCAGGCTTCACCGTGCCCGCAGGCGCTTTTCCCGAGCCCTCGCAGAGGCCGGTGTCCACTTCACCGCAGAGAGCCGGTTGGTACCGACGGAAAGGCCGCTATGAAGAACATCGACGAGATCGAGGCGGTGAAGTCGCTGGCCAGGGTTGAGCCTGGCAGGCAGGGAGGTAGCCCGGCCGACGCGGAGGCGCAGGCGTTGCTGGCCGCGATCACCTCGGAAGAGCCGGGCACGGTGACGAGGACCCGCAGGTACGCTCCCCGACGGCTTGCCCTGGGACTGGCGGCCGCGGTCGTGCTCGCCACGGGTGCGGTGCTGGGCCCGAGCCTGCTGGAGAACGGTTCCGGAGTGTCAAGCTCCTGGGCCGTCACCAAGGCCGCCAACGGGATGGTGACCATTCAGGTCCGTGACTTCCGTGATGCCGCAGGCTTGGAGAAGCGGCTGAAGGACCTCGATGTTCCCGCCATCGTCAACTACGTTCCCTGGGGACAGCGATGCCGCCAACCGCGTGGCAAGCACGTGATGGACATCCCCCAAGGTCTGTACAGCCTGCCGGAGAACATCCCCGGCGAAAAGCACGGCTGGCAGATGCGGATCGACACCAAGCTGTTCAGACCGGGCCAGACCTTCGTCTGGACCATCAGCGCCCCTGAGAGCGGGGCAGGCGGCAGCACCAGCACTTATCTCATGGAGGGGCCGGTGGCGTCCTGCGTGCCCGTGCCTGCCCCCGACCCAACGGAGATCAGATCGGAATTCCGGAGTGCGACGCTCAAGGGCCGCTCGCTGGAGGGGTTTCGCGTGGACGAGAAGACCGTCGGCGAGGTCCTGCCGGAGCTCAAGAAGCGGGGCAGGAAGGTCATCTTCCTGATCATGGCCATCCCGCCGGGGAACCCCGGAGGTTACGGCGAGGAGCGCACGCAGGAGGAGCCCGTCGGCGACGACTGGATCGTCTGGGAGGCGGAGGAGAACGCCAAGGGGGTGATCCGCCTGCTCGTCACCGAGAAACGCTACGACAGGAACCCCGTCTACGGAGACCCGCGAGACGCCGTCATCACCGAGTAGCCATGCCCCCGCGAACACCGAGCATCCCGCCGATGTCTTGAGTTCCCCCCACAGAGTGGAATGGCGCGAAGAGCCCGATACGGTGAAAGTACGCGCGGCGGGGGTCGAGCACAGCCGACAGACACCGTCCGAGGCCGGCATCGGCACCTGGTGCAGTCACCGTGGAGCCGATGACCAGGCCGGTGACCTCGTCGCCTCGCCGTGGCGGTCGGCTACCGCGGTCGCGCGGTTACGAGGTGCCGCGTTCGGTGAGACTCCACAGCGCGGCCACCAGCGGTCGGCGCAGGTCGACGCGGCGTACGCACAGGCCGATGGTGAAAACCGCGGGCTGCGGATCGGCCGGGATGATCGTCAGCCGGTCTCGTACCACACTGTTGTCGAGCACCAGCCGCGGCACGATCCCCGTGCCGTAGCCCAGCGCGACCAGAGTCAGCAGCGCCTCGTGCCCCTCCGGTTCCGACGCCACGTCCGGCGCGCGGCGGTGGCCGGGTGCGCGGCTGCGGAACCAGCGCTCGGCGGCTTCGCGGACCAGACCGCGGTGCGGCAGCACGAACGGACCGTCGAGCCCGTCGTCCGTACGGTCGCGCGCCGTCACGAAGACCAGTTCGGTCGTCGCCACCGTCCGGCTGACCAGGGACTCCGGAAGGCGCGCCGGAATCCCCGCGACGGCCACGTCCGCCTCGCCCTCGTCGAGCCGGGCCAGCGCGGCCGCCGCGTCCCCGGTGCGCAGCTCGACACGGACCTGCGGATGGGCCGCGTGAAACGGCGCCAGAAGCTCCGGCAACAGCGCCTGGCAGGCTGTCACGGTCGCGAACACGCTCAGCCGGCCGGTGAGTTCGGCCGGGTCCGGAGCCGCCTCGCGATAGCCGTTCCAGAGTTCCAGGGCCCGTACGGCGTACTCCCGGAAGCGGTGGCCCTCGGCCGTCAGCGCCACCCCGCGCGGGCCACGGTCGAACAGCCGGTGGCCGAGGTGCGACTCCCAGCGCTGCACCGTCCTGGTGAGCGTCGCGGGGCTGACATGGCAGTCGAGACTCGTCCGGCCGAAGTTCAGCGTCTGCGCCAGATGCAGGAAGATCCGCAACTCGCGATGGTCGTCGATCACGCACCCACCTCGCTCTTTCGCTTGGCGCAACGGACCGCTGCACATGTTGCGCTTGCCGTAATGCCGGAGCGGAGCCTACAACTCCTTCCATGACCTCCACAAACACAAATTCCTTCAGCTCAGCGGTGTTCCCCCTGGAGACGATGGACGTCCCCGGCGGCACCGAGACGATCCTGCGCGGCGGCCGTCACCTGTTCCCGCTGCTACCCGAGGCGCTCGCCGGCGTCCGGCGGATCGGCGTGATCGGCTGGGGTCCGCAGGGCCGCGCCCAGGCCCGTAACCTCCGCGACTCGCTGATCGGCACGGACATCCGAGTCGCCGTCGGACTGCGGCCGGATTCGGCCTCCGCCGCCGACGCGCGTGCCCACGGCTTTACCGAGCAGAACGGCACCCTCGGCGACTGGCTCACCGTCACCGCCGACAGCGACCTCGTCATCCTCCTCATCGCGGACGCCGCACTCGCCGTCCACCACCGGGAACTCTTCGCCGTACTGCGCCCCGGCGCCACCATCGGCCTCTCGCACGGCTTCCTGCTCGGCCACCTCCGCGCCACCGGCGGCGCCTTCCCAGCCGGGCACGGCGTCATCGCGGTCTGCCCCAAGGGCATGGGTGACTCGGTGCGCCGCCTGTACGAACAGGGCGCGCAGGTCAACGGTGCCGGGATCAACAGCAGTTTCGCCGTCCACGCCGACCCCGACGGCCGGGCCGTCGACCGTGCGCTCGCCTGGTCCGTGGCGCTCGGCTCCCCGTACACCTTCCGCACCACGCTCGACAGCGAGTATCTGTCGGACATCGTCGGCGAACGCGCGATCCTGCTCGGTGCCGTTCACGGCCTTGTCGAATCCCTCCACCGCCACTACCGGCTCACCGGCGACGATCCGGTCACCGCCTACGAACGGTCCTGCGAGAACATCACCGGGCCGATCGCCCGTACCATCTCGCGCCATGGTCTGCGCGCGGTGCGCGAGCAACTGGACTCGGCCGGGCAGGACGCCTTCGACCGGACCTATACCGCGGCCTACCGCCCGGCGCGCGACCTGATCGCCGAGATCTACGACGAGGTCGCCGACGGCACGGAACTGCGCAGCGTGATCCTCGCCGAACGGCGGCTCAGCATCCAGCCGATGACCGAGATCGGCGGCTCTGCGATGTGGGCGGCGGGCGATACGGTACGCGCCCGGCGCGGCGAGGGGGCACTACCCGTCGAGCCGTTCACCGCCGGAGCGTTCATCGCCACGATGATGGCGCAGGTCGACGAATTCGCCGAGCGCGGCCACCCGTGGTCCGAGATCGTCAACGAGTCGATCATCGAAGCGGTGGACTCGCTGCTCCCGTACATGCACGCCCGCGATGTCGCCTACATGGTGGACAACTGCTCCCGTACGGCCCGCCTCGGAGCCCGCCGCTGGGGCCCGCGCTTCCAGGCGGCGTACGAACAGATCGCTTTTCCGGCGGCAGAAGGGGAGGGGCGGCCGGCCGATCCGAAGCTCATCGACTCCTTCGCGCAGCACCCCGTCCACGAAGCGCTGGCCGTGGCCGCGCGGCTCCGCCCGTCCGTGGACATCTCCGTGGCCTGATGATCCAGCGTCGACGATGAAAGCGTGCCGGGACTTCATGAATGACCAGGGCGCTCTGCTCGCCGCCTCGCACATCGCAGTGCGCGCGAACGCGCGGTGGAGCCTTCGGTCTTCGAGCCGCCCTCGGTGGTCTATTCCGGGACGATGTACTCGACCGCCGGTGCCTCGATGTATTTGTCGAGCTCAGGGAGGTTGACAACGATCGGGTCCACACCGGACCGCACAACCGCCCAGGGGGCGGCGCCGAACTCTGGGACTTCCTGCCCGGTCTGCCCAGGCCACCAGGTCACAAAGATCGAAGCGATCGGCCAGGTCTTCCGTACCTTGTCCGACGATGACCGTGAGGTGCTGTCGCTGGTCGCCTGGGAGGGCCTGGACCGCGAGGAGATCGCGACGGCACTCGGGGTGTCGCGCAATGCCATACGCATCAGGCCGCACCGCGCCCGCAGGCGCTTTCACCGCGCGCTCGCCGAGGCAGGTGTCCGCTTCACGTCAGAGAGACGCTGAACCGGTCATGATCACAGGTCAGGTGGGCGTCGGGAGCGCACCCGAATGGGCTACACGTCGGCAGTCCGCGGCTCGTCGGCGCGCACGATGGTGGCGAGCACCTCGTTGAACGCCTCGGTCGAGGTGGGATGGTTGTAGACGGCATCGCGGAGTTCGGCCGCCTTGATCCCGTGTCGCATGGCGAGCGCGACCGTGTTGATGAGTTCCTGCGCGTCGACGCTCAGCAGGACGGCTCCAAGGATCTCGTCCGTCTCGGCGTCGATCACGAACTTCATGAATCCACGGGTCTCCTCGACGATGTACGCGCGAGGCATCGCCACGATCTCGGCGACGGGTTCACTCGCGATCTTCACCCGGTATCCCGCCGCGCGGGCCTCCTTCTCAGTGAGCCCGACGGTCGCGAGCGGCGGGGTCATGAACAGGGTGCGGGGAACCGCGACGCGGTCCGACACCGAGCGCCGGCCCTCGCCGATGAGCTGGTCGATGACGACGCGGCTGTCATCGAGGGAGAGGTAGGTGTGCTGCGGCCCGCCACGGACGTCGCCGAGAGCGTAGATGTGCGGCTGACTCGTGCGCAGATGCTCGTCGACCTCGACCGCCCCATGCTCGGTGGTGCGGATGCCGGCGGCATCCAGCCCGAGGTCGCGGGTCGCCGGCGCGCGACCGGTGGCGGCGAGGATGGTGTCGACTTCGAGGGCGTGCTGCCGCCCGTCCCTCTCGTAGACGACGGTCGCGCCGGTCTCACCGTCGCGAACCTCCGTGACGTGTGCGCCCTTGATGATCTCGATGCCGTCGCCCGCGAGGATGCCCTCGGCGACGGCGACGGCATCGTCGTCCTCACGGCCCAGGATCCTCGAAGCGGACTCGAACACGGTGACCTGCGAACCGAACTGACGGTAGATCGAGGCGAACTCGATGCCGATGTATCCGCCGCCCACGATCGCGAGCCGTTCGGGCAGGACCGTCGTCTCGATCAAACCGGTGCTGGTGAGGGTGTGTTTGCTCTCCCGCAGGCCGGGGGTGTCGGGGATGATTGCTTCGGCACCTGTGTTGATCAAGATGGTCTCGGCGGAGATCGTGAGACGTTCGCCACCCGCTTCGACGCCGACGGTGTGCGGGTCGATGAACACGGCTCGGCCGGTGACGACCGTCACGGTCTCGGCGCCGTTCATCGCCTCGTAGTTGCCGCCGCGGAACAGCGCGGTCAGTGCCTGCACCTCTTCGACGGAGCGCTCGTACCATTCCTGCGCCGAGTCGCTCCTCCGGCGCTTGCCTGCGTGGTGGACCAGCGCCTTCGTCGGCACACAGCCGACATTGGGGCACGTGCCTCCGTACATCCGCTCCGACTGCTCGACGAGCACCACGCGCTTGCCGAGGCGACCCATCGTCTTCGCGACGGCCGTGCCGCCCTTGCCGAAACCGATGACGAGAAGATCGGCGCGAAGAGTGTCGTTCGTGGTGTCCATAGCTCCAGCTTCAATATGTAGGAGTGAGCTCACAGCCGGAGCCGGGCGCGTGCAAGGGGTGGTCGAAGCTCCCGGTGGCTCGGTCCTCGCTCACTGGACGTCACCCACCGATGCGGTTTTCGACACCGGTCAAGCATCACCCGACGACTCCGGCTTGTTGAGGAGACACGCCCCGTTTCCGCAGCTCTTGGATGAACTCGCACGAGTTCCTCTGCTTGCGGACGGTCTCCTGAGGTTCGGTTTTCCAGGCGTGGGGGTCGGTCAATCAAACGGCTCTGACACGGATCCGGTGGTGACGTGTGGCCGAAACGACTGCGATTACGATCCTCGCCGGAGGCTGCTTCCGAGGAATGCGCGACCGCCCGCCACCGGTCGCCCGGCCTGGGCAGACCCTCCTCCCGCCGGTGAGCCTCTGCTCACGCCACCTTCGCGACACGCCCTCGTTATGCCCGACGCTGCCTGCAGGATGCTTCGACATGGGGGCGAGGCGAGACAGGTTTAGCCTGGTCGTATGAGACAGCCACCGGAATCCGCACCGCCTCGGGCCGCGACCGGCCAAAACGTCGGCATCGCCGGCCCGGGGCACCGCCGGGTCCTGCTCGCTCCCGACGGCGTCGGCTGAGGGCGGCCCGTTGTGGACGGCTTCGGCGACGCCCTGATCGGCGACTGGCACCGTGCGGCCCATGCCGCGCTCAAGGCGCTGGCGTTGTTCCTGACCGCCGCGGTGGCATTCCGGATCACCGAACGCCGCACCATGGCGGAATTCGCCCCGTTCGACTGGGTCGCCGCCGTCGCGGTCGGCGCTATCGTGGGACGTACCGCCACCGCGACCGACGCCTCATGGCTGACCGGCGCCGCGGCGCTGCTGGCCCTGCTCGCCGCCCACTCGGCCATCACCAGGCTTCGGTTTCTGCCGGGCATCAGCCGCCTGGTCGACCCGCCACTGCGAGTCCTGATCCACGACGGGCACGTCAACCGGCGCAACCTGCGCCGTTGCGGACTCACCGAAGCCGACCTCGCCGCCGTGCTCCGCCAGCACGGACACCACAGCCCGGACGGCATCCACCTCGCGATCTTCGAGTCCAAAGGCGCCGTCTCCGTCCTGCCACACCCCCCGGCCGCACCACCGGACCTGGCCTCTCCGCCCGGGGGCGGACGGTAGCACCGGTGGATTCTTACCGTCTGCGAACGGGTGCGTGCCGTACGGCCCTGGCCGTCGGGGTCACAGCCCACTCTCAGCAGGGCGAAGACACTGCTCACCGGCGCGGCCGGGTTCATCGGGAGTCATGTGGCGCAGGCGCTGGAGGCGGCTGGGCACGAGTGGTCGGTCTCGACGTGTCGCAGGTGCTGAACGACCCGGCGGAGTTGGAAGCCGCCCTCCAGACCGCCGGGGAACGGCTCACCGCCGATCCGCGGTTGGTCGCCTCTGGCTGGACCTTGTACACGGTGACCGCCGACGAGATCGAGTTCCGGCAGGCCGACCAGGACCGCCGTCACATCCGTCTGTCGTACACCCGCGACGGTGACTCCTGGACTCGCCAACACCTCTGGCCATGACAACCTACGGCCAGACTGGCACGCGACCACTCCCACGTACCTAGGACCTGATCTTCTCTCCACCGCGAGGAACCTTCGGGACAAACCCGGGCATCAGCTGTACGAGGGGGAAGCGTGACGCTGGTCTTCGGAGCCCTCGACCTGTCCCGTCAGAGTGAGCGATAGTGCACCCAGGCTCGCCCGGCCTCGGCGGCCCGCGCTCGGAAATCGCGTCCTTCCACCGGGCCGAACCGCGCCTTGTACAGGCGGAACAGCGTCCACAGCACGGCCACGGCGGTGACGGCGTCCGCGGGTGCGAACCGCCAGGCCGGTACACGAGCCAGCAGCGCCTCGGTCTGCTCCGGGGTGTGACCCGCCTCGATGAGGCGGGGAGCGAGCATGACCGCGTCCACCCACGCGGCACCGCGCACCGCGAACGCCCAGTCGATCACGTACGGCCGACCGTCATCGATCCGGAAGTTGCCGGGGTGCAGGTCGTAGTGGAGAAGGGTGTCCCCCTCCAGCGCGTCGGGACTGAACTTGGCGAGTGCCGTCTCGTACATGGCCCGGTACGGCAGCTCTTCGGCGAGCAGGCTCGCGGCCTTGGCCTGGAGTCCCGCGATGTTCACCTCGACGTCTGGAAGCTGGCCGGGGCACGGGGTGAGCGCCTCGTTCAGGACGACCAGGGTGTCCAGCACCAGCGGCACATCCGGCGAACCGGGCGATAGATCGGCGTCCCGGCCGTCGACGTACTCGTGCAGCAGCACGATCCACCCCTCCACCTCGCCGCTCCACCGCAGGCGGGGTATGGGCAGGCCGGGCGGCAGTACGGCGCCGGCTGCCCGTTCCCGCTCGTACAGGGACGCGGCCGGGCTGGCGGTGGAGACGGCCTTGAGGAAGACGGTCCCGCTGTTCTCGGTGTGCAGCCGGGCGGCGAGGCCGGGCATGAGTCCCTTGGTCACCGGTTCGGCCTTGAGGACCTGGCCAATCTGCTGCTCGACGGTGCCGCGTACGTTGCTGGGGAGGTCGTCCCACTGTGGTTTCACGGTCAGCTCTCCCTCGGGTCGTCGGCACAGCCCGCGTAGCACTGGCTGCATTCGCTGGCGGGGATCCACAGCTCGGGGACGACCGGCAGGCTGGCGGCCCGCATGGCTTCGACGGTAGTCCCGATCGTGGTCACGGGGTGGGAGGTCGTGTCAGCGGGCGCGTGGTGGATGAACCGGCTGGCGACCCTCGTACAGAAGTCCTGGTACTCGCGGGTGTACGCCAGGAAGGCATGCCAGCCGATGTCCACCTGCTTGGAAGGGGACAGACGCGCGTCCGGGTTGAGCGCGCAGGCGACCAGGAACGCCAGGGCCTGCTCCATGACGCATGCGGCGTCCTCGGTAGGGATGTCCTCCTCGCGGGCGATGCGGTCGGTCAGGGATCCGAACAGCTTCTCGGGGATGAGGGTACGAGGATGTGCCAGCTCATCGTCGATGAGTCGAACCGTTGTGGCAGAAGCCATTGCAGCCTCCATGCGGGGTATCCGGATGCTGTCGATCCGGAGTGAGCCTGCTTCGACGCTAGGGACGGCATGCCGTACGGCTCAACGGAATGTCTTCAGATTTCTTCAATCTCGTGCAGGGCACGGTCAATCAGCTCGTGCGCGCGCTCCCCATACACGGCGAGACGGTCCAAACCGCCGAAGTGCCGCTCGTACAGCGCGATCTCCCGAGGCTGGGTCACGTTCAGCCCGGCCGTGACGGTCTCCGTCATGACGATCCGCGAGTCGAAGATCCAGTATCCGGCGTGCGGGCCGAGCTCGATGTCGGCGTGCCGGGGAATGACGCCGACGTGCAGGCGCAGCGGAAGCGCCTCCATCTCGGCGCGGATGTGCGCGAGTTGACCGCGCATCACCTCCGGACCGCCCACCCACGTGTCGAGGGCCTGCTCCGCCATGATGATGTGGAAACGCCGATCCCCCATCCGCAGAATCGCCTGCCGGCCGAGTCTGGCACCGACCGAGGTGCCCACCGGCTCATCATGCCCTGCCGTACCGGTCAGGTCGGTCATGCTCAACGTCACGGTGAAGAAGGTCCTGTTCTCGCCCTACTCGTTCCACTTAAGGTCCGTTTGTCCTTACGTGTCACACCAGTCTGGCAGAGAGGGCCTGATTAGCGCCATCAGGAGGGAAAGGGCTCACTGTCCGGCTCCGCTGCCCCACTCACTGCGGGAGCGCACGAACCACGCAAGCCAACACGATCTCGCAGTGAGTGGTCACGGCCGCTGACGATTTTCGCCCATCGTGAGGGCCATCGGTCCAGCCAGATTCACTGTTGTTCATGGAACCGCTTCTCGTGACTAATAGTCTGATGGCTTGTGCTGCCTCTACGCGAATTAAGACGGTCGGGTGCGATTCTGGCGACTGTCCTCCTGACGTTAGGAACAGGATGTACGGCTCAGGAACTGCCGGGCCAACCCGACACGCTGCCTGCGACGCACACGCCAAGCAAAACTCTCAGGGACGTTCGCCTGCGGCGCCTTGAGCTTCCACCGCAGTCCTCTCCTGCAAAGCCGCACGCCGGGAAGCAATTACATCCGCGATATGCACCGCCGCAACAACGGGCTGCTCGTGTTCCCATACTCTGATCGTCAGCCATCCGGCCTTTGCAAGGAGACGGTCCGTTTCGGCATCACGCTCTCGGGTTCGCCGAACCTTCTCCGCCCAGAACGTAGCATTGGTCACCGCGACGGTGTGATGCTCAGGGCACCCGTGCCAGAAGCACCCGTCCAGGAAGACAGCGATCTTCACTTTAGTGAAGACCAGATCCGCAGTCCGGCGAACACTCTTCAGCGGGCGATAGCAAACCCTATAACGCAGACCAAGTGCATGAACGGCTCGACGAAGGGCCAACTCCGGTTTGGTGTCCCGCCCCTTGTTCGATCTCATACTGGCCCGGGTCGCCACACTCGACGCCCACGACTCCACATCCGTTCGCGCCACGGCTTCTAGCGTACGACATACGGCAACGTTCACAGTTGGCCAGCCAGCGCGCGGAGCTATGACGACCAGTAAGCGAGAACGCGGACCGGGCAATCGCCAAGCCGTGGAACCCGTAGCCCGCCCCTCCCCCAGAGGAGAGGTGAACGACCTTCCAAGTCACGACCGTCACAACAGTCGAGGTTAGACAGGCTACCCGTTGATGTTCTGTCGATCTCCAGCGGCTGGCGAGCGGTACAAGCTAACACGGATCAATCGAACAGCTACCATCCATATCAAGTCTCATATGCCCACCCGAATGGATCTGGAGGCCGCCGTGCTAGCCGGGGTCACGTTGGCCGGTCGATACCGGCTGGATTCCATGCTTGGCGCGGGTGCCATGGGCGAGGTCTGGAACGCCGTCGACTTACGCCTCGCCCGCGAGGTGGCCGTCAAGATCTTCCCAAGCCACCTCGATCCTGAACCGAGGAAGGTCGAGCGCTTCCGCGCCGAGGCCAAGCTCTGCGGTCAACTCCAGCATCCCGGCATTGTCGTCGTCCACGACGCCGACGAGGACAGTGGACAACTTTTCTACGTCATGGAGCTCCTCCACGGTAAGGACCTGGCGAAGGTCATGAAGGAGCATCGAGGCGGCCTGTCCATCGGACGGGTAATCACCATCGGTGCCCGGCTGGCTGAGGCACTCGGGGCCGCACACGACAAGAAGGTCATCCACCGGGACATCAAACCCGCCAACATCATGCTGCTCCCCGGCGACCGACCGAAAATCTGCGATTTCGGCATCGCCAGAGTGGTCGAGAAGGGTAGGGCCACCGCCCAGGCCGGAACGCCCGCATATGCTGCCCCCGAACAGTCGGACGGTTCGCCGGACGAGCGGAGCGATCTATATTCGCTGGGCTGCGTGCTCTACGAGATGGCCACCGGGGAACGGCCGTTTCACGGCACCGCATGGCGATTGCTATTTCAGCACGCGATGACAGAGCCCCAACCCCCGAGGGAGATTCGTCCCGAGATTTATCAACCGCTCGATGACTTGATTCTCCAGCTTCTCGCCAAGAGCCCGACCGACCGCCCTCAGTCCGCCATCGAGGTGGCCGACCAGCTCCGGGCCATGCGCCCACGTACGCCGAAGCCCGCCAGCAAGAAGGTCGAACAGCTTCCGCCGCATCACCTGTTGAAGTCCGACGCCTCAGAGCGTAATCATACGGACGCCGACGACAGTCTGGTAAAAGAAATCGACCGTGTCCTGCGGGAGGCACGAGTCGATGCACGTGTTACCGGATACACGCGCACGCCCACTGTGACCCGCTTCGAGATCCGGCTTGGTCCAACGACACACGAGTCCGCGGTCTTTGCCTTAGCGGGGCGGATCGGGCAAGTCGTAAAGCACCGCGTGGCACGGCTGGTGCCGATGGAGCGGTCGAGTTCTCCCCTGCCGGGTGTGCTGGCAGTCACCCTGGAGGTGTCGCACACCTCTCCTGACTTACTAAGCCTGGGCGACGTGCTCCGGGAAGCCCCCGAGGGCGACTTGTCGTTGATCGGGCTCGGGCGAGATCGGGATGGCGCACCCGCTTTTCTCAATCTCCACGAGTCACCTCATCTCCTGGTCGCCGGAAACCGCGGCGCGGTCAATCCGATCCGGGGCATCGTCGCCTCGCTGGCCATGCGCCACTCGCCGAAGCAGTTCCGCCTGGTGATGTCCACCCGCGATAACCCGTTCGCCGACCTCCCCCACTTGGTGCCGCAGGCCGCGGGCGAGCCGCTCACCTGGGCGATCGCTGAGGTTGACTGTCGATACGCGGACCTGCGCAAGCGGCAGTGCCGGACGATCGAGCAGTTCAACAAGGAGGTGCGGGAGTCCGGGAGCCCTGCCCCCATCGGGGCGTTGGGCGATGCCGACCTAGCCCATCCCGACGTGGTCGTGTTCATCGACGAACTGGCCGCGGTCGAGGACCTTGGGCAGGTCATCGAGCTGGCCAGGGAGGGACGCGCGGCTGGCTTCCATCTGGTTGTCCGTACGGCGAAACCGTACGTGCTCAATAGGCGACTCAAGGGCTATCTGCCGAGTCGACTCGCGCTATCGGTGACGACAGCAGGGGAAAGCACCTGCGTCCTAGACCGTCCCGGCGCCGAGTCGCTGAGTCCCGGAGAGGGACTGCTGGTGCCGGGTCGAGGGCGCGAGCCGTACGAAATAAGACTCGCCACGATCACCGACGGAGAGATTCGCGAGATCGTCAACCACTGGCGAGGCTGAGGAAGGGCGAAGGCTCTCCGTGCCAGGAGACATGGAGGCGTTCCCTAGCACGGGTGCAGGCCACGAAGAGCAGGCAGCGTTCCCGCTGGAGGTCGTTGGCGTACGTGGTCGCGTCCTCGTCGAGTGGGGTGACCGCGTTCGGGGCGGGCAGTTGGTTGGCGCCCACGCCGATCACTGCGACACACCGGAACTCCAGGCCCTTCATCCGGTGCATGGTGGTGACCCGCACCTGACCATCGGCTCCGTCCTTGTCGCGGGAGAGATAGCCGACCTCGATGCCGGCCCGCTGAAGGTATTCGACCGCCGCTTGACCTGTCGTTTCCGATCGCGCCGCGATGCCGATCTCCTCGGGAAGGACACCCGCGTCAAGCCAGACACGCACGGTTTCGATCAACCGTGCGAGCTCGGCGTTCCTGGTGGTGGCGCCGTACAGCTCTGGCTTGGCACCGTGTACCTCAGAGCGGCACCCGGTGAGGCTGGCCTGAATTCCGTCGAGGTCGTCGATCTTCTCACCGGCGAGCATGGCGCAGCTCCACGCGAGGATCTCCTCCGTGGTCCGGTAATTGATCTTTAGTCGGGTAGATCTGCCCGCGATCTGTATACCGACGGAACTTAACGAGACGCGGTTGTCGTAGATTCGCTGATGGGTGTCACTGGCGATGAACAGGTCGTTCGGCCCCTTCGCCACCGCCGCGCGCAGTACCCGCCACCGAACTGGGTGCAGATCCTGCGCCTCATCCACGATGACATAGTCGTACGGCCACGCCTCCACTTCCCCGAGGGCGCGCGTCGCCTCCACGCAGACCGTCTCGAAGGTGCGGTAGTTGTTGTCCGCCAGCTCCTGCTCAAACTCGGCGATCGCGCGCCAGACCTGTGCCCGCTGCAACGACCCAAGTCGCCGCCCGCGCCCGACCCGCTTGGTGTAGAGGTAGCCATCGGATGAGGTGATCCCCTGAGCGAGGACAACCTGACGCCACTCCTCGGCCAGGAATCGCTCGGTGAAATCGAGATTTCGCCGGCGGATCACCCGGCGCCAGATCTCCTTCTCCTCCTCGTCCCGAAGCAGAATGAACTTGCCCACGTGGCGCCTGGCGAACTGATCCACGGTGAGCACGTCGATGCGGGAGAGCACCTCATTGTCGGCCTCCAACAACCGCAACGACTCGGCCAGCGAGCGGGTGAGCGTCGCGGTGAAAGTGGTGAGCAGCACCCGGCCACCCTGCTGCGCCAGGTGTCTAGCCCGATGTAACGCCACCACCGTCTTGCCGGTGCCAGGACCACCGGTGACCTGCGCCGAGCCGGAGTACGACTGGAACGCCGCCGCTGACTGCAACGGATGGAGGTAGACCCGCCACCGAGCGAGCGGCTTGTCGAACAGCTCCATAAGCTCCTTGGGCCCCTCGACGAGCGCCACTTTGTGCGGCATTCGCCTGGTGGCTGTCACGAGGTCGTCCGGTTCGATCTTTTCCGGCACGGCTACGCCGACCACGTCATTCCAGACCGCCTCCGGCGACATCCCCGCGGCCAGCCCGAAGAGCACATCGAACTGGACTTGTGGCAGCTTGCCGTCCAGCGCCTCCAGCATGGCCACGTCCGTGAGCATCCTGGCGAACTTGAGCATCTGGTCGTCGATGCCGAGCCGGATGAGATCGGCGTCGGACACGTGCTCAAACAACGGACGAGCGGCCTCCACCGGGGTGTGACTCATCGTCTCGATGGCCGTATCGATGATCGCGTCGTCACGGATCTCCATATGGCCCGTGGCCATGTTGACCGTGGCACGGCGGTGTCGTACCCAGCCATATGCCTCGTCGTGCGTGTCCACCCTGAGCAGGGTGAAGTGATCACCCTGCTCAGGGACAAGCACAATACCGCGGTACTTCAAGTCGATCCGGATGCTCTTGAACCGCGGGTCCCGGATGTCGTGCAGCTTCTCCAGATGCGCCCCAGTGTGCGCGGTCTGTTCGAACTTCTTGATCGTGTCGAGCACCTTCCGTTGGATGGTGCGCTCCAGGCGAATGAGATCCTGCAGGAAGTCCTGGTGGATACCCAGTCGCGGCACAGCACCCCCCTTACATCCAGCTCCCCGTCTCGGAGATCACGTTAGTCAATTACCTTCGTGGAAGAAACCGGTCGACGGATCTTCCGGGGTTCCGATCAACATCGCCCGGTCCAGGAAAACGTTGTTGGTCTCACAGCTGGTCTCCGGCAGCAGCACGCAGGCATAGCATGCGGCCAGGTTGAGACTGTCGAGACCGCTGGCCTCCGACTCCATGCAAGGCGGGTCTTGGGAACACCACTCGGTCCGTGCCAGAGCCCCTTCCAGAGTTTCGTGGAGCTTGCGGTGCTCGCCCTGGGCGACGACGCCGCCGAGAGATCCCGCCGAGTCGCTGGTGGCGGTGTAGATCAGGATGCCGGCCATCTCGTCGTCGACGTAGAGCCGCTCGCGCAGGGACGCGGCCGGGTACCCGCAGTCCAGGCTCCACTCGTTGATGAGCACGTGGGCGAGCGTGTGGAGCAGGACATAGCGCGCGGTCACCGGAGACGTGATGTCGGATGGCGGCCTCATGCCGCCGGCCCTCTTAGCACGCTCGCGCAGGAGCGCCGTGTGATTGGTCCAGATCGTATGAGCACGCTGCCGCGGGCCGCTTCGCTGCTCCCACGTCCGCAGGAGGTCATCATCGATGGCGAGGAAGACACCTTCACCGCTGACCTCGATAGCGGGCAGCCAATCCATGGTCTTCTTGGCCATCGCCGATCTACGCTTGTCTCCACCGGCCGGGTCGGGCAGCTCCACGCGGGTGAACGATTCCAACGCCCGGACCTCTCGGAGCCTTTTCACGAGCATGGAGCGTTTGAGTCCGTACGGCAGGCTCGTCCCGTCCGCCAACGCCTGGACGCACTCGAAGTGCTCCTCACGTCCGACGGATCCGGTGCCGTCATAGAGGTGCGCGTACTCCTGGTTCCGTAATTTGTTGGCCGATTCCAGCATGGGCTGCTCTTTGGAATCGGAAAGCGCGCTGCTCTTCAACTCGCGCCGACGCAGAACCGCTGCGAGTACCTCTTCGGGAGTAAACCCGCCGTCCTCCACAACATCGCTCCGCGCGATCATGTTGAGAAGGGCCTTCTCGGGGACCTCATCGTCGAGCGCCTGGCTCCACTCGCTATAACGAGAGTTGATCCGCTGCTGAAGTGTCTCTGACCACGGCGGAATCGACAGCGCGGACCTCGAGATTCCGAACCACGCGGCCGAGGCACCTCGCTGCAGAGTGCGCGGTATGGCAGAGCAGCCGGGTTCGTTCGCGTCCCGTCCCAGCCAGGGTCGCCGTCCCCGACATTTGATGCCCAGTTCCTTCATGGCGTTACGTCCGAACGCGCCTTCCAGGGACGCCGGCCGTACGCCGCAGGAGCACTTGATCAAGACAGAGCGAAGCGAGGCAGTCTGCCCCGTGCTCTCCAGCGTGAGCTCGTGCTTATCTTCCCCCTTCTGTTCGCTCTTCTTGTGAAGCCACTCGAAGTAGGGGAAATCGTCCAGGTGCCCGTTCTCGCAGGCGATTACGAATCGGGAGGGAGTCAGCGGCTTATTGCAGTCTCCGCACTGGCTCTGCCCTTCGGGCGAACCGAAGCTCTTGAAGTACTGAAGCTTTTTGCAGGAGGCGCACGAGTACGTCTCGGGAAACAGCCGTACCTTGATCCCATTTCCAGAGGAGGGCTCGTCGGCGGGAGGCAGCTGGAACCTATCGACGCTGAGCCAGCCCTCAAGCCGGGGCTCATAGATGACGTCTGAAGGCCATACGCGCCAGCTGTCGATCCCGCTGACGATGTACGATTGATCCTCGACGGCGATCATCGAGCCCACACCATAGGTGGTAATGGTCTGTGCCCGCCGGACCGCGCCCAGCGGCTTCTTGGTAACCTCGGCCTCACCGTTCGCTCGGGTCTGCCGAGTCCGCGTGCCACGAAGTCCCATTTTTATCGCTCCAAGTACAGGTCAGATTCGGCGTCGACGTCACGAAGGCTCCACAAGGTGGGAATCGCCCTGGTGAGGTCGGTGTCGGTGTGTGTACAGAGCAGCGCCGTGTCGGGATTGCGACGCTCGCTCCGCTTGAAGCGAGGCTGGGCCTCGTAGACCAGCTTGTCGTTGTCATCAGCCAGTTGGACCCACTTGGCGATGATGTCGTTGAGGTCCTTCTCCGTGCTGGCCACTTCGTCTTTGTCCACTGCACCGACCCGGGCCAAGATCACGTCTTTCAACTCCTCGATCCGACTCATATGATCGCTCACGGCTGCCGCCCCGCGGTTGAGTCGAAACTCCGGATAGAAGAGCCTGGCCATGCCCACTAGTACGGCGTGAAGCGCCCGGTCCCGGGCACGTGGCGAGAAAGGCGTGACGCTGGTCGACTCGACCTGCCGGTAGAGGGCCGAGTGGTAGGGCACGAAGCTCTCGTAGTGCGAGCGGTCACGCGATCGGTTCGCGTTGTAGAGCATGACGACCAGACCCGGGTGCTGACGACCCACCCGACTGCTCGACTGGATGTACTCGGCGGTGGTCTGGGGCTGTCCCATGATGGCCATAAGGCCAAGTCGGTCCACATCCACCCCAACCGAAATCATGTTGGTGGCGAGCACGGTGTCGAAGGCCCGCTCGTCCGGGTGCTTGATCTCCAGCTCCTTCAACCGTGTCGGGATATCGCTGGACTTGACCCGGCTGGTGAGCTCTGTGTTCTGGTCCGCCGCCCGCTGTACTTGCTCATGCCGCTCGGCCAGCATCTTCAATCGCTCCTGGACGTCGGCGGCCACCTGCAGCTCGGCCGCGGCCAGGATGCGGAGGCTGCTGAAATACCCAACCAGCGTCCAGTAAGGGTCCCTGACGTCGTCGGAGCCCTCGACGACCTTGGCATGGTGCAGCAGCGCCGCGTAGGCCCGGATCAGGAGTGTCGCCTGACTGAGGTTCGGGGCGAGTAATCCCAGGTAGTACCGTGAGGCCTTGCCCTCGGCCGGGGTTTCCACCGCGAACCAGGAGTCGCGGGCATCGAGCCCGGCCGGCGGGAACTGGGCGACCTCCCGGTCAAAGAGCCGCCTGACCTGATCCTTCGCGCGTCGGATGGTCGCGGTCGAGGCGATGATTTTGGGCCTTTCTGCGACCGCGTCGATCGCGGTCTCGTAAAGGCCGGTGAGGCTGCCCAGCGGGCCCGAGATCAGATGGAGCTCGTCTTGCACGATCAGTTCCGGCGGCGGAATCTCCTTCCGGTCGCAGTTGAAGAGCGCTGCCACTTCGGGACGCCAGGTGATCTGGGCGAACTTGTCGACGGTCGCGATGATCAGCGTCGGCCGGACCACGTAGATTTTTTCGTCCACCACATGGACGGGAAGCTCGTTGTGGAACTCACAGTCGGAGTCAGCACAGTAGATGCGCATCCGGGAACTCTCGACATCCACCTCATACTCGTCCGGTCCCATGGGGGTGCCGCACCACGGGCAGAACCGTAGCTGGACCGGGTTTTCCTTGTGCAGCTCCTTTCCGTCACGGAGCTTCTTGAGGTTGGCGGCGGCATCCTTGAGCTTGTTCGGGGTGGCAGCGGCGCCCACCCACATGCCGATGGAGATGGTCTCGTCGCCGAGCTCCTTCGGCCTCGCGTCACGGATGGTCTCCATCGCGCAGATCAGCGCAGCGGCTCGCTCGAACTGCTGCAGGGTCAGCAGGCGAAGCGTGTACCGCATGATCGCGGTAACACCGCCCCCCGCCTTACCCTTGCGCAGCCGACGGAGGAAGACCGTGAAGGCGATGATGCCCAGGTAGGCCTCGGTCTTGCCGCCACCGGTCGGGAACCACAGCAGGTCCGCCCTGTCACGGTCCGGGTGGTCCGGGTCGACGATGCCGTCCAGGCAAAGCAGGAGGAAAGCGATCTGGAACGGACGCCAGAAGCCCTTGGCGACCTCCGGCTCTCCCTTTCGTCCGTTCTTGATCCAACTGGTCCGAGCTCGCTGGACCGCCATGGCCTCATTGGCGTAGCGGAAGGCGGCCATCACCTGCGGCTCCTGCTGCAGGGTTTCGATACCGGAGACCATCCGGTCGCAGGCGATCTCGCACAGCCTGATTTGATCCCGCGCCGCCTGGGCGAACTCGGTGTCACCCAGCAACCGGGACTCCTCGGCCCGCTCCGCGATCCAGGCCCGGTACCCCTCAACCAGTCCACGCAGTCCGGCCAGGATCTCATTGTCGGGCTTGTCCGCTAGATCAATCATGCGCAGCGCCTCGTCATCGATCTCCGGGTTGGAGTCGGTGAGCAACACCTCGCGAGTCGGAACGAACTCGCTCCAGACTGCCGCGACCCCCGGCAGCGTACTCTTGAGCAGCGCCTCATCCCGCGGCGCGGGCGGCGTCCAGTCCCAGTCGCCAGCACAGCCGTGCCCGACGGCGAACGTGGGCGCGTAGCGATAGAGCAGGCGGTTGGTCTTGATCTCTTCTTCATCCGCCCCCACGGGTACCGGCCGCTCCACGAATGGCTCGGTGCCCTCGACCCCGGAGACGTGAATCTTCGGCTGGAAGAAGGCGTAGGCATCCCAGATGCCGCCTGGCTTCATCTCGTGGGTGTTGACAAGTGCCGCTGTGATGGCGACCGCACCGTTCTTAGGCTTACGCACTCGCACGCGAAGCTCCAACCCGGGGGCCAGGGGAATGGGCTTCGGGCTGGGTTCGAGCACATTCACGGTGACCGGCACCAGGTCGAGCTGTCTGCGGCGCCAGCGAAGGGGTTGCTCATCGATGGCACGGCGCTCGGCTCTCTGGGCCTTCACCGGACGCCCAGACTCGTCCTCCGGTTCGTAAACGGCGGCCGTGACCTTAACCGTGATCGCCAGCGAAACGTCGGGATCGACGCCGAAAGTCAGACCCATCGAGGATGGAGCCTGATTGTTGGCCAGGGAAACTCCGGTGTCGGGGGCATCGTCCTTGACCTTGTTCTCCGAACCGAGGTCGATGTCGCGTTCCATAGCCTCTTCGGTCACCACCTCCCGGTCCCGACGCTGCGGGTAAAGCACCCCTGAGGCGTAGGTCGTCGCTGGCGAGTCCTTGAGGATCTCGTCCTCGCCACCCACCGGGCCGACCGTGTCGAGCCTGAGACGTTCAACCAACTCGGCCCGAAAGGCGTAGTGCTCACTGCGCTTCGACATCGACTTCCTTCTTGTCCCAGGTGAAGGTGGACAGGCCGACGAGGCGCGGCGCCAACCAAACACCGTGCTCGTCGAGGCCGGCACGAATTCCCGCTGCCACATTCCCGGCGACGGTCTCCACCACGTCAATATGGACACCAGAGATATGCGCCGGAAAGTTTCGTGGGATGTAGTTGTTGCCGTTCTTCAGGTGCTTGTAAAGGTCCTTGCGGAATTTCTCCGACGTCGTCCCGATGGGCCTGCCGTTGTGCAGAAGGAGGTAGGGAGGGCTCTCCAGAGTCCCGATCGGCTCCGAATAGCACCTTTCCAACTCCACCACATCTCCTGGCCTTACGGCTGTCGCCAGGTAGTCCTGCAACACGGTCGCATCCTCGTCGAAATCGACCGTGCCCGCCGGATATTCGGTAAGCACATCCCCGCTCTGCAGCTCCAGCCCCATCCGCATCCAACCCTTGTGACCGGGCCGGAACCAGCGAAAGGTGCGCTTGTCCACCTTGACGTACCGAAGAGCGGTGCCCAACCGATAGAGCTCCTCACGGGGCCTGGTCATCGCCACGTAGAGCAGCCGCGCCTCCTCGGCCGCGTCCCGCTCGTCCCCATTGCGCCCTTCACGCATAGACCCCGGGTCCAGCACGAGGACCCGGTCGAACTCCAGGCCCTTGGCCCGGTGAAAGGAGGAGATCACGAGCTTGGCCGGCGGCTGCGCGGTCAACTCGTCGGGCAGGCGACCGGCGGCTACAGCCGTACGCACCTTGGACAAATCGAGCAGCCGATCCGAGCCTCTGTCAGAGCCGGTGCGCCGGAGCAGCCGCCAGAGCCGATTGGCATCGGATCGTGCCACCAGCTCGTCGAACTTCTCCCGACTGATCGTGGAGGAGTCCCACTTGGCCATGAGCTCCCCTAGCCAGGCCGGGACGGCCCGATCACGGGCCGAGCGCTGCAGGCGGTGCGGAACCCCGAGGGTACGGAGCCTCTCGGAGATCAGCAGTGCCTGGCCGTTCGTCCGACACAAGATCGCTGTGAATCCGCCGTAACTTCTCAGCGCGTCCGCAGCCAGCTCGTCGAGGTCGCCGAAGTCCATGACGCCGTTAAGCGTGACCCGCAAGTCGTCATAGAGCTTTTCCCCCTCCACATTGGCCGACTCGGACAGTTCCCGCAGGCGCGGCCCGAATTTCAGGGCGGCCTTGGCCTCGTCCGTCCTCGCCCGGAAGTTCTCGGTCAGGGTCAGCTCAATCAGGTCCTCACGAAAGGTGCGGCGAAGCCATTCGAAGAACCGGTTCGTTTCCTGGCTACGCGCCCTCGGGTCCCGGACTGTGAAGCCGTAGATGGATTGGGCAGGGTCGCCGACCACGGTGAACCCGCAGTCATAGCGGTCGAGCAGCGCCTCCACCAGGTCTCGACGCTCACCGACCAGATCCTGGACTTCGTCGATGACCACATGACAAAGACCGTGCTCATATAGTTCGTCGGACCTCCCGCGATCAACCGCGTTCGTCGCCCCTATGATCCGCTCGTCAAATGACTTATCTGCCCACTCGCCCATGGCGTCGACCTGGGTGAGCAGGTTGAGCGCCCAGGAGTCGAAGGTCTGCACCCGGACGAACCTGGCTGCTTCGCCGTACTTGGAAAGCCTGTTCTTGAGTTCGCGTACGGCTGCGCGGGAGAAGGTAAGCACCAGGATCTCCCCGGCGCTCAGGTCCTCCTCCGACACCAGCCAGTCCAGCCGACGGACCAGGGTGTGGGTCTTGCCCGAGCCCGCCTGGGCCGTGACCAGGATCCGTGCCGAAGCGGGCTGCTCGACCATAGCCCGCTGCTCGGCGGTGAGCGGGGGGAAGCCTTCGTAGGCGTCGCTCACTTGTTGCTCCAGAGGTATTCAAACTGAGTGAAGGCCAGTTGACGGTCGTAGTTGACGATGTTGTCGGCGACGTCGAGGATCAGGCAGGTCTCCTTGCCGCCGTTCTTCCGGCCACGCAGACCACGGCCGATCATCTGCTGATAAACGTTCGGGCTGTAGGTAGGACGAGCAACGATGACCACCTCGGTGGCGGGGGCGTCGAAGCCCTGGGCGAGCACGCCGTAGTTGGTCAGGACCCGAATCTGCCGATTCCGAAACTTTTCGATCAACGTGCGCCGATCGGCGTCCGGGGTGCCGGAGTCGATAGCCGCGGACCTGATGCCGAGACCGTTGAGTTGCGCCGCCATGAGCTTGGCGTGGTTGACCGATGCGGCAAACAGCAGGACTGGGCTGTCCTCCGGAAGCACTTGGATCTCCCGAATCAACACCTGGTTACGCTCGGTGTCCCGGCCCAGCTTTTCCTCCACGGTGGAGGGCAGCCTGGCGCCCTCGAACGCGGTTGCCAGCCTCAGGTCTTCCGCCGAGAGTTCAAGGGTCATGCCCTTGAGCTGTCGATGGTCGACCTTCGCCAACACCCCCAGATCCTGCAGCTCCGCGTACGGGTCACCGGTCGTGAAGATGCCCTCGTCGAGACGGTTCCCGCCGTAGCGTTCCACCAGACGATTGGTCTCGGTCTCGTTGAAGCCACGGTACGGCGTAGCGGTTAGGCCGATCAGAGGGCGCGACGTTTCGCGGAACGTGAGGCCCATGGATGTCAGGAGGCGGGTGTACCGGGGAGTGATCGATGCGTGCGCCTCATCGATGACGACGATCGCCGGGTTGCGCAGCCATGCGTACTCCGCGGTGTCCAGGCACACATCCAGCTTCGCGTCAGTAGCCACCACCAACTGGGCACCGTCCTTGACCGGAGCCGCTTCCCTACCCGACCAGAGGCGGTTGATGGTGAGCAGCTCGCTGGGCCCGGTGTGCGACCAGACGAATTGCCAGCTCTGGACCGCCTGCTCACACAGCTCCTCACTCTGCGCGATCCAGAGGACGGGCCGGCCGCCGAGCCCTTTCTCCTTAATCACCCTGATGATGGCTTCGGAGGCCACTCGCGTCTTGCCAGCACCAGTCGGCAAGCAGAGCATCGCCCGTGGCGCGTCGTACTTGTTCAGCAAATCGACGGCCTTCTGCGCCAGCCGCTCCTGATACTCGTGTAGTCGGGGGAAGTTCCTCGGCCCCAGGACCTTCTCCACGGGCGGGAGCGTCTCCGCCTTCGTCCCCGCGTATTCGCCGGGAAATCCGAGATCATTGACGACACGTGTGGAAGTCGCGTCCCCCCGGAAACCGGCCGAGAGCTGAGGGAAGGAGGCTTCGATGTCCTTGCGGTAGATCCGCAGGACTTCGGTGCCGTAGGCATTGTGCGCAAGCTCGGCGATGCGGCGCTCGTCGGCGCCGACACCCTTGCCGGCCTCGTCGCTCTCCAGAAGCCCCTCCGGGAGCCCGTTCTTCAGCACCTCGGCCCCCACCAGGAGAAGGAGCTTTTCGGGCAGGCTCTCGGTGCGGCGGATCTCCTGCACCCGCTGGTTCTTGCGCTCCTGCTCACGCCTGTCGAGGATGCCCTTACAAGCGACGTGCCCCAGCCCCAGCTTGAGAATGCGATCCACGTGAATGAGTACTTGAAGGTCATCGACCGGCAGACGCACCAGGACCTTGTGCTCCTGAGTGAAAGGGACGGCGGCGATCGACTGGGTACGCATGCCGTTGGGAGTCCGAATGATCTCCTCCAACTCGTCGCACCTGAGTGTGGACCAGCCCTCGACCTGCGAGCCGCGCAGCTGCTTAAGGTAGGGGAACTCCTGCAGCAGTGGGAGGGACTCCGACTGCGAAACGTGGCGGATCTCCCTTTGGATCACGTCCGAGGGCGCGAGCATTCCCCAGGATTCCCGCATCGTCTCTGCAAGCGAGTCCGTGGGCACGAGCAGCGCCGGGATGCGTTCACGGACGAGCGCGTCGTACTCGCTGCGGGCCGCCGTGACGGCAATCTTGCTGTCTTCGACGTCGCTACGCCATTCGTCGCCTACACGACACCGCGTGGTCGCTCCCTCGGGGAAGTTGGCGCCCACCTCGAACATGAGGGCATACACCTGCCCGGGAAACGCGTCCTCCGCGGAGTTGGAGGCTTCTTCCACAAGGTCGGTCCAGGTGGCGTCGGACAGACCGCTCAGCTCGTGGGGAAGTCCCAGCATGGCTGCGACGCTCGGGGAGACGTCTGCCACGGGCAGAATAGCCTTGTGGGCACTCAGCTCCGGCCCGACGCACTCCCGGACCGCCCGCAATTCCCGGGAGGTCTGCAGGTAGCCGTAACGGCGGCAGAGCCACCGAATCGGGGAAGGAATCGGACGGCGACTGGCGACCTTGTTTCCCGACTGCATGGTCCAGTTCGTGACCACGCCACCACCCGGAATAGCCTTGAGGAACGCCGCGCGTCCCTCCTTGGAGAGCGTCGTAAAGAGGTGGAGTGGGCCGGCCGGACTGGTTCCATCGAAGTGCATCCTGGCCAGGGTCGGACGAGCCTCGCTGGCTGGCAGCTTGGCGACATATGCCTTCCAGTACGCCTCTTTGTAGTCGGCGAACCACTCATCTCCATCGGGGTCGACGTTGACCACGGGGCCGTCGAGAAGGCCGAGCTCGGGCAGGACCCCACGATCGGGACCGTGGAAGCTCATATCGACGGCGATCTGCCCGTCACGTGATCCGTCCGAAGGGACCACACGTCCGGGCAGCAGACAGTCACGGATTCGCCGAAACGTGCCCATCAGGGTCTTGACTTTGAGCTCCTTGGCGGTGTTGATGTCACGGCCTCGGAATGCCTGCAGTACACCCGACGGTCCTGCCAATCGCGCCAGCTCCCAGAAGGCCAACCAGTCGCGATCTGTGTAACCCACGAAGCCACGCTCGACAACCGATGCGAAACGCCCCACATGATGGGCCTCGTGGATGCCAAGTGAATCCAGTGCACGCATGATCACGTTCTGGCCAGCGTAGACGTTCTCGTCCATGTAGATGGTGTTGTCTGCCAACCCATCGGCGGTGGACCGCCGAAACACCGAGTTCGACGGCGCGACCATCCCAAGGTTCTCCGTGAGGACGATTCGCGCACGCATGGCATCTTCGATCTGCTTGTGGCCATGCCGCTTCATATCCGCGAGGATCAAGATCGCGCGGGCAGAGGCCTCGGGGGATCCATCGGCGACGAGAGCCTCCAGCCAGTCCTTGACCGTGGCGGCATCCACACCGGCGTGCCTCAGGATTTGATTCACCCCGTCGCGACGGTAGTCGGCCTTCTCCACGGAGTGGTGGATCCAGTTCGTGGGTCGGCCGGGGTGCTCCCGCCACCACAGCAGCCATTCAGATCGCAGCTCAGCCGGGTGCACATGCACCTCCCCAGGAGCACCAAAGCCGTCCGCCTGATCTGGAAAGACCGGAAATGTCGCCGCCGTTGACCAGATCTTGGCAACCAGTTCGGTCGCCGCCCACTGCGGCTCTTCCCTACCACGTGCCGGTGCGAAGTCCAGATAGACGCTGGGATCGTTGGGACGGGCAAGGGCCGGGAAGGATGAGACAACGAGCCTAGCCATCTCAGAGATCAGCTCTTCGTTGAACCGGTTGCCCGCGTAAAGGTTCTGCCTGTCCTCGCTGGTCTTCCAGGGCGCGTTGACGATTCCCCTGAGAGTGGTCGCGTAGTTGGTCGGAAAGTAGGCCCAGAACTGTCCCCGATCCGATGGGCGCCCCACCGAGTCCGACACGGCCCAGGCGAGGTCGATCTTGGGACGGTCATGAAGTTCACCCGCCTCGGCCAGCGCCTTGGATGAGGGCTCGTAGACCGCGGTGAAGACCCGCCACTCCTCCTTCTTCTCGTCGATCTCACGCGAACCTACCGTCAAGACCTTCCGGAGCTTTCGGCGGTCGCCATTGGCCTGCTGAAAGATCTGCCGCTTGGCAACCTGACCATTGAGACGCTTCTCCAGGGTCACCGTGCCCACATGGGGCGAGAAGAGCGAGAATTCGGCGGGAAACCCATCGATGTCCTTGGCAAGTCGTTTAACGGCACCCGACTTGAGCGGAAGTCGAACCACGGTCGTGGCCCAGCTCAGCAGCTCCTTGAGCACCGGGTCGGCGGCAACGGCACGATCCCGATCGAGCGGGCGTGCCATCCGGAGAACCGGGGTATCCATCTCCCGCGCTTCCGGCTGCACTCGCCTGATCTCCTGCTCCGCCCATTCCCGGTCGAAGCCGAAGCTCCTGTCGCCCTCCCGGCTAAAGAACTCCGGAACGTCGGTGACGCTCAGAACGGACTTCACGCCGACGCCGAAGCGGCCGATCTGACCACCGCGTTTACGCGAAACGCCCATGCGAAGAATGGTGTCCGCACCCTCGGGAGTCATGGCGCTTCCTCGATTGGCACAGTAAAGGTGGCTCTCGGTGAGAACCACGGCGATCTCGCCTTCGGGGTCGTTCCTCAGCTCGTCGGCGCCGTTCTGGACGAGCTCGTAGATCTGGCGATCACCGTACCCACCCTCGGAGATGCGGCGTTCTCCGTTGGCATGCTCCTGAATGAGACCGGGGTCGATTTTGTAGGTCTCCAGCACACGGGTGGTTTGTTCGAGGACGACTTGGAGGACACTGGGCTCTTCGCTGCTCATGCAGTCGGCTCCCGAAGATGGAAATGACCTTGAAGGGGATTGAAGCTCGGACATGAAGGAAATTCGCGCACGCAAAACAGAACTCGGGTGACCACATTGCCGCCACCTTTGTCTGGACATGCTTAAATACGGCTTTATGCCGATAGAGCAAACTCAGGGCGATTGGACCGTTTTGGGCACAAATCACCCCTAGAAGAGCCTTTGCATCGACTCGCCGTCGGAGTAGAGAGTACATTTCCATAGTCACCCTCTGACACGCAAGAGGTAAAAATTCTCAACTTTCAGCCGCAACACCGCCATTCCCTGGCCCTTCAGACACCCTGCGCGGCTGACGCACCCCACCCCCATAGGGAATGACCCTCCAAGGTGATGTCAACCGCCGTTAAACGGTAACGTGGAGTGTCAAAGCGCACCACCGCCCACCTGGAGGAACTCCACGATGACGCAGGACGGCACCCCACGGGACGCCGAGGCCTTTGGCGCCTGGCTGGGCAGGCAGCTAAAGCGCAAGGGCATGAGCCAGTCCGACTTGGCTGGCGCCCTCGACGTGACCCGGGCCGCCGTCTCGGCGTGGATCACGGGGCGTGCCATGCCCAGGATCGAGAAGATTCACCAAATCGAGGAGGCTCTCGATCTCGCCGCCGGCGCCTCGGCCACCCGGGACGAGACGCCCGAGTCCAGCGGTTACGTCTCCTGGCACCATCGCCTCGCCCACTCCGACGGTGGCCGGGAGCTCGGCAACGCCGCGGCCTTCGCCTTCGACGCGTCCCTGGCCGTCACCGCCCGGGAAGCGACCCAGAACAGCCTGGACGAATGGTGGGACCGCACCCGACCGGTCCGCGTCCGCTTCACCCTGAACGAAATCTCCGGCGAGCGGCTCCGGCGACTCCAGGAAGCCATCCGTTGGGATGAGCTGGCACCCCACATCGAAGCAGCCAGTGACACCAAACACAAGGTGGGCCGAACCCTCTCCGATGGCCTCAACGAACTCCGCGAGACCGGAAAGCTTCTACTGCTCCGCATCGACGACTACAACGCCAACGGGTTGACCGGCCCCGAGTACGACGACGGTCGATTCGCCGCAGTCGTCCGCCGGCAACTCGAAAGCCGCAAGTCCGATGCCGCGGCCGGTGGTTCCTTCGGCCTGGGCAAGGCGACCATCTGGGGGGCCAGCCTGTTCGGCCTGGTCATCGTCAACAGCACCCTCTCCGAACCTTACGAGGGCCTGCGGGAACGCCGCATGATCGGCCGAATCGACCTACCCTGGCATGAGCTCAACGGCGTCCAGTACGCCGGACCCGCCTGGCTGGGAAACCGAGATCCGCTGCGGGAAGCGGCAGCCCGATCGTGGTGGGCGGGCGAACGCACCATCGAGGAGCTTCACCTCACCCGACATAGCTCCGACGCGGGCACGAGCTTCCTCGTCGTCGGCGCCCACGACCCGGCGGGCGAGGCGACAACCCTGGAGGAGATGCACCAGCTGCTGGTCCGCGGGCTCGCCAACGACTTCTGGGCTTCAATGGTCGGCGGAAGCGGACGATCACCCATGCTTGAGGTCTCCGTTCGAGCGCTGCGTGACGACAAGGAGGTGATCGCCGAAGAGCGAGTCGATCCCCACGTTTGCGAGCCGGCGCGGGCGCGAGCTGTACGGGCATTCCTTGATCGAACCACCGTGTCCCGGCTCGCCAAGACCGATGACGTGGTCGAGCTGTCCGTCCCTCTGACTGTGCCTCCGCTCAAGACCGACGCCGGCGACCGGCCCGTTGAGCATCGCGCGGTGCTCTTGGTGACGCTCGCGGCCAAGAGCAGCGAGAAGCCGAACCGGCTGATAGCCATGCGCGGCACCAGAATGACGATCTTGGACCGTCCCGTGACCGGGGTCCCGCTCGGCTCCCCGGAGTTCCAAGCGGTACTCCTCGCGGGTACGGCCGCCGACTCCGGGGCGAGCGCGGCCGAGGCGTTCCTTCGGGCCGCCGAGCCGCCGGAGCATAACGACTGGAAGCCGACCGAGGATCTGACCTCCACCTATGCGCGTGGCGCGACCACGAGGTTGAAGGAGTTCCGCAGAGCGGTCCTCGCCACGATCCGCACAGCCGTCAAGCCCGCCGAACCGGTCGGGGAGAGCGAGGCTCCGCCGGTGCTGCGGGATCTGACCGACCTCGGTCCCGCCCAAGCTCCCCGAACCAAGGGCTATCCCACGGTCAGGAGTGCCATCGGCGGGGTCGACAAGGACGGCGCCTGGCGGATCAGAGTCGAGGTCAAGCTGCCGGAGCGGGAAGATCCGTGGGTGCTTCGTCCGCTCTTGCGCTTCGCCACCCGCTCCGGCCCCAAACCCGAAGCCCGCTGGGCGTCACTGTCGGCCGAGTCGAACTGCGAGGTCAGTGGCGACATCCTGCTCTGCTCACCGAGAGAGCGCATCGCGGTCTTCACCGGGGTAAGCGAAGTAACCAGCCATCCCGCGGCCGGGCGCATGCTGGTCGCCGAGGTGAACCTGATTCAGGCCAAGGATGGTAGCCGATGAAGCGGATCATGCCCTACTCGGTGCTCGCCGGGGAGGTCACCATGAGCATTCGCGAGGTGCGACTCAACGACGTGGCTTTGCCGTACAGCGTGATCTCTGAGCAGGACCGCTCCATTGGCCTCCATGTGCACGGCGACGCAGACTGGTCTGTCGTACGGCTCGCGCTACGGGTCAACGTGCCGAGACACGAACTGGAGGCAAATCCCTGGTACAGCGTGGCGTTTCTCGCGACCGTCTCGGAGCGCGCCACCAACACTCACACGGCAGTCAAGCTCATGATGGGTCAACCGGGCGAATGGACCGGCGAGATCAACCTTCACCGCGACGACCACATCGGCCGGGTGCAGCTCTCCGGCCAGCTCGTGGCGACCGTGGACGACGAGCCCGGACGGGTGATCGCGACAGTCGAACGACCGTGGATTATCGACCTTCGTGCCCATTCTGCGGCTCGAAAGGAGTCTATCGAAACCCGATGGACGAACTTCGCCGACGATCCTGAGCTGGCGTGGTGTCGAAACGCCCCCTGGACGGTCACCATCACGGACCAATCAGCGACTCTTCATCTGAACAGCGGATTCGACGGTTTGCGTGCCGTATTGGAAAGCGGCAAGACGGCGGATCGCCCTGTGCGTGACGCATTGGCGGCTCAGATAGCGGCAGGCATGTGGACAGCTCTGTTCAACGAAGCCGCTCAGCACATCGATGACGCCCAGTGGCCGGATGGGTGGCGCGGTCTCGTGCTTCGCCGCATGCTTCCCGACCTGTTTCCCGGCCACTCCCCCGAGGGCGCGCTCCGGGAAATCGTCAATCGAGGCGTGGGCGGTATTCAGCCCCAGGTACTACATGCCGCGGCCAAACAGGCGAAGTTGCCGCGCACCCTGGGTGGATTGATTCGATCGCTGCACAAGACCGGGCCGGAGGAAGAGTGAGCAAGAAGCTGGGATTGCTGCCGGATGAGTCCGCGGCACGATTCCTGACCATCGGTGTGCTGGAGAACGGCGAACCATTACCATTTTTCGCGATCGACCAGGCCGCGGAGCCTTCATCATGGGATGCGGAGCCGATCCGGCAGCTTGTGGACGAAGCCGTGAAACGCTTCACACCGGCCGAACGAACTGCTGCCGACGCCTGGCTTGCTCCGATTCTCCACGCGACCCTCCGGCTGACCCGTCGTGAGGCAGCGGATTCCCGAATTTGGAACTACCTTGCCATACGGCTGGCACCCGATTATGTCTATTGGCGACACCTTAGCCGCGGAAATCCACCGACGGTGTCGCGAGTCAGGTTCTCCGGCCCGTTCCATTCGCAGGCGTTCGCCCGACTGTGGTGGGCGGCCGAACTTTTCCGCGATGGATCGAATTATGAGCCGGCCGTCGTGGCCTGCGGCAATCAGGATGTGCTGAACACCGTCCTCCGGTTGGAGGTGATTCTCCATCGGCCTACAGCTCAAGCAATCATCCGATTGCTTCGCACGGGGGTCATCCGCACTGGCCGCCAGGTCAACGCGCTCGCCCAGGCCGTGAATACAGCAGGCAGCACACTTTCCTACGAGGCGCTGGCCCCGGACAACCCTCGGGAGCCGGATGCCTATCGGGACTGGATCGAGGAGGTGGACAGCGTTCTGGTGCCCTACGACTCATTGCCGATCGGTCCTTTGGACGGCCGGGCACGGGACTCGTCGTTGGACGTGCTGGCCACACTCTTCAAGCAGATCTTCACTGAGAGCCCGGCCACAGGAGAAGTGCCGATTTAGCTCTGAGGCGATTGCTTCACCGGGAAGATCACCTATGCTCGACAGATCGAAACACAGGGAAAGACGACGCATGGACACGCGGTTCACCAGCCTGGAGATCGGCGCAGGTGTCGGCGGACAAGCACTCGGCCTAGCACGAGCTAGCTTCGACCCGGTTCTGGTGATCGACAACGACCCGCACGCCTGCCGCACCCTCCGCTTGAACCAACCCGGATGGAATGTCCTGGAGCTGGACTTCAACGAGTTCGTCGGCGCCGAACATGGGATCGAAACCGTTGACCTGATCTCTGGCGGGCTGCCGTCACAGCCCTACTCTGTCGCTGGGAAGCAGCAAGGAACGAAGGACGACCGCGACCTACTTCGGGCCTCGATCCGGCTCGCCACCGAGCTGCAGCCACGCGCCGTCCTGCTGGAGACCACGCCCTCGCTACTCATGCCCAAGTTCGTAGGTGTCCGGACAAACGTCGAAGAAGAGCTGAAACTCCTCGGCTACACCTGGTCGTGGATGGTGTTGGATGCCCAGAACTTCGGTGTTCCCCAGACCCGGAAGAGCTGCCTGCTCGTGGCAATGAGGTTGGATGATTTCGTCTTCTTCGAGTGGCCCTCACCCGTGTCGGAAGCCGGGGCGAGCGTCGGCGAAGTGTTAAGGGACTCGATGGCGAGCCGGGGTTGGCCCTTCGCAGACGCCTGGGCCTCGCGTGCAAATCGGGTCGCGCCGACGATCGTGGGCGGTTCCAAGAACCACGGGGGTGCGGACCTCGGTCCGACCCGCACCAAACAGCAGTGGCTGGAACTGGCGGTCAACGGCCACAGTCTCGGAGATGACGTCCCCGCACCCGACTTCGAGTTTGATCCTTCGCTCGGCCGGCACGGGGTGCCCAAACTAACCGTCGAACAGATCATGCTGCTACAGGGCTTGTCCCCCGACTGGGTCGTCACCGGCGGCAAAACCGCGCGCTACAAGCAGGTCGCCCAGGCAGTCCCGCCTCCGCTGGCCGAAGCCGTAGGCAGGCGTATCGCTACCGCACTCGCCCGTGGACCTCGATAAGGTGACGCCCATGACCTCCGGCACCACGTGTCCCTACCACATCATCGACCTCTTCGCCGGTCCCGGCGGTCTGGATGTGGCGGCGACCTGGCTGGGGCTCCCCGTCACCGGGATCGAGATCGACGACAATGCCTGCGCCACGCGCAAAGCGGCAAGCCTACTCACAACACAGGGCGATGTCCGCGACTTCGGTCCCAAGGACTTCCCCGACGCAAACGTCCTGACCGGCGGGCCACCGTGCCAGACCTACACCGTGGCCGGACGCGGGGCCGGACGTCAGGCACTCGATGAGGTGCTCGACTTCGCCCGACGGATGGACGCGGGTGAGGACGTCCGTGCCGAGCTCGACAAGATGCCCGATAAGCGCACCGGCCTGGTGTTGGAGCCTCTTCGGTGGGCGCTGGAGGCAATCGATCTGGATCGTCCCTACGAAGTGATCGTGCTGGAGCAGGTGCCCGCGGTCCTGCCCATCTGGGATGCCGTGGCCAAGATCCTCAGACCCAGAGGGTACGGCGTGGCCATCGGAGTCCTTCGCACCGAACAGTTCGGCGTGCCGCAGACGCGCAAGCGTGCCGTACTGATCGCACGCAGGAACACCACCGAAGTCGCTCTTCCCCAGCCCACCCACCGCGTCTACCGAAAGGGAGTCCCACGTAATCAGGGCGACCCGATGCTCAGGTCATGGATACCCATGGGGGAAGTGGTCCGTCGCGGGCAGAAATTCACCGTCGTCTCCAATTACGGGACCGGCGGCGACCCCAAGGAACGGGGGAAGCGCACCCACACCGACCCTTCCGCCACCGTCACCGGAAAAGTCTCCCGCAATCGCATCCAGGAAGACGGATCACGCTTTGACCCGTCCGAGGCGGGACAACTCCAGACCTTTCCCGCCGACTACCCGTGGAGTGCTGGCGACATCTCCCAGCAAATCGGCAACGCCGTACCCCCGCTGCTGGCGCTCCATGTCCTGGAGGCGGCACTCCAGTTGGGTACTGACCTCGACACGTGGGAAGCGTCCAAGCTGCCCCAATGGTCGGATACGACATTGCCTCATGGCGCAGCCGATCACCGGTAGAAGCCCGTGTGTTCGGCCTCCGCCCTTGGTCACGTGGTGATCCCCTCGAAGCGAGGAGGATTTTCTATGCGGCGATCAGCTGCTGACGCCTCGCTCTGGCGACCGCAGCGATCGATTTCCCGGTCTCGCGCACGATGCGCACCGCACCCGCCCGAAACTCCGTCTGGTCTCACCCATGACCCGACCCCCTTTGAGCTTCCCCCGCAGGGACTCTGCTGGAGTTGACCCGGTTTGGTGGACACCTGATCTCTGGGGAACCCTGGTTCCCGGAAGGAGTCCACTGTGCCGAACAACTATCCGCCGGAATTCCGCCGGCAGATGGTGGAACTGGTGCGCGCGGGACGGTCGTCGGAGGAACTGGCTCGCGAGTTCGAGCCCTCCGCCCAGTCGATCCGTACCTGGGTGCGCCAGGCCGACCTTGATGACGGTCGCCGTGCCGATGGCCTGACCAGCGTCGAAAAAGACGAGCTGGCCCGGCTGCGTCGCGAGGTCAAGCTTCTCCGCGAGGAGAAGGAGATCTTGCGTAAGGCCGCGGTTTTCTTCGCGCGGGAGACGGATCGGCCGAGATGAAGTTCCGGCTGATCGATGCGGAGCAAGACCACCACGACGTCTCCCTGCCGGCCCGGGTGCTGGGTGTGTCGCGCCAGGGCTACTACGCCTGGGCCGCCCGCCGTCGGCGCGGCCCGTCGACACGCGCCGACGGCGGGCTGATCGAGAAGATCCGTGCTCACCACGCCGCTTCAGATGAGATCTACGGAGCGCCGCGCATCCACGCCGATCTGCGCGAGCTCGACGGGATCTGCATCGGACGCAAGCGCGTGGCCCGGCTGATGCGCGCGGCCGGGCTGGCCGGGGTGAGCCGGCGCAGGGGCTGCCGCACCACGATCGCCGATCAGCATGCCGTCGCCGCGTCCGATCTGGTCAAACGAAAATTCAAAGCAGAAGAGCCGAACCGGATCTGGACCGCCGACATCACGTACGTGCTGACCTGGCAGGGCTTTGTCTACCTCGCGGTGGTGTTGGACGTGTTCTCCCGGCGCATCGTCGGCTGGGCGATGGCCGAGCACATGCGCACCGAGTTCGTCACCGACGCCCTGGCGATGGCGATCCACCAGCGTCGCCCCAGTCCTGGAGTGATCCACCACAGCGACAAGGGCGGGCAATATACCTCGATCGCCTTTGGTCGACGCTGTGCCCAGGCCGGGGTCCGGCCGTCGACGGGCCACACCGGGACGTGCTTCGACAACGCCATCACCGAGAGTTTCTTTGCCTCGCTGGAGTGCGAACTGCTCGACCGGCGCACCTTCCGCAGCAGGTCCGAGGCCGAACGCGCGGTGTTCGCTTATATCGAGGGGTTCTACAACCCGCGCCGCCGCCACTCAGCCAACGGCCAGCTCAGCCCGGCCGAGCACGAGCGCCGACACGCACTCAAGAACGTTCACGAAGGTGGCTATGCTGCCGCGTAGCCGAAAGCCCTGACGTGTCTACCGAACCGGGGCAACTCCAGCGGGCCATCGTCCCCACCTTCAAGGACGGCCCCGGTTGATGGTCCTGCCGCATCGGCCCCTACATGGTTAGGTCATGAGTGCCAAAGGCAACACACCATGTCCTCAACCAACCGGCCGCGACCGGTTGGGATCAAGCTGATCATTCTTCATATGCGCTTTCCATCGATCGAACGTGCTCCAGCTCCACTCGGAGAACGTGACGAACGTCAGTAGGTCTCCGCAGGATGTGCCCCGCCCTGGCGACAACGATCAAACGTGAGCCGGAATCCAGGCGTCGATCAAGAGTTTGAACCTGGTCCAGTGGGGTTACCTGATCCTCGTCCCCGTGGATCAGAAGCAGCGGACGCTGAATCCCAGTTCCGGGTTCGCCGGAAAGCTCACCGCGAAGCAGCTCCGCGTGATGAGCCTGGAACTTCGGCGCAGCTCGGCTCCAGCTCTCCACGTCGATCACCGCTGACCTGGCGATCCCGGCCGCGAACACATCGGTGATCACCAAGGCGCGCAGAACGGTATATCCGCCGGCGCTGGCACCCCAGATCACCATCCGCCCAGGATCCGCCCGACCGGCGGAAACCAGGTGACGAGCCGCATCAGCGCAGTCGGTGGCATCGACCAACCCCCACCGGCGACGGAGCCCCAGCCGGTACGCGCGGCCGTACCCGGTACTCCCTCGGTAGTTGACATCAGCGACGGCGAAGCCCCGGCTCGTGAAGTACTGCGCGTGGAGGTCCAACCGCAGGGGCCAGTTCGCCGTCGGCCCGGGATGTGCCCGTACGAGCAACGGCGGTAACTGATCACCCGCCTCCAGAGGCGGGTAGTAGAGGCCGTACGCTTCACCTCCGTCGCGGGTGCCGAAGGTAAAGGGCTCGGGCCGGACAAGTGATGCCAGGTCAAGGGTGATGTCGACCAGCGTGAGCTCGTGAACGGCACCATCAGTTTCGGCCAGCGTCACCGTAGGCAGTCGGGTGGGACTTGAGCCGATGAGGGCGATGCGTCTGCCTGCCACAGCCAGGTAGGGCTTGATGGAGGTGTACGGCAGTGCCAGCTTTTCCAGATCGCCGCCAGAGCGTTTTACCACCAAAGAGTGCAGCGCCCCCTGCTGGATGATGGCCATGACCTGGTCACCCTGAAAAACATAAGTGCGGTACCCGAACTCCCAGGGAGCCGCCGCGACCTCGAACTTCCCCGTGATGACCGGCTCGGCATAACCGTCGCGCCAGGCGTACAGATTCCACCAGCCCGACCGGTCAGAAACGAAGTGCAACACCCCGTCGTCGCTCCACCGCGGCTGGCATACCGACTCCTCGTCCCCGCCCGCGACCAGCCTCGTACCGGTAAGCGCACCGTCGGGTCCGATGTCGGCCAGCCAGAGCCGGGAACCGTCCCACGGCATGAGCGGCGCGTTCCACGAGACCCAGGCAAGTTGCTTTCCATCAGGGCTGGGCTCCGGGGACATGTAGAAGTCCTCGCCGGAGGCGATGATCGACAGCTCGGCCGACAGGACGACCAACTCGTTGTGGACGCCGGTCTCTTCATGACGTTCCCGCACACAGGCCAGCTTGCCGGTGCCAGGAAGAAGACGCAGGTCGGCGTAGCGCCAAGTTCCTGACGACGCGGGGGTCACCGGCACGGGGTGTCCGCCGTCGCGTACGTGATAGACCCGCTGGTCATCCGCGTTGCAGAACCACAGGTCCCGCTCGGTGGCCAGGTAGGCGCCCCCGCCGTACTCATGCACGTAGGAGGCGACGTGGAACCCCTCCGGCAATACGTCCTGGCGGCCGTCGGCATCGGTCCAGCGCACCAGCACGTCTCCGCTTGGCCGCCCCTCGATCCAGTAGACGGTCTCGCCGACCGCCTGGACCGCGTCGTACGAGATGATGGCGCAAGCGACGACCTCAGCGGGGATAGGGCTCACTCTTGCAATGATCGGACGAAGTCATCCAGCTCGCGAGCGACCTCGGGCTGCCGGGGTGCCACACGATCGCGGAAGCGGTGGACCCGGGACATTCCGGCGACCGATCCTCGCCGAGCGAACACAGTGATCGCCTCCTGGGCCAGCCGTACGGCCTCGGCGGGTTCGCCTTCTCCGATGCGTGCCTGCGCCAGGTCCACGGTGAGCTCTGCCTTGCGGCGTACGCATGTGGCAGGAACGCCACCGATGGCGTGCTCGAAGGAGCGGGCGGCCTGGGCGTAGCGGCCGAGTTCAAGGAGGCAGTTCCCTTCGTAGCCGAGCAACCGTTCGCGGTCGAAGTCATACATCCATTCGTCCCGCTCGTCACCGGCCCGTTCCAGGGCTCTGTTCGCCTTGTTGAGTTCGGCCAGTGCCGCTCTGCCATCGCCCGCGTGGACACGTGCGGTGGCGCTGATGGCATGCAGCCAGGACTTCGTCACGTGGGTGACGGAGCGACCGGCTATGTCCAGGGCAGCTGCGGCGTGTTGGACGGCTTCCTCCGGCCGCCCGGCCGCGTCCGCAGTGATGGTCCGGTAAGCGCTGATATAGGACCGGAGTCCCCTGTCACCTGCTTCCCCCAGGGCGTTCAGAGCCGTGGCATACCGGCGCCCCATCGCGAAGTGGTCACCGAGATCGAACCAGATCCACGCCGCGAACCCTGCTGCCTCCCCCGCCGCGTAAGCGATCCGCCGCCGCAGCTTGTCAGGGGCGGGAGCCTCCAGGAGAGAGAGCAGGAGGGCGAGGTGACCGTCAACCGGGACGAGCATCTCGGCCGACGTCAGTTCGTGGTAGAGGCGGCGCTGGTGCACGGTGATCATTTCAATGTCCTCCACCACAGCGGAGGTGATTGTCGAAGCGCGCTTGCCGCATGTGCTGAGCCGTCCCCAGTCGACACCGGAATCTGGTGTCTCCGGGCTGGGTCTCCGCGCGGCCTCGCTGCGGTGGCGGAGATGCGCCTGCTCGCGGATGACACCTGGGAGCATGCCGTTGAGCGTTCCACCCGCGCCGAGCGCGGTGTCGCACGCGATGACCACGGACTCCGAAGGGGCGACCGAGGCCCGCTCCACGGCGCCGAGGTGTTGCCAGGAGTATCCGGTCAGCTCGCCGAGTTCCATCAGCGTGAGCGAGCGCGCCTTGCGGAGTTCGCGCATCCTGGACCCCAGCGCGGCGAGCAGTGACGAGCCCGGGTCGAGGGCCTTGGCTGGCCGCCCGCGACCCCCTTTCCTTTCGGTAGCCATTCGAACACTCCCTGCTGTTTTTGCTGTTCGTTGCGAGCAAATCAGGTCGTGCGGTCTGCTGTCAGCACCTTGAGCAAGCCGGATCGTGAGAGATGGGCGCCCATGAGCATCACCTCGATACATGCCCTCGATCGGCTAGAGAAACGCGCCCCCGAGAACGCAGGCGATGCCGCCCTGTCCGGCGAATCACGCTCGGTTATGGCGAACTCCGCCAAGCAGATCCACTGCCCGAACCGGCGACGAGGGCGAACAGCGCCCCGATCTGACAGGGAACGGCGAGCATTCGCGACCAGCGAGCTCAAGAACATCAAAAAACGGCCCTGCCCGGCGAATGGCGTCGCCGGGCAGAGCCTCGACCGCACTCTGGAGGTGCGCGATCTGTGTTCAACAGTAGTAGAACCCCAAAGACCATCCGGGTCCGCTGGCATGCCAATCAACCACCGACCCCTCTCGGTTGTCGCTGGTGCGGCCATCCCCCGTACGCGCACGATGCCGCCAGCCTGCCGCATCGGCCCGGGCACCTGTGGGAACAACCCACCCCGGCCCAGGTCCGTACCCGCATGACGGCCCGGCGCCGTCTCGGGCTCTGCGGCCGGCTGCCCGCGCCTCCCGTATCGGCCACCGTGGCCCCGCGCCCGCCGAGCCATCCCCTCGTGGGTTCTCCCATCAGCCGGGGACGCCACTCGCGGTCGGCCGCGCCGCCGTACGGGCGGGAGTCGCCGCCTGGTATACGGCCCGGCAGGCGCGAGTCGTACCGGAAGGGGGTGATGGCATGAACCCGCCATCTCCCGGAGCACCGTACGAGCCCGGCGAGGAAGGCAGCATCCCCCAGGCGCTGCGCACGCTGACGCTCCGCTTTCCCGCCTGGTGCCTCTGGTACGGCAAGGCCACCGAACAGTGGTGGGCTCTCTCCCCCGCCCGGTGTCGGCAGCGTATCGGCCTGATCGAGGCCGACACCCCCGCCGAACTGGCCGCACGGATGCAACACATCGAGGACTCCCACCCCCACCCCGAACAGCACGACCAGCCGATCAGCACCGACCACCGAACGGCCGTCAGGGACATCAGGGTCGCCGGAGACAGCCAGACGAGCAAGGGAGGTGACCGGGATGACCGCGCGACTGCTGTCCGTACTCGTCGGCGTGCTCGCTGACCGATTCCGGATGACAACCGGCGACGCCACCGGACCGGCTGCCGCGATGTGGTCGCCGTACCTGGGCCGGATACCCGGCTGGTCGACGACGCCGAATCACACTCCCGTCATCTCCCAGCGGTTCACGGCCGTCCCCGACCAGGTCAGGCCCGCGCGGAACTTCGTCGCCGAGATCCTCGGCGACGACCACCCGCTCCGCGACGACGCCATGCTGCTCACCAGCGAGCTGGCCACCAACGCCGTCGAACACTCGACCAGGCCGACTGACACCGGAACCGCGGACACCGCACCGGGCGACCGGCCACAGGAGTTCGTCGTCACGGTGGCCTTCCTCCCGCACGGCGTCATCGTCACCGTCCAAGACCCCGGCTCCGCACAGATCCCCTGCACCAGGAACCCTCGCCCCAACGCCACCGGCGGCCGAGGACTCCTCCTCGTCAACGAACTCGCCACCCGCTGGGGCTTCCACCGCGCCCCCACCGGAACCGTCATCTGGTTCGAACTCACCTGACAACCCGACGTGGCGGCGCGAGCCTGAAGAAGCAGCGCCGCCACGTCCTCAACCAACAAAGCCACGCGTGGCCAGGACGGTTCCCTCTCGGCGGTCGGCGTACTCGGCGTCTCCTCCGGTGAGGTCACCAGGTGATCGTGAGGCGGACACCGGGGCCGAGCTGGTCGTCGGGGGTTCCTGCCCGGTAGACGGTGATGATCGGCCGGGCGGGCCGGGTGTGGTTCCAGTCGTGAAGGAGTTCGACGAGCCGGGCGGTGAGGCGGCGGCTGCCAGGGTGTTGCGGAGGGCGACGGAGTCTGCGGTGTCCGCGTTCACCGCGCTGACATTAGCCGTCGCCGATGCGGGAGATACGGCCTCCCGGGCAGCCGTCGGGGTGGTGCCGTTGTCGAACACCAGACGGGCGGCGGTATGGATGAGCGCCCCTGGCGGATCGCCCGACGCTCCGGCTCATTCCCGCGCAGCGGGAGCCAAGGAGATGTTCCAGAAGTCGGCGTAGCGGCCGCCGTGGTCGAGCAGTTCGTCGTGGCTGCCTTCCTCCGCGATCCGGCCGCCGTCCAGGAAGATGACGCGGTCGGCGCGTTGGACGGTGCGCATGCGATGGGCCACCATCACCACCGTCCGGCCGGCCATCAGGCGTTCGATGCCCTCGTGGACGGCCGCCTCATTGACCGGGTCCAGCGCCGAGGTCACCTCGTCGAGCAGCACGATGGGGGCGTTCTTCAGCAGCGCCCGCGCGATCGAGACCCGCTGGCGCTCACCACCGGACAGCAGCGTGCCGCCCTCGCCGACGTTCGTCGCCCATCCGCCGGGCAGGCGCTCGATCACCTCGTCCAGCTGTGCCGCGGCCGCCGCGGCCCGTACCTCGGCAACGCCTGCGTCGGGACAGCCCAGGCGCACGTTCTCCTCGATGGTGCCGTCGAAGAGGTAGACGTCCTGGAAGACGATGGCGATCCGCGCCATCAACGCCTCGGTGCTGATCGCGCGCACGTCCACGCCTCCCACGCGCACCGCGCCGGCGTCCACGTCGTAGAAGCGCGCCAGCAGCTGCAGCAGCGTGCTCTTACCCGCTCCCGACGGCCCGACGACCGCAAGCCGCTGTCCCTCGGGGACGGTGAGCGACACCTCGTCGAACACCGTGCGCTCGCCGTGCCGGAAGGTGACGGCGTCGAACTCCAGACCGTGGTGCGCAGGCTGGATCGGCTCGCGAGGTTCCCGCAGCGGCTCGGTGCGCAGCACCGTCTCGAGTCTGGCCAGCTCCGAATGCGCGCCGCGGAGTTTGCCGCCGATGTCCGACAGCGACAGCAGCGGGTCGGCGCAGCGGGCGGCCAGCACCAGGATCGCCAGGATCTCCGCCGCGCCGATGTTCCCGCCGAGCGCGAGGTGGGCACCCAGGACCAGTAGCCCGGTGAAGGTCGCCTGCACGGTGAGCGTCAGCCCCACGGCGCTGGGCAGCGTCGCCAGCACGGTACGGCGGGAGGCGCGCTGGACATCCAGCAGCGAGTCGTCGAGCAGCTGGAAGCGTTCGCCGGTCCGGCCGCCGGCCCGCAGCACCGGCTGGGCCTGGAGGAATTCGATGACGCGCCCGCCGGCCTCCTGGTCGCGTTCGTGACGCTCGGCGTCGGCGGCGGCCGTCGCGCGTGCCGTCCAGGCCTGGATCGCCGCCACGACGGGTGCGGCGAGCAACGCGGCCAGCCCCATCCGCCAGTTGAAGGCGGTCATCACGACCACGATGGTCAGGGGCGTGACCAGGGCGGAGATGAACGGTGCCAGCAGATGCGCGGCCACGCCCATGGCTTGCAGGAGGCCGCGGCCGGCCAGGACGGACACCTCGCCGATGCGACCGGCGTTGTACCAGCCGAGGGGGAGGCGGGCCAGGTGCTCGCCGAGCCGGTGATACATGCCGCGCAACATGGTGGTCCCGACCCGCATGCCGGACAAGTCGCTGATGTAGCGCAGCACGGCGTAGAGGGCGACCGCGACCCCGAACGCGACCAGCCAGGGCACGGCGTCCGCAGGCGTACTGCCGAGCAGCGCCCGCAGCACCGGGACCAGCAGCGCGTAGGACAAACCTTCGACCACCGCGGTGATCGTCATCAGGATCACGGTGCGGCGCATCGCCCGGGCGTACTCGTCTCCGAGCACGCGCAGCAGCATTCGGATCATCGGGGCTCGTCTCCTCGCGGTACGCCACCGGGGGTTTCGATCTCGGCGGATCGGTGGGATCGCCAGAACGCGGCGAACCTTCCGCCTCGTGTCAGCAGGTCGGCGGGCCTGCCGCGTTCGACGATCGCTCCGTTCTCCAGCACCACGACGGTGTCGGCGTCGGCGACCGTCTCCAGCCGGTGGGCGATGACGACGATCGTGCGGTCACCGCTCAGCGTCGCCAGGGCCCGGCGGACCGCCTGTTCGGTCTGCGGATCGGCGAAGGAGGTCGCCTCGTCCAGCACCAGAACGGGCGCGTCGGCCAGCAGCGCGCGGGCGATCGAGATCCGCTGCGCCTCGCCTCCGGACAGCTTGGCCTCTTCACCGAGCACCGTGTCGTATCCGCGCGGCAGCTGGAGGATGCGGTCGTGGATGCCGGCCAGCTGGGCGGCGCGGACCACGTCGTCGCGGCCGGCCCGCGGCACCGCCAGCGCTATGTTGTCGGCGACCGAGACGCGCAGCAGATGGACGTCCTGAAAGACGAAGGACACCTGCCGATACAGCTCCCGGCTGCCGATCTCGCGCAGATCGACGCCGCCAAGAAGGACCGAGCCGTGGGTGGGGTCGAAGAACCGCGGCAGCAGCTGGACCAGCGTGGACTTGCCGCTTCCCGACGGCCCGACGACCGCGGTGACCGTCCCCGGCTCCAGCACCAGGTCGATGCCGCGCAGCACCTCGTGGTCGGCGTCGTAGGCGAAGCGGACGTCACGCAGTTCCACCCGGTGCCCCTGCGGCGGACGCGGGTGGGCGGGCTCGGGCAGTGGCCGGACCGCGAGCACGTCTTTGATCCGGCCGACCGCACGGCCGGCGCTCTGCAGATCGTCGAAGCCGTGGCCGAGCGCCGCCACCGGAGCGGTCAGTCCCAGCCCGAGCAGCAGGAACGGCAGCAGATCCGCCGGGGCCAGGCCACCAGACGTGATCAGCACCGCGCCACCGACCAGCACGATGAGCAGCACGAACGGCGGCGACAGCGCCAGCTGCATCCCGGCGGCGATCACGGACATGCCGCGCACCCAGCGGGAGAAGATGCTGACGAAGTCGTCGGCGGCCGTCAGGAACGTGCGGTGGGCGCGCTCGCCTCCGCCGAACGCCTTGACCACCGAGATGCCTTGCACGAACTCGACGACGGAACTGGCGATCCGTCCCATGGCCGCGTCGTAGGCCTCCTGCTCGCGCGTCCTGGCGGGCAGCATCAGCAGCGGGACCAGCGCTATCGCCAGCACCACCGGGATCAGCGTGATCAGCGTGAGCCGCCAGTCGACGGTGAACAAGTAGATCAGCGACACCAGCGGCACCACGAACGCGGCGACGAGCTCGCCGGGGGCGTGGGCGATGAACGGGTGCACGGCGCTCACGTCCTCGCCCACCACCTTGGCCAGCTCGCCGGTCCGGCGCCGGGAGAACCAGCCGATCGGGACGCGTCCCAGCGACGCGGCCAGCTGCCGGCGGAACGTCAGTTGCACCCGGCTGTCGAGAACATGCCCGATTCCCGACGACGCGGCGGTGAACAGCAGCCGGACGAGCAGGCCGGCCGCACCCGCGATCACCACGGTCCAGACGTGAGCGTGGTCGATCGGGCCGGGCGACAGCAGGGTACGGCCCAGTTCGACGACCGCCAGCAGCGGGGCCAGACCCGCGAGCGCGCCGATGACCTGCAGGATCACCACGGCCGCGAAACTCCGCAGATGAGGGCGGAGCAGCGGTGTCATGCTCTGTCCCGCCGCGGAACCGGCATCCGGTTGCTCGATCGTCTGAGCGAGGTCGGTGGTGGTGGTCATCGTTCTGTCGAAGAGGCGGTGTGGATCTCGGCGAAGGCCAGCAGGGGTGTGGCGGTCCGCTGCGGATCCTCCAGGATGGGTGAGTGTCCGAGACCGGGCAGCAGCTCGACCCTCGCGCCGGGAACGGCGCGGTAATCGGCGGCGGACGAGGAGCGCCACCTCCGGTCGTCCTCGCCGAAGATCACCAGCAGCGGCTTGCCGAGGACCGCCAGCCGCTCCGGGAGCGCCTGCTGCTTCAGGTAGCCGCTTGTGGCCTGCATCGTCATGGTGAGCGTGTGGTAGGTCATGGCGCGCACCTCGTCCAGGAGCTGTTGCGGGATCTGGTAGCCGGTGCGGCTGAAACCGGTGCTCGCGAACTGGCGGATCTGCTCGTCGGTCGGCGGCCACTGCGTGGGGTCGATGGCGGCGGACCCCGCCGCGATGAAGGCGTCCAGGCTGGGTCCGGTGTTGATGAGCACGAGCGCGGTCACCAGATCGGGTCGTTGCTCGGCGAGGGCGGTGGCGACCACGCCGCCGCTGGAATGGCCGACGAATATGGCGTGCTCGACGCTGAGCCGGTCCAGTGCCTGTCCGACCCGGCGTGCCTGGTCCGGGGTCGCGTAGCTGTGGCCGTCCGGTTTGGCCGATCGGCCGTGCCCGAGCAGGTCGATCCGGATGACGCGATGGGATCCGGTCAGCATCGGAACCAGCGCGTCCCACGAGCGTGCCGAGGAGGCGGACCCGTGGATGAGGACGAGTGCGGGGGCATCGTGGGGGCCGTCCTGGCACACGTAGACGTCGCCGTCGTCCAGGGCCAGGGTCGAACTCTCCGTGGTGCCGTCAGGAATGGTCATGAGCCCACTGTCGCCGCCGGTGCGCGCCGGTGTATTGGACAAATGTTCCCCTCGCTCGGCTCCCCTAGCATGGGAGCATGCGGTCCACTGTGCGCGAACGTGACGACGCCGTTATGTGGGACGTCGCATCCTCAGTGCGGCGCAGCCGGGTGGCTGGTGTCACCATGGCCGGCTTCCGTGACCGGGGCATGGATCCGGAGGGTCACCGGATGATTCCGCACCCGGCCGTGACGCTGGTTCTGGACTTGGGGGCCGGCTCGCCCGTCGTTGAGGACGTCGCCGGGCGGCAGCACCGGGGAAGTCTTGTCGCCGGGCTCGGGCTCGGCGGCGCGGTGTGGGTGCGAGGCCAGAACATCGCGTGTGTTCAGATGCGCCTGTCCCCTGTGGTCGCCCGCGCGATTCTGGGCGTCGACCCGGCCGAGCTGAACGGCTACGTGGTGACGCTGGACGACCTGTGGGGCAGGCAGGCGTCACGGATCAGCAAGCAACTGGGCGAGGTCTCCTCCTGGCAGGATCGCTTCGCGTTGATCGAGGCGTTGCTCGCCCGTCGGCGTGAGGCGGGGTCGCCGGTCGAGCCGGAGGTGGCCTGGGCCTGGCACCGGATCGTGGTCAGCCGCGGCCTGGTTCGGGTGGAGCGGCTGGCGGCCGAGCTCGGATGGAGCCGCAAGCGCCTGTGGTCGCGATTCCACGCGCAGATCGGCCTGCCGCCTAAGCGCGCCGCGAAGCTGGTCCGCTTCGACCATGCCGCCCACCGCCTGGCCGCGGGGCACGACGCTGCCGGGGTCGCGGCGGACGGCGGCTACGCCGACCAGTCCCACCTGCATCGGGACATCATGGAGTTCGCCGGGGTGACCCCCGCGGCCGTGGCCCACGAGCCATTTCTGGCGGTTGACGACGTCGCCTGGCCCAGCCACGGAACACCCGACCAGCCCGGCCCTGCCGGTCGAGCGCACGTGACGTGACCGCCCTGCGCGAGGGGACGGACGTCGGCCGCGGATCTACAGCGGCGGGGTGGATCGGCGGCGGCACATGATGGGGTGCCACTCTGGCGACCTCGCGTAATCAACTGTCGCCTATTCGGCCGTGGTTGGGGTGCTACAAGGGTTCCGGGCAGACCGTCGCCCAGTACTCCGACTCGACATCCAACCTGCGCCTGGGTCCTCGCCTCGCCATCAACACGCCCCTAATGATCAGATGTGTTGCGACAAGCACTAGAACCCAGGCGTCGTCAGGGGGTCACCGTTCGCGCGTCGTTAACAGCTCCGCGTGATGGGCCTGGAACTTCGGGGCGGCTCGGCTCCAGCTCGCCAGGTCGGCCACCGCTGACCTGGCGATCCCGGCCGCGAACTGGTGGGCCCTCTCCCCCACCCGCTACCGGCAGCGCATCGGCCTCATCGAGGCCGGCACCCCCGCCGAACTGGCCACCAACACCATCGAACACTCAGCCGGTCGAACCGACGCCAAACCGGCAGACGCCGAACCCACCGACACCGAAACCTCAAGAGCCAGAACCGCGGACACCACACCGGGCGACCGGCCACGGGAGTTCGTCGTCATGGTGGCCTTCACCCCGCACGGCGTCATCGTCACCGTCCGGGACCCCGGCTCCGCACAGATCCTCTGCGTCAGGAACTCCAGCCTGGACGCCACCGGCGGCCGGGGACTTCTCCTCGTCAATGATCTCGCCACCCGCTGGGGCTTCCACCGCGACCCCACCGGAACCGTCATCTGGTTCGAACTCACCTAACCAACCGGCGCGGCGACGCGAGCTCGAAAGGGCAGCGCCGCCACGCTCCCAACCAACGGCGTCGTCCCCGGGAACGAGACGGTCATACGATTTCCTGTACGGATGATCCCGTTCGTTCTGGAGGCACACGACGGAGACGGCTCCAGCCCCGGCGTTCGGTGAGCTGATCTCCGGCACCCAACGGTCGGCGGTGGGAACGCGGAAACCCATAGCCCCGAACCAGGGAGATCGGCCAGCGTGGGCGCGTTCAGCCGATAGAGATCATCCCCAGCCTAAAAACGGTCTGCGTGCTCGTCCACCCACTGCATGAACGTACGTGCCGGACGGCCGGTCACCCTTGCGACCGTGTCGTCCACGGTCTTGGAGGAATCATTGGACGCGGCGTACCAGCCAACGACATACTCGGCGTCCGCCCGGGACACTCCGGTGGCCATCAGCCTGTCGATCGCCTGTTCGTGCGTTATCGGCTCGAAGGCGATGTCGCGACGGAGCGTCCGCGACAGGATCGCGACCCGCTCACTCGGGGTCAGCGGTTCGGGTCCGGTGAGGTTGTAGGACTGCCCCGCGTGGCCATCATCGAGCAGTGCGACGGCTGCCACGGCCGCGATGTCGGCCTCGTGCACCAGCGCGCTGGGAAAGTCGTACGGTTCTCGGACCACTCCTTCGGCTCGGATCGATTCGGCCCAGCTCAACGTGTTGGACATGAACTCTTGTGCTTCCAGACGTGTCCATTCCACGCCTGAGTCCGCCACCGCCTGCTCGACCGGGCCCACCCAGCCGCCCCACAGCACGGTGAAGCGCTGAACGCCCGCGGCGACCGCCCGCTGGACCAGCTCGGGCCCGACCTCGGCGAGTCCAGCGGTCACCGTGATATGCAGCCGGCTGACGCCGTGGAGTGCGGCGTCCAACTTCTCTGGTGTGTTGTGCGTGCCGGCCACCAGCTCCACCTCGGCCGGAAATCTTCCCGCGTTCGCCGCCGGGTCTCGCGTCAGGGCCCGAACCCGCTCTCCTCGGCGGACCAGCTCTGCCACAACGTGCCGGCCGGTGTTCCCGGTGGCGCCTGTCACCAAGGTCGTCACAGTCGAGCTCCTTTGGTCGTCTTGTCTGGATGAGTCGCTGACGAATCTAGGAACTCAACCGCACTTGAGGTCAAAAAGTCCGCCCGACCGTGCCTGTCGTTATGGGGCGTGTCACCAGGTACACGCGAAGCGACACCCCGATTGCCGCACTCAGCCTCCTCGAAGGCCAACAGGCCAACAGGCCAACGGCCTCGCGTTCTTGCCGCGGAGACCTCCGCTGGTCCTAGGTCCAAGGTCCCGGGCCATGCTGACCGGGCGTCCGATGTCGTGGCCCGCGGCGAGCGGCATATTCGTACCGAAGACAGCGCAGAGCACGCAGGGAGGGGAGGGGTGATGACCGGACCGGACGGACCGAGCCCGGGCGCCGCCCACCCCAGTGCCCTCAAGGGGTGTGCCAACAAATGTCCGCCGGTCCCGGTGCAGCCATGACAGGCCACCGAACCACACACGGACGAAAGGCACACCCATGTCCACAACTCAGTCCCCGGCCCGCAGCCGACGGCCGGGATGGAGCCTCGCGCTGCTCGCGCTCGGGCATCTGATCATCAGCCTCGACTTCACCATCATCTATGTCGCCCTGCCCGACATCGCCGCCGATGTCGGCTTCACACCGCACACCCTGCAATGGGTGGTCACCGCGTACGTCGTCCTCTACGGAGGCTTCCTGCTGTTCGGCGGTCGGCTGTCCGACCTGATGGGACGTCGGCGGATGTTCGTGCTCGGCATGGCGCTGTACGGCGTGGCCTCCGTGCTGGGCGGCCTGGCCACGGCGCCGACGGTGCTGCTCGCCGCGCGCGCCTTGCAGGGCCTCGCCGGCGCGGTGCTGTTCCCCGCGGTGCTGGCCCTGGTCAACACCGCCTTCGCCGAGGGCAGGGAACGTAACCGTGCGCTGACGGTCTGGGCCATGGCGGGCGCCGGCGGGCTCACCGCGGGCGCACTGGCCGGCGGGGTGCTCACCCAGGCCCTGGGCTGGCAGGCCGTGTTCTACGTCAACGTCCCGCTGGCCGTCGCGGGTGCCGTCGCCGCCTTCGCCCTGCTGCCCCCCGACGGCCGCGTCACCAGAGGAAGCGTCGACGTGCTCGGAACCCTGACCGGTACCGCGGGCATCACGCTGTTGATCTTCGCGGTCGCGCACGGCTCCGAGGTCGGCTGGGCACGGGCCGAGGTGATCGCCGCAGCCGTTCTCGCGGCGGTCCTGCTGGCCACGTTCCTGCGCGTCCAGGCCCGAGGTCGGACACCGCTGATGCCGCTGCGACTGTTCCACAACCGCGCGCTCAGCGGAGCGGTCGTGGTCATTCTCGTCTTCGGGCTGACGATGCAGGCCGTGCCGTACTTCCTGACCCTGTACTTCCAGGACGTCCTTGGCTTCAGCGCCCTGGAGACCGGGCTGGCGTTCCTTGGCCCGACCCTGTCGATCACGGCAGGAAACTTCCTCAGCGAGAGGCTGATCCACCGCTTCGGCACCCGGAGCGCGCTGATCATCGGCATCGTCGTCAACGCCGTGGGCGCTGCGTTCCTCGCCCCCGGCATGCACGCGGACGGATCCGTCCTCACCGTCCTGGCCGGGGTCGTCGTCATCGGTCTGGGCATGGGCATCACCTACGAGGCCATGTGGATCGCCGCCGGCACCGGCGTCTCGGCGGACGAACAGGGCCTGGCCTCCGGGGTGGCCTCCACCGCGCTGCAAGTGGGAACCGCCGCGGGTCTGGCGGTTCTTGTGGCTGTCGCCAACCACGACATTGAAGGGCTGTCCGGGCAGGCCCTGCGCGCCGCCTCCGCCGAGGGAATGCGCGCCGCCGTCTACGTCCTGGGCGCCGTCATGCTGACGGCCGTCCTGGCCGCCCTCAGGCTCCCCGGTCCGCGTGTCCGGGTCGCCGCGGCCGCGTCCCAGCCCGTCCCCGACCCGGACGCCGCCGACCTGCGCCCCACCGGCTGACAGCGTCCGCGGCTCCGGTGTCCGGTCGCCGCCGCCCTACCTCACCTCTCAGCGACCGGTCCGGTTCGGACCCGTCACCGCCTCCCGGTCACGCGTCCCAGGTGACCGGGAGGCTCTTCACCCCGTAGATGTCCGCGGTCGCCGGGCGCAGACCGACCTCCTCGGCCGGTACGGCGAGGCGCAGCGTGGGGAAGCGGTTGAGCAGGGCGGGGAACGCGACCCGCATCTCGACGCGGGCCGTGATGGGCGGGCAACAGAGCACGCACGACGATCAATGGCAGTCACCGCGACTTCGGGCTTGTCGCCGAATTGCCCGACATCCTCGCCCTGGCCCACGAAGCGGCCGAAACCCGCATGACGACGGCCACCTATAGGCCGATTGCGGCTGACTCAGCCGACGCGATGACCGGGGCAGACCCTCCACGGGGGGGGCGCCGGGAACGGGCCGCACCCCATAGCGGCCTCCTCAGCGGGGGTTCAGGATCTCGGTGATCCGGATGAACCCGTCTGTGCCGTGGCCCCGTCCGATGGCGCGGCGCGCCATGCCTTCGGCCGCACGCATCACACCCGCGTCGATGCCATGGGCCTCGGAGGTGTGGACGATATGGGCCATGGACGATACCGCCGAGGTGATCGGGTTGTCTTCGCCGGAGAACCTGCCGCTGTCCACTTCCTCCGCGGCCTCCTCGAAGATCGGCGGGAGGATCGCGCCGATGCCCTTGGCGAACGGTGCCAGCTCCCGTGCGGTGACGCCTTCTGCCCTCGCCACGGCCAGGGCGTGCGCATAGCCCGCCATCGCGGTCCAGAAGATGTCGAGCAATGCGATGTCGTATGCGGCCGCCCGGCCGATTTCCTCACCGAGGTGGGTGTGGGTGCCCCCCAGAGCGTCCAGCACCGGCCGGTGCTCCCGGTAGATCTCCTTGGGGCCACTGTGCAGGAACACCGCGGCCGGCGTGCCAATGGTCGTGGTCGGAGTCATGATCGCACCGTCCAGGTACCCGATGCCGTGCTCGGCCGCCCAGGCCGCGGTGTTCCGGGCCCGGTCGGGGGTGTCGGCGGTCAGGTTCACGACCGTGTGCCCCTTGAGCGCGTCGGTGACCGCACCGCGCCGCACAATGCCGTCCACCGCGTCGTAGTTCACCACGCAGACCACGGTCAACCTGCTTGCGGCGACCGCCTCCTCGGCCGATCGGGCGCCGACCGCGCCCCGCTCGACCAACTCCCGGTCCCTGCCCGGCGTCCGGTTCCAGACCGTGGTCCGCAGGCCGGCATCCAAGAAGGCGCTGGCCAGAGCCCTGCCCATCGGCCCCAGGCCGAGCACGGTGACGGCAGACTGTTCGGTGTGCGAGGTCATGCCTCAACTCCCTTAGAAATAACAACAAGCAGCAATGAATAGGACGAAGATGACGCGCAGTCGCGCCCAGGACCCGAATGTGTGCGGAGTGACTGCCGCGATCGCCGTGATCGACGGCAAGTGGAAGACGATCTTGCTCTGGCTCCTGGAGTCCGGCCCCCGCCGCCCTGGCGAGCTGCGCCGACGGCTGCCGGGCCTCACCGAGAAGGTGCTGACTCAGACGCTCCGGGAGATGGAGACCGACGGACTGGTCCACCGGGAGGTGCACGATGTTCGGCCACTGAAGACCGTGTACTCCCTGACCACGTTCGGCCGCGAACTCTCCGAAGCGTTGACGCCTCTTTCCGACTGGGGCCACCGTCGCTTGGAGAAGCTGGCCGAGGCCCAACCGGTCTCCTGATGCACCGCCAACCTCCCCGTCGCACCTGGATCCGACGGCCCTCCGACCGCCCACGACCAAGCTTCAGGCCGCCCCGGCCCGGCCGACAAGTACCCACAAAAAAGTGGCTACCGGGTGCCAGTGCGGCCGACGGCCCCCGCGATGCGGTCGGCGCTACATGTGGTGGGCGGTGATCATGCGGGGCACCTGGTTCTCGGTGCCAGGCGGCACGATCACGAATTGCCCCATCATGCCGGAGTCCTCGTGCCGGAGGATGTGGCAGTGGTACATGTACGGCGTGGCCGGGTCGGTGAAGTGGCCGAACCGGACGGCGAGCCGCACCGTGCTCTTCGGCGGCACGTAGACGGTGTCCTTGTGGCCGCTCGCGTACGCGGGTGGTTTCTCCCCGTCCACGTCGAGCACCTGGAAGGCCACCTCATGGATGTGGAAGTTGTGCGCGTAGACGGTGTTCTCGATCTCCCAGATCTCGGTGGCACCGGCGGGAACCACCTCGTCGATGCGTGCCATATCCATTTCCTTGCCGTTGATGGCGTCGTGGCCGTTGAGCCGGAACCGGCGGACCTTGGCGTTCGGTGGGATCACGATCGGAGCGGGGTCGGCCAGGCGGGACGGCAGGCGGGGGGAGGCGGCGAGCCGCGGCTCGGCGACGATCTTCAGGAGGTCGAAGTCGCCCTCGTCGATGTCATCGGATCCCGAGATCGTGCGCAGCAGGACCTGCTCGCCGGCCGTGAAGGTCACGACGACCTCCACGCGCTCGCCCGGCGTGAGAGAGACCTGGTCCACCTGGACCGGGGCGGGCAGCAGGCCGGCGTCGTTGCCGACGACATGGAACGTGCGGCGGTCGGCGAACGTGAGGTGGTACATGCGGGCGTTGGATCCGTTGAGGATCCGGAAGCGCACCCGCTCGGTGCGCACGTTCAGGAACGGGGCGTGCGTGCCGTTGACCAGCATGTGGTCGCCCAGGATGCCGAAGGTGCCCTTCAAGGGGTCGCCGATCGGTAAGCCGTCCTCGGTGAGCTTCTTGTCCTGCAGGATGAGGGGGATATCGTCGATCCCGTACCTCGCGGGGAGCTCCGCCGTGGTCCCGTCGTCGATGATGAACATGCCCGCGAGGCCGCGGTAGACGTGCTTGGCGGTCTGGCCGTGCGGGTGCGGGTGGTACCAGGATGTGGCGGCGGGCTGGTCGATGGTCCAGTGCGGATTCCACGTTGCGCCCGGTTCGATCGTCTGGTGGGGCCCGCCGTCCATCTTCGCGGGGAGCCGCATGCCGTGCCAGTGCACGGTGCTCGCCTCGTCCAGCCGGTTGGTAACCGTCATCCGGACCCTGTCGCCGCGTGCCGCCCGGATCGTCGGCCCGAGGTACGGGCCGTTGAACCCCCAGGTCTCGACCGGCTTGCCGGCCAGGATCTCGCTTCGGCCCCGCTGCATCGTCAGCGCGAACCTCCGTGTCCCGTCCTTGTCCACCTTGGGTTCGAGCAGTGGTGGCACCTGCAGCCTGGTGCGGAAGGCGGCCGGATCGCTCTCGGCGCTGGAGCCGCAGGCCGAGGCGAGGCCCGAAAGCGCGGCGAGCGCGAGGAACTGTCGACGATTCATGGTCCCCGTTGATCTTCGTATCGATGTGAAGGTTCAACTGTGCGGCACCGGGCGCTCACCGGCACAGTCGCCGGGTTCACCTCGTGGGCGTGAGATCCTCATGATCAACCGGGATACGGGCGAGGAGCTCGAAGCGATCGCCGGTCCGGGTGGTGGTGAGTTCGCCGCCGATGGCGGCCAGGCGGGCGCGCATGCTCCGCAGCCCCGTGCCGGGCTCGTCGGAAGCGGGGGCGGCCCCGTCGTTGGCCACAAGCAGACGTACGCGACCATCCTCGACGGCGATCTCGACCACGCACTCCTCCGACGTGCTGTGCCTGAGCACGTTGGTGACCGCCTCGCGCAGCACCACCGCGAGCACGGGCTCGGCCGGCCCCCGCACGGACGCGGCGTCGACCCGTACGGCTGCTCCCGCCGACTCCAGCACGGCCCTGGCGGAGTCGACCTCGGCGGCCAGCGACAGGCGCCGATCCGGTGCGCTCAACCCGGCGACGTCCGCGAGCGCGGCCCGCGCCGCGTCCGTCATCCGCTCGAGGTGCTCCATCGCCCGGCCCGGATCCGTCTCCAGCAGCCGCAGCGTGAGCTCTCCGTGCAGGACGACCGCGGTGAGACCGCGGCCGAGCAGGTCGTGCACGTCTCTGCCTACCCTCAGCCGCTCGCGCAGGGCCGCCACCTCGACGAGCTCGGCCCGGGTACGGCGGAGCTCGGTGACGAGAGTGACCAGCCGGGTCAGGCCGTAGACCGCCAGCGCGGTGGCCAGGGCACTGCAGAACTGGTAACCGGCAAGGAGCGTGCCCCCGGTGAACCAGCCCTCCATCGCCGAGATGCCGCAAATCGCCATGCACAGCGGCCATGACACCCGCGCCTGCGCGTAGAGCAGGAGGACGCCGGCGAAGAACCCCGACACCACGAGCCCGGATGTCTCCCCGTCCAGCAGAGGCGCGTAGATGGTCATGCCCTGAGCCACCAGTGTCCAGACCAGGCCCTTGGGCCGCCTGCCCGCGCGCAGGGCGGCCAGGTGCCAGAACTGCAGAGCGAAGGTCAGGGGCAGCAGGGCCAGATAGCCGGCGTCTCCGGAGCCGGAATCGAGTGCCTCGTCGGCGGCGAAGTTGAACAGCGACTGCCCGATGAACAACACGTGCGTGACGACGAGAATCGGCGTGGCCTGCCGTACGATCCGCCCGTCGCGATCGCGAGGCGGGACCGGGATCGGGCCGTCGGCGGGCGGCAGGGATCGTACGCGGTCCAGCGCCTTCCGTGCGATGGCGACGGCTTGGGAGACCTGTTTCCGCACCACCTCCGCCTCGCCCTGGCACCGTGCCCGCCGCGCCAGCCGCTCGACGGCGGACACGCTGCTCACCACGAGGTGCTGTACGTGCCGCCACAGCCGTAGCCGCTCGACCTCCTCGGCCCTGGCCGCCAGCTCGGATCGCTCCCGGCCAACCCGGTCCAGCAGGTCGGCGAGGCGGCTGAGGCCGTACAGCATCAGACCGACATTGAGGGGGGCGACGACCGCGTAATAGATCTCCATGGGCGCGCGGTCCAGCGCGGACGCCACGGCGCCCTCGACGACCGCGATCAACCCCAAGAGCAGCCACGCGGCGGGACCGCTCACCACGAGAAGGGCCGAGGCGGCCACGAACGCCGAGCCGCCCGCCCGCCAACTGTCGGCCTCGGCCAGCAGGGGAAGGTAGTTCAATACGGCCTGCACCGGGAAGAGCACGGCCGACAGGCGCCGCCTGCCCGGGAGCGAGATCGGCAGTTGGAGTGCGGCGACCCCCATGATGCTCGCCACGGTCAACGGCCCGGCCGAGGCCTCGCCGAGGTAGAAGCTCACCCGTAGGACGCACACCACGCAGATGAAGGCGGCGAGCAGGCGGGCCGGGCTCAGAGCCAACCGGCGTCCTGGGCTATCCGGACAGCGTGCAGCCGGTTGCGGGCGTGCAGCGTGGCGACGATCCCGGTGAGGTAGTTGCGTACGGTGCCTGCGGACAGGAACAGCGCCTCGGCGATCTGCTCCACGTCCTCGCCGCAGGAGAACCTCCGCAGTACCTCCAGCTCGCGCGGCTTGAGCGGGCTCTCGACCACCTCCAGCGCCGCCACGGCGAGCTTGGGATCGATCACCCGCTCACCCGCCGCGACCCTCCTGATCGCATCGGCAAGCCGGTCCGGCGGAGCGTCCTTGACCACGAACCCGGACGCCTGGGCGGCGAAGGCCTTGCGGACGCTCCCCGGGCGGCCGTAGCTCGTCACGATCAGCACCCGGCACTGCGGCACCCGCCTGCGCAGCTCGGCTGCGGCGGTGAGCCCGTCGACGCCGGGCAACTCGACGTCGATCACCGCCACGTCCGGCTTGGACTTCAGCGCCAAGGGCACGATCTCGTCGCCGGTCGCCGCCTCCGCGACCAGCTTGATGTCGGGTTCGAGTTCGAGCAGTGCGACCAGCGCCCCTCGGACCATGTGCATGTCCTCGGCGAGCAGAACCCGGATCACCTATCGCCCCCTACCCTCAAGCCCCACTTTCGCCCTATTCCTACCATCTCGTGTGATCTTCATTTTGGATCATGAAGAATTCACGCCCTGAGCGACTCGGGCCAGAGTTCAGGATCGACGAGCACTCGCCCGGCTGCGATCCGCCCGGCGGGCCACGTACCCTGTTCCGCTTCGAGTCCGACACCCCGGCGGGGGTACGTCAAGTACGCCGAGCTGGTCGAGGCCGGCTATCACGGGATCGCCGAGCCGTTCGACCAAGCTCGGCAGAAGGCTCAACTGACGCAGACCTCACCCGACACCACAACGCGACCGCTCTTCGTCCGCTACCGCCGCCTCACCAAATGAGACGACCTCTAAAAGAACAGGCCCTGGCACCAGGTCTCTAAAAGAACAGGCCCTGGCACCAGGTCGAGTTACGGGGCGTTGTAGGTGCGAGGATGCGGCGTGATCAAACCCGGTGAACGTATCCGGTCCTGGTCACCGCACTAGACAAAGGCCGTGACGCCCTCGTATTCCGCTACCGGGGCAGCACCGACGGTCTCGTACTGGAGCAGCAGCAGGCCGTTCGCCGTCACCTCGTGGCGGACGAGTCGAAGGCCGGCGGGTCCGCTCGGGTGGTCGAGCAGCCGCCGCCCGGAACCGGTCACGACCGGGGCGACGACGAGCCGGAGCGTGTCGACGAGGCCCGCCGCCAACAGGGCGTTGCCGAGTCGCGCACTCCCGTGGATCTGGAGTTCCCGTCCTGGCTGTGCCTTGAGTTCCCCGACGGTCTGGATCGGGTCACCGCGGAGCACGGTCGTCGGATGCCAGCTCCCTTCGGCGAGGGTGTTGGTCACCACGTACTTCGGTAGTGAGTTCATCCGCTCGGTGTACGGGTCGTCCGGGTCGGTGATCTGCGGCCAGTCCCGGGCGAACGCTTCGTAGGTTCGCCGCCCGAGCAGCAGACCGTCGGCGAGGTCCAGCCAGTCGGAGGTACGCCGGACGAAGAGTTCGTCCAGGTGGGGCACGAGCCAGCCGCCCCGGGTGAAGCCGTCGCTCGTGTCCTCGGTCGGCGAGCCGGGGCCCTGGCTGACCCCGTCGAGGGTGACGAACCCGGTGAGAGCGATCTTCACCGCGCGGCCTGGCTCTCCGCGACCACGGCGAGTTGCTTGGTGACCGAGCCATAGCCTTCGAAGAAGCCGAGTTCCTCGTGGCGGGCGCGGGCGGCCGGATCGCCGTGCCGGACGATGATCCGGTAGTCCGTGCCGTCCGGATGATCGCTCAGCGTGATCTCGGCTGTCATGGGCACCGGCGCGGGATTCGCGGGGCGCCAGGCGCTGTCGATCGCGTTCGTGAACACGATCCGCTCGAACTCGTCGACGACGAGGAAGCTCGCGTTGATGTGCGGGACGAAGTCCACCCCGTCGTCGCTCAGTCGCGTCACGAGCGCGCCGCCGGGCCGGACGTCGAGGCGGTCGACGCGGCACACGGTCGGCGCCGGGACCCACCACTTCTCAAAGCGGGACGGATCAGTCCACGCGCTCCACACGGCGGCGCGGGGGGCGCGGATGACCCGCTGCAGGGTCAGGTCAAGATCGGGGTTCATGGTTGTTTCTCCTTCGGATCGGTGACTAGGCGTTCGAGCCGGTCGGTGCGCTCCTCCCAGATCTGGCGCTGCTCCGCGAGCCAGCCGTCGACGAGAGCGAGACGGTCGCGGTTGAGCACGCAGGTGCGCACCCGGCCGAGCTTGACCGTGCGGATCAGGCCGTTCTCCTCGAGCGTCCGCACGTGCTTCATAAAGGAGGGAAGGGTCATCGGGAACTCGCGGGCGAGATCGCCCACGCTCGTCGGACCGCGGCCGAGGCGTCGGATGACGCCGCGCCGCGTCGGGTCGGCGAGGGCGACGAACACGCCGTCGAGCTCCGCCGAATACTGTGCCATGCGGCTAAGTATTGCTCGCCGAAACACTTAGCGCAAAGGCAAAGTATTCAGGTCGTCCCAGGTGCCCGGCCATGGCGCCGGCAGGCCAAGGCCTTGAATCGGGCCCCTCCAGGTCGGTGATCCCCGCAGCGTCCCGGATCTTGATGCGGAACGGCGGCACAACCCGCGGCTGCGGCAGATCGGCCGCCCGTCCGAATCCTCCACGACAAAGCGACACTTGCCGGAATCACCGCACCCCTGGTCGATGAGCAGGTGCGGGAAGTCCTCGCCCACACCGGCGAGTACTCAAACACCCACCGGAAACACGGTGCACGCCAACGGACACCGCACTAGTGTCCTGCGCCGGTAATCCATCGTTAGATCCGGTGAGCCGGTGCGTCGTCGGGGTCCGAAGTTGTAGCCGTTGGTGCTCTCCAATGAGGAGCGCGCGGTGCTGGGGCGGTTCATCTGGACCAAGACGGCCGAAGAGATTCTCGACTCCCTCGCCCGCTTCTGCCAACGAATCTCAGGCGCAGGACACTAGGGCCTGACCGGCTCCCACCCCTCGTCGGTCAGATCTCCACGCACCATCCCGGCCTTCCATCAAGCCGAGCCTCCACCTGGCAGATGCGCAACGGCTCACCCCCACGGGCCTGAGGAGGACGCGCCACGCGACACCGCGCACCGCATGCGTAACGGCCTGACGAGGGAGGGACGGCGCCGGCGGGTGGATGCGCCGGCGGTGCCACGGTGCCGAGCGGGGGCTGGGCGCGCGAGCTCAGCCGGCGTGCAGCCTGGTGATGAGCTCATGCGCGACGTCCAGGAACTGATCGCGCGAGGACGTCGTCGTCTGCAGGTCGACGAACGCCTCGTGGGCACCGGCCTGGGCGAGGGTCAGCAGATAGTCACCGATCTGCTGCACGGTTCCGGCGTGCGGCACCTGGTCGTCGGGCGCGGGAGAATCGGTGATCTTCGGATTGACGCGCACCACCATTCGCAGGGCCGACGGGTCCCGGTCGACGCGTGCCGCGGTCTGCAGCGCCACATCCCACAGGGAGGTCAGATAGGGCATGGGTATCGCCGCGCTCAGCCAGCCGTCGGCTCGCCTGCCGATCCTCTCCAGAGCCGAGGGCGTGTAACCGGCGAGCAGGATCGGGGGGCGCGGCCGCTGAAAGGGCTTGAGGTCGATGTGCGACGGCGGCACGGTCCAGAGCGTGCCCTTGTGCTCGACCACCTCACTGCTCCAGACGGCCTCCATCAGGTCGAGCGTCTCTTCGAGCCGGTCTCCCCTCCCCTGCCAGGGCACCCCGGTCGCGGTGTATTCGTCACGCAGCCATCCGAGACCGATGCCGACGTCCAGCCGTCCGTGGCTGAGCAGGTCGAGCGAGGTCAGCATGCGGGCGAGCAGGACCGGCGGTTGCCACAGCGCGTTGAGCGTGCTGGTTCCCAGCCGGACCTCCCGAGTGCTGACGGCGGCCAGCGTCAATGCGGTCAGCGGGTCGAAGAACGTCGCGAAGGCCGGGGGGATCTCGCCGTCTCCTCCCGGGTAGGGATCGCTGGGTGCGAGCGGCAGCATAATTCGATCACCCGCCCACAGGCTGCTATAGCCCATGGCCTCCAGATCCGCGCTGGCCTGCCGGATGAAATCCGGGTCCGCGAAGGCACCGTACTGCGGGACTGCGTATCCGATCTGCATGAGAAATTCCTTGGTACTTCGCCGTGAAAAGCCGGGGAGAACTGAGGTGCATATTGCGTACGCATCTCGCGCTCCCGGTCTAGCGTCCAGGGAGATGTTAGGCAGCACCCCTTGGATAGGACTTGTGTCAGGTTGGGTCGTGGCCTCGATGCGACTAGGGGCCTGTTTGGAGTTGAAATCATGATGTTGTGGATTAACCTGCGCGGCACCCTCAGGCCCTGACAGAGCACAAGGCATGGCGCGTGGTGACCTCACCGACGATGAGTGGGCCTTGGTCGATCCCCATCTGCCGCTGGGCGAGCGGGGTCCGATCCCGGATCTGCGGCGGCAGTTCAACGCGGTGATGTGGCGGTTTCGCACCGGCGGCCCGTGGCGGGACCTGCCCACCAGGCCAGGCCACAGACAGTCCCCGCTTCACCGCTGTGCTGGCCCGCATCAAGGTCCGCGTCCCGGTCGGCCGTCCCCGCACCCGCCCCGGCGCGGTCGCCGCCGACAAAGCCTACTCCTCCCGCGCCAACCGCATCTACCTGCGCAGACGCGGCATCCGGGCGGTCATCCCGGAGAAGGCGGACCAGGCGGCCAACCGCACGAAACGGGGCTCACGCGGAGGCCGCCCCATCCGTCATGACGCCGCTCTATACAAGGAGCGCAATACGGCGGAGCGCTGCATCAACCGGATCAAGGAGTGGCGCGGGCCGGCTTTCCGCTTCGGCAAGACACCGGAGAGCTATCTAGCAGGACTCCATCTGCGCGGTGCCGTCCTGTGGATCCGGAGCCTCCGACCCACCTAAAGATCCGAACTCCGAACAGCTCCTAGCGGGCCACGTACGTGATCATCGCCGGGTGGTCGACCTGGGTGGCGCCGTTGTAGCAGGTGACGTACCGGATGCTCACGTACGCCGGGTACGACTCCCAGGGGGCGAACAGGTTGCAGAACTCCGAGCCGTAGCCGAATGCGGTGACCTGGACGTTGTCCCGGTATCCGGTGTTGCCGAAGATCACCTGCTTCCTGGCGACCGCGGACCTGCTGAGCTGCACGCCCCCGGACTGCGAGTTGTAGCTGACCGGGTACGGCGTCGGCAGGTAGACGCCCGGGGTGTCGGGGGCGTTGTCGAAGGTGTAGGCGAAGCGGTACGACTGGGGTGTCCAGGTGATGGCCCGCTCGCGGTGGTAGGTCAGGCTCCATCCGGTGTTCAGCAACGTGCCGGTGGCGTCGTAGCAGCGCACCACGATGCTCTGCGCGGCCGTCGTCGCGCTCCATCCGCCCAGCTTGCAGCGTGCCGGTACGGCCGGGTCGACCGCGGTGACCTGGATGTTCCCGGCGTGGCCCGCCGAGCCGAGCCCCGGCAGGGTGACCCGCCACGTTCCCGGGGCCGTCAACGGTTCGGCGGTGTTCACCGCGGTCGGCGCCGAGGAGTTGAACCGCGCGGCCACGGCGGAGCCGTCCCAGTGCACGTACCCGAACGCCTGGGGCGCGGGCAGGTACTGGGCGCTGTACCCGAAGGTGACGGAGAACCACGAGGCGATCGGGCCCACACCGTACCGGTGGCACTGCACCGCCACGATCTCGTCGGCGCCCGACTGCCACCAGCCCTGGACCTGGCACCAGTCGGCGGACTGGGAGATCGCCGTGACATGGGCGACTCCCCCGGCGGCCATGCCGATCTGCGGGAACTTCACGAACACCTGGCCGGGGCCGCCCGGGGTGGCCTCGACCTTGAGCCCGTCCGGCCACGAGCCCGCCTGGCGCATGGAGTCCACGACGGCGCCGCTCCTGACGACGGCGAACCCCCAGCGGGGAGGCTCGGCCGCCGCGGCGTCCGTGGCGGCCGCGGCGAGCCCGGTCGCGGCCAGGGCCGCGATGCAGAGCGTTCGTACGATCACTGCCCATAGCCGGCGCATGTCATCCTTCGTCCACATCGGAGTGGTGGTCGTGAGCGGGGCTCAGGCTCTTGATAACCCGCCAACCGGGCGGCTGAGAAGGCCCAAATTGACAGATGAACTTGACTCCTGTTCGACAGGTACGGCCATGCCGTGGATGTCGATGCCGGGCTGGTTGGTACGTCGGCGCGCCGGCCGAGGACTCCTCCTCTACCTGGCGGTCGTGCTCGATGTGTTCTCCCGGCGGATCGTCGGCTGGGCGATGGCCGAGCACATGCGCACCGAGCTGGTCACCGACGCCTTGGCGATGACGATCCATCAGCGCCGCCCCGGCTCCGGGATGATCCATCACAACCCCAGGCAGTACACCTCGATCGCGTTCGGTCGACGTTGTGAGCAGGTCGGCGTGCGCCCCTCGACCGGCCCGGCACGTGCTTCGACAATGCCATCACCGAGAGCCTTTTCGCCGCACCGGAGTGCGAGCTGGTCGACCGGCGAACCTTCCACACCAGGTCAGAAGCCGAGCGCACGGTATTCGCCTACGTCGAAGGGTTCTACAACCCGCGCCGTCGTCACTCCGCCAACGGACGACTCAGCCCTGCCGAATACCTGCGGCACCAAGCCCTCAAACCCATCCAAAAAGACGGTTATGCTGCCGCATAGCCGAAAGCCCTGACGTGTCTACTGAATCGGGGCAAATCCACACGAAGGGGAAACATCATGCAGTTAGGGAAGAAACTCACTGCCATCGCCGCTTGCGCCTTCATGGTGAGCGGGGTGCTGGCCACGGCGTCCCCCGCAGCGGCTACTGCGGCTACCGCGGGGGAAAGTGCAGCACGTTACTATTACGGCGCCATTGCCGTGGCGCGGGACGGCAGTATCGGCAGGTCCTGGGATTACAGAACAGCGTCTGCCGCCAGGAAGCGGGCACTGAAGGCATGCGGCCGCTCCGGCTGCAAAGTCCTTACCACCTTCGTCAACGGTTGTGGCGCTGTCGCCTACAATTCCAGGAGAAACGTCTACTGGGGCGGCAGGGGGAGTACAGCCGCCAAGGCGAAAAGGAACGCCATAGCCAATGCGGGCGGCGGCCGCTGGGTCGCCTATCAATGCACCACACGATACTAGTGCTGCACCGCGTCAATTCGTTGAGGGTGGGCTGAGCCAGGCGGTGGGATCGTTGAGGTAGCGGCCGCAGGCACAATCGAGTGCTTCTTCGGGGCTGCCGACAGGCAGGATGTTGTCCTGGCAGCCGTCGCGGCCGGCGAGGTAGATCGCGAAGCCCCAGGTGTGCAGGACTCCGCCGAAGCTCAGGCGGCACAGCGGTAGCACCTCAGCGCCGGGCAGTACCCCGTCGACGTAGGCGAACCCGCCCCGGTAACGCACCTGGACCCGGTCCAACCGCGGCCGGCGAGCGCGGGCGTGCTCGTTCAGGCGCTGGCGCCGTCGACTCGGGCGGGTTCCTCGGCATGGCCCCATCGTGCCCGTTGACGTCTCGGTCCGCCATGATCCTCACATGGCGGGCCGACGGCGGAAAAGTACGGGCACAGGCGGTGCAGGCGACGGTGGATGAGAGCACGCGTCGGCGGCTGGAGCGGATCGCCTGCTCGGTTCTCGACATCCTCTGCAACATCTTCTTGACGTGGCAGTACCCGTCACGCGCCAGTCGTACCGCTTCAGACGAAAACGCCGCAGGTCAGCCCCCCTCGCTATCCTGCGGGCCAACACTGACGCTCAGCCGGGCCATGAAGCGCCAAGTCTCAGCAAGCGACCTGACCCTCAAGGTTCAGTGACGCAGGACGACCAACACCACGCCCTCGGCATTCTGCCCGTACGCCACCAGCCGGAATTGCTCCTCGCCACGGCCTGTCCCTCGATATATGTCGGCTGATCTCAGCTGGTGCGGTACTTCGTCCAGGCGAGTGCGGCCTGGCTGGCCCGTCGCTGGTAGGCCCGCAGGTGGGGCACACCCGGAGGATCGGGACGGCGGGCCATGCGGGTCCAGTACCCGGCGTAGGCCGCCGCATAGCCGGTGATCACATCGGGCGGGACGGCCTCCCACGCCGGGACACCGGTCAGGGTCGTCTCCGCGGCTTGGGGGGTGTGGCCCGCCATGATGAGATGGGGGATGAGGTCGGTGATGTCCTGCCAGGCTGCTCCGTTGCCGGGTTGTGCCCAATCGACGACCATCACGGTCCCCGCTGAGGTGATGAGCAGGTTGTCAGGGCGGATGTCGCCGTGCACCAGTGTGCTGCCGTCCGCGCCGCCCAACCATCGGGACTCCAGGTCGGCCAGTACGGGGAGATGACGGCGCTCCCAGTCTCCGAGGTCATCGGGAAGCGACTGGGACAGCTCCGCCCAGCCGCGCAACCACCGCCCGCGGGTGGCGGAGGTCGATGGCAGATCACCCGCAGGAGTGGGAGTGAGGATCTCGGTCATCGCCGACAGCGCGGCGACCGTGATGCCGATGTCGGGCGAGCCAGGGGAAAGATCAGGGTGGGTCCCCGCGACATCGTCGAAGATCAGGACTACCCAGCCTGCCTGGTCACCGTGCCAGCGCAGCCTCGGCGCCGGCACCTGTCGCGGAAGCCGCACGGCGGTCGCCGCCTCGGTCCGGTACTTGGCGGCCAGCGGGTGCCCGACGGGGATGGCCTTGACGAACACCCACTCCCCGCCGAGGTCGAGGCGCACCGCGATGCCAGGGGTGAAACCGCCCCCCTGAACCTGAGCGGCGACAACGGGCACGCCGAGGTGCGCGGCCAGGAAAGAGCGCAACCGGGTGGGGGTCCGATCCCAGGACGGACGTACGGCTGTACGTCCCGGCGGAAACGGGTCATGGGAGGTGTCTGGTGACAAGGAGAGGCCCTGGGCGTGAGATGGGTGACCGGTGGACGGGCGAGGCCGAGCACGGTGAGGCGGTGTCGCCTCTTCTATCGCGGCTCGGCGCCGGTAGCTCGCCGTCCCATCTCCTGCCGGGTCACGCCTTTCATCGTAGCTTCCCGGTGCCGAACGGTAGTCGGGCCGGAGCCCGGTTCGAGTGCGGCATCCTGGTCGGACGCACGGAAGGGGATCGCGGGATGAGCAAGGCGACCACCGGAACGCTGCACCATGTCGAGCTCTGGGTGCCAGACCTGCCACGGGCCGTCGCCGGCTGGGGGTGGCTGCTGGGCGAGCTGGGCTACACCCTCTTCCAGAACTGGGCCGACGGGCGTAGCTGGCGGCTCGGCTCCACCTATCTGGTCCTTGAGCAGTCGCCCGCTCTCAGCGCGGACGAACACGACCGGCGCCGCCCCGGCCTGAACCATCTCGCCTTCCACGTCGAGAGCCGGGCCATGGTCGACGCCCTGGTCGAGCGGGCACCGCGGCACGGCTGGACCCTGCTGTTCCCGGAACGCCATCCCCATGCCGGCGGCGAGCGGCACTACGCCGCCTACCTGGAGGACGCCGACGGATTCGAGGTCGAACTCGTCGCCCCTGAAACATCACCTCGAACCTGACACGACACACTCAACCGCCCCACGGCTCCGGCCGAGCACATGCGGCCACCACCCCGGCGGCCCGCTGACCGCTCTTATCCCAGACGAAGACCTCGCCTTGCCGGTTCGCGTGCTGTTCACCGAGGGTGAGCTTCCGCTGCGATGCCGGGTGTGGCGGTCTTCGGCTCCCTGTTCGCATGGGCCACCCAGCACTACGCACCCGGTGGTGGCGGTCCGGGCGAAGGCACGCTCGCCGATGTGAACCTTTCGGGCATGTCCGCATCGGCCAAGGACGCCTACCTGCACGCGGTCGCCCACGGCACGCAGCAGACGCCGCCGTGTTCATCAAGGAGGTACCGCTGCGCGGCAAGCCCGCGGCATCTGCCGCGAAGTGAGCCAAGACCCTGCACGACCACGGCCGACGGCACCCGGCCATCCTGTCGAACCCGTTCGTTACGAACGGACGGCTTCTTGACTCCCGGAAGGCCCCGCCCCGTTCGCCCACGGCCCGGCGGGGAGCCCCTCGGATGCGAACGAACTTGTTCGTAGCGAACATGTTCGTTACGATGCGGTCATGACCCCACGGACCCCTGCCCCCCGAAGCCGCCGGGAGCGGCCCGCCAAGCCCGCCCTCACCTACGACGGCATCGTCGCCACCGCGGTCCGCCTCATGAGAGCCGAGGGACTGCAGCGCGTCACCATGCGTCGACTGGCCCAGGAACTCGATACCGGCCCCGCCTCGCTGTACGTGTACGTCGCCAACACGGCCGAACTGCACGCCGCGATCCTGGAAGAGTTGCTCGGTGCGGTCGACCTGACCCCGGCAGGCAGCGAAGGCGATTGGCGCGACCGGCTGGCGAAGGTGCTCCTCTCCTACACACGGGTCCTGTTCGACCACCCCAGCCTCGCCCACTCCGCCCTGGTCGCCCGCCCCTCCGGCCCGAACTACCTGACGCTGGTCGAGACGATCCTCGCCCTGCTGCACGAGGGCGAGGTACCCGACGCGCAGGCCGCGTGGGGGGTGGACGTGCTCTTGCAGGTGGCCACCGCCACCGCCGCCGAGCAGTCCGCCCGTGACGGCGCCATCGATGCCGAGGATGAACACAACGGGCTCATCGCCGCGCTGGGGGAGGTCTCCGCCCAGACGCATCCACGCATCGCCGCACTCGGCGCCGACCTCGTCTCCGGCACCCCCCGGCAGCGCCTGGCCTGGATCTTCGGGGCCGTCATCAACGGCACGCGCACCACCCCACGGACCACGGACTGAACCGGCGCAGTGTCCGTGCACTACCGACTCAGAAAGCGAAGGCACCGTTATGAGCACGACGCACCATCCCGTAGCCGTCATCGGCGCCGGACTCAGTGGCCTGCCCCTGGCCCGTGTCCTGCACGTGAATGGGATCGAGTCCGCCGTCTTCGAGCTGGACGCCGACCGGCACGCGCGCGCCCAGGGCCGCATGCTCGACATCCACGAGGACTCCGGCCAGGCGGCCCTGCACGCCGCTGAACTGCACGAGCGGTTCCGGGCCAGGGTCCACCCCGGCGGCGAAGCCCTGCGGGTCCTCGACAAGCACGCCCATGTCCTGCTGGAGGAGACGGATGACGGCGAGGGCGGCCGCCCCGAAATCGACCGGGGTGACCTGCGCGACCTCCTGCTCGATTCGCTTCCCGAGGGCACCGTCCGCTGGGACAGCAAGGTCACCGGCGCCCGGCCGCTCGGCTCCGGACGGCATGAGGTGACTCTCGCCGACGGCACCACCTTCACCACCGACCTGCTCGTCGGCGCGGACGGCGCCTGGTCCCGTATCCGGCCGCTGCTCTCCGACGCCGTCCCCGCCTACACCGGGATCTCCTTCGTCGAGCTGAACCTCCTCGACGCCGACACCCGCCATCCGCAGTACGCCGAGCTGATCGGGGGCGGGATGTTCTTCGCACTCGGCGACGACAGGGGATTCCTCGCCCACCGCGGGACCGACGGCAACCTGCACGTCTACGCCGCGCTGCGCGCTGCCGAGGACTGGCTGTCCACGATCGACTTCACCGATACCGACGCCGCCAAGGCCGCGCTGTCGGACCACTTCACGGACTGGGCCCCCGGCCTGCGCAACCTGATCGCCGACGCCGACGGCGAGCTGATCCCCCGCCTCATCCACGCGCTGCCCGTCGGACACCGCTGGGAGCGCGTCCCCGGCGTCACGCTGCTCGGCGACGCCGCACACCTGATGTCCCCCTTCGCCGGTGAAGGCGCCAACCTCGCCTTGATCGACGGTGCCGATCTGGGACAGGCGCTCGCCGCCCACCCGGGGAACACCGAGGCCGCGCTGTCCGCCTATGAGGCAACCCTCTTCGAGCGAAGTGAGAAGTCCGCCCGGGAGTCCGCGCAGAGTCTGGAGACCGTCTTCAACGACCGGGCACCGCAGCCGCTCGTCGACATGTTCACCTCCTTCGCAGCGCGATGAACCCCGAGCGCCGACGCTGACCTCATCACAGGCGGAGGGCCATCCCGCATCCCATCCCTTCACACCTGGGATGACACCGAACAGCCGGACGCTCTCGCCTCCGTGACCGACCTCGCCGCAGGCGACCTGCCGCAGATCGACGAACCCATGCCACCCGCCAGTGGGCGTTGCGGTCGTTCGCACCGCTGCTGCACGCCCCCATAGGCGGGCCGTGGTCGTTCTCGGTTCCCGGCCGTCGTACGTCGCAGCGAGGACGCCGCCGACGTCTGGGGGAAAGACACCTCTGACGAGTACCTGCAGACATTGGTCCAGCGCTACCTGGAGGGATTCGGCCCCGCATCGGTGGCAGCGTTGTCGCCGAGCGAGTCAAAGCAGCCTCTCGGTATGGGCGTGGACGAGAGCGACATGGTCGCCCTGGGCCGTCCGGTCCAGTTGGGGGCGCTGGTCATGGGCGGTGCCAGCTCCGCAGCTTGTCCGGGTTCAGCACGATCCACACAGCGGTGACCTCGGTTCCGGTGACGCTCACGCTGACCACCGCCATGGCCTGACCGGCCAGGCGCAGTACCAGGCCGGTACGGCCGTTGACGGACTCGGCGGTCAGCATGGTGCCGGGTTGACCGGTCAACAGGGCCGCGACGAGCCGGGCGACCTCGTTCACACCGTGGATCGGGCGCGACGCGGCCCGCACCTTGCCGCCGCCATCGCTCACGACCATCACGTCAGCGGCCAGGACCGCCTCCAGCGCCGCGGTGTCTCCCGTGTCACACGCCGCCGCTAACCGGCGCACGACATGATCATGCCTGTCGAGCATGGCCCGGGCGGATCTGTGCCGATGAGGGGGACGCGGACACTGCGGTGATCTTGGCCGGGTTCATCATCCACAGCACCTGGTCGATGCCCTGGGCAGAGGCGTTGACCGTGAGCACCGCGAACACTTCGCCGTCGCGGCACAGTAGAGCGGACGCCTGCCCGTTCGCGCTCGCCCACTCCACCTCGACCCCGTCCCAGAACCGGTCCGCGAACGCCCTGACGTACTTCGCCACCCGGAACGCGCCCACCACGGGGATGCGAGAGGCCCGGACGACGCCACCGCCGTCGGAGTGACTGGTCACGTCCGCCGCGAAGAGTTCCTCCAGCGCGGCCAGGTCACCGGAGCGGGCGGCGGCGACGAAGGCTGTCAGCAGCCTCCGTTGCTCGGCTCCGGTCACCGGCGCGCGACGCTCGGCGACCACGTGCTTGCGGGCCCTGCTGACCAGCTGACGGACCGCCGCCTCGCTGAGCTGGATGATGTCGGCGATCTCCCGGTACGGGTAGTCGAACGCCTCCCGCAGCACGTATGCCGCGCGTTCGTTGGGCGAGAGCCTCTCCAGGAGAAGCAGGACCGCGAACCCCAGGGCCTCGCCCCGCTCGGCGCCGAGGTGCGGATCCGCACTGGTGTCGACGGGTTCGGGAAGCCACGGGCCGATGTAGGTCTCGCGGCGGACCCGCGCGGACTGGGCGACGTTGATGGCCAGCCGCGTGGTCGCCGTCGCCAGGAACGCGGCCGGGTTGGCCACCGTACTGCGATCACAGGTCTGCCAGCGCAGCCAGACGTCCTGCACCAGGTCCTCGGCTTCGGTGACGCTGCCCAGCATCCGGTACGCGATCCCGAACAGGCGCGGCCGCAGGCCCGCGAAGATCACTGCGGCCTGTTCAAGATCTTCCGGCCCACCGGATTCGTTCGCCGACACGGTATCCGCCACCGTCATCCCCCTGTCTCGCCCGTGTCCCGCACTCTGGCCGCCTTCAAACCGCTCGCCGAGCAGCTATGACAGGACAGGCGGGTGGTTTGTGACAACCCCGGGAGATCTCATCCGGCGGAGCGGCCAGGGGCGGCTGACGGTCCGCGCCCTCGGCGACCGCGACGACGTCGCGATGCCCGGCGGGGGGGGCGCTACCTCCCGGCCGTGGTCCGGCCCGGCCAGTCGCCGTACCGTGTCTCGCCGAGAATCGCGTCACCGGCCGGCACCAGGGTCCCCTCGCCCAGCTCGGCTCCGAAGTAGCGCGCGTGCGAGTCGGTGACCACCTCACGCGGATCGTCCCAGGCCGCCAGGGCGTCCCGGAAGAACTCGTCCATCCGGAACCGCTCGGGCCCGGCGACCTCGACCCTCCCGTTCACCGGCGACCCCACCGAGATCCTGCCGACCGCCTGGGCGACCTCGTCGCCCGCGATGGGCTGGAAGAGCACGGGTGCCATCCGGACCGTACCGCCGTCGGTGGCCGCGTCGGCGATGCTCCGGACGAACTCGAAGAACTGCGTCGCGTGCACGATCGAGTACGGGATCGACGAGTTCTCGATCAGCTTCTCCTGAGCGATCTTCGCCCGGAAGTAGCCACTCTCGGGCAGCCGCTCGGTCCCCACCACCGACAGCGCGACGTGGTGGCCGACGCCTGCCGCCGCCTCCGCGGCGAGCAGGTTGCGGGTGGAGGTCTCGAAGAACTTCAGTACCGCGGTGTCCTCGAAGGACGGGGAGTTCGACACGTCGATCACCACCTGCGCGCCGGTCAGGGCCTCGGCGAGCCCTTCGCCGGTAAGGGTGTTGACGCCGGTGCTCGGTGCTGCCGCCACCGCCTCGTGGCCGTGCTCGCCGAGCTTCGTCACGAGCTTCGACCCGATCAGACCGGTACCGCCGATTACCGCGATCTTCATGACAAACCTTCCTGTCCGCCGGGGCGTCCGTCGCCATCCGATCGCCAGCTAAGACAGGACAGCCCTCCGGCCTGTGACAGCTCAGGCGAGATTCCTCGGGTTGCGGATCCCCGGCGCCGAGGCGTGACAAACCGAGACGCTGTCTGTCTTTCGGTAAGGCGGACTTGCCGTCAGCAAGCCGACTACCTACTGGACGAGTAGGAACGCGATCGCTTTCCGCCACATCAGTGGTGATGTGGCGGGGTTTGGAAGCACCGTTCGCCTACGAGCGATCCAGCGGCGGCAAACAGCGCACCATCACCGGCAAGACGATTCTCACGCGATGACCCCGCAGTCCGGCGGTTCGACCGGCCGGCGCAGGCGGTCGGCGTGCCGGACCTGGTTGTGCAGCGCCCGGCGCAGGAACGTCTCGATGGTGTCGAGTTCGGCGGTGCTGAACCGGAGGAGTTCGGTCTGCGCCTCGGTCACGATCGGCCCCCAGACCTCCCGCACGGCTCTCTGCCCCTGTTCGGTCAGGTTCACCAGGACCCGGCGCCGGTCCGCCGCGTCGCGGATCCGCGTGGCCAGGCCGGCCCGCTCCAGCCGGTCGATCGCGGTGGTGGCGGCACCCCCGGTGAGACCGGCGGCGGCCGCCAGCTCGCTTGCGGTGAGCGGGCCGCGGGCGGTCAACCGGCTCAGGCACCTCAGGTCGGTGCGGTTGACGCCGAGGCGCCGGGCCGCCAGCTCGTCAATGAGATCGGTGGCGTCCTGGAGCTCCTGAACTGCCCTGGTCACGGCATGGACCTTATTTTGCTTTGACAATCTAACCCTTAGAAAGTTGAATTAATTGGGTCGCGTGAAGTCTAACCCTCCGGGAGACCCCGATGCCACGTCCTTCCGTCCAGCCGCGGTCGGCGACGACCGATGACGTTCCAGCCCTGCTGTCCCTGATGGACTCCGTCCACGCATGGCTCATCACCCAGGGCCGCCCGGAGCAATGGGGAACGGTACCGTTCTCCCGAATCCCGGGCTTTCCCGACCGAGTCTCCGACTGGACGCGCCAGGGCGTCATCACCCTGGTCGAGCGGGACGGCCGGTGCGTCGGAATGCTGGCCGCCGCGCCCATGATTCCGCCACGGATCCCCGCCGCCGTGGTGCCCGACGGATCGATGTTCATCCACACCGTGATGACCGACCGCGGCCCCGACGGCCGCGGCGTCGGTTCGGCCCTGCTGGAGGAAGCCGCGCGTCTCGCCAGGGCGCACAGCGCTCCCGCACTGGCTCTGGACCACTGGGCGGGCAGCCCCGAGCTGGGACGCATCTACGACGACCACGGCTACGTCAAGGTCGCCGAGTACACCGACGAGCAGGACGGGAAGGCCATCCGCAACGCCGTACGCGTCCGCTACCTGAGCGTCGCCGGCTGAACGCGTCAGAACGAGGCCCGGAACCGGCCTGACATGCCATCGGCCGCACGTTCCTGGACGTCGGTCGAGCCTGAGCAGGGTCTCCTCGGTGAGGTCGTCCCCCCAGCAGCCGTACCGGGTCGAACGGGGCTTTCGGCGCGACGAGGGTGGCGAAGGGAGTCGGCCACCACCATCCGGGGACACCGGCAGCCCGGCACCGCCGCCTCCCGCCCTTCCACGTCCGCTTTCACTCGGCCACCGCGCCTACGGACGCTGGGGCCGGCGGCCGAGCTGCCAGACCTCCCATCCGGCGGCGAGCCACGGGCCCGGCTCGACCGCGTTGCGCACGTCCACCAGCACCCGGTGACGTACCAGGTCGGCGGTGTCCGCGGGGAGCTTGGGGTCGGCGGTGAACTCCGGCCACTCGGTGGCGAGCACGACGAGATCGGCGTCCGTGATGGCCTGCTCGGCGGTGTCGGCGTAGCTGAATTCGGGGTGCAGCTCGCGAGTGGCGGCGATGGCCGCGGGGTCGTAGATGACCGGTGTCGCGCCGCGTTCGGCCAGCCTCCCGGCCAGGCGCAGGGCGGGCGAGTCGCGTACATCGCTGGTCCCGGCCTTGAACGCCGTGCCGAGGAACGCGATGGTACGGCCGTCGATCGAACCGCCGTGCGCCCTCTCGATCAGCCTGACCGCCGCCGGGACCCGGTCGGCGTTGATCGATTCGACGGCCGTCAGGAATCCATGCGCGTTCCGCGCGCCCAGCTCGCCGACGCGGTGCGTGAAGGCCGCCACGTCCTTGGGCAGGCACCCGCCGCCGTAGCCGATGCCCGGCCGCATCCCGTCGTGCCCGATCCGCTTGTCGACGCCGATCGCGTGGGCGACCGTGTTCACGTCCGCTCCGACGAACTCGCACACCTCGGCTATCGCGTTGATGAACGAGATCTTGGTGGTCAGGAACGCGTTCGCGGCCGACTTGATCACCTCTGCCGTGGGCGGGTCCGTGAGGATCAACCCCACCCCGTGGTCGAGGATCGGCGCGTACACCTCCTCGACCGCCTCGCGGGCCTGCCGGGAGGTCAGGCCGACCACGACCCGGTCGGGGAACAGGGAGTCCCGCACGGCATGACCCTCGCGCAGGAACTCCGGATTCCAGACCAGCTCCACACCGGAGACCCGCGCGTCAGCGTCGATGATCTTCTGGAGCCGTTCGACGGTGCCGACCATCACCGTGCTCTTGCCGACGATCGTGGCCGGCCTGCTCAGCAGCGGGACCAGCGACCGCATCGCGTCGATCACCTGGGTCATGTCGTAGCCATGGCCGTCTTCGCGCAGCGGGGTGCCGACCGTGATGAAGTGCAGGTCGGCGAAGTCCGCGGCCTCCCCCAGGTCGGTGGTGAAGCGGAGCCGGCCGGAGGAGGTGTGCCGGACCAGGAGGTCCTCGAAGCCCTCCTCGAAAAAGGGGGCGATGCCGTTGCCCAGGGCTCGGCACCTGTCGGGATCCGACTCGACACCGATCACCTCATGGCCGATCTCGGCCATCGCGACGGCGTGCGGAGCACCGAGGTGACCGCATCCGATCACGGAAACGCGCATCTTGGGTCCTGTCCGTTGGCTTCCTCGGGCGCATGCGGGATGCGTTCCAAGAAGTTATCGCGTGTCGGGGTGCCGAGGTGTCGGCTCGGCGGCATTCACCCCTCAAGTCCAGGGATCGACACGGCTCTTTGCCGCTGAATGTGTGCGGGCCGGCCGTACGGTCCCGTCGGCGGCGTCGCACCGAGAAACACGAACTGGTAACGACTCGCACCCATGCGGTCACCGCCGCTTGACAGGAGGCTCCATTTGCCATTTTATGCACTTAACCGACTTATTAAGTAGGAATTAAGGAGTAGTCAATGAGGGTTCGCAGGCTCCGGGGGATGGCAGTGGCACTGGCCGCGGTCACGGTGACAGCCCTCGCGGCGGCCTGCGGAGGAGGCGGGGGGTCCTCCGGCGGCGACACGGCGAAGACGACGACCGAGGTCCGTCTCGGTTTCTTCCCGAACATCACGCACTCCACGGCCCTGGTCGGGGTACAGAAGGGCTTTTTCGCCAAGGCACTCGGCAGCGACGCGACGCTGAAGGTCTCCACCTTCAACGCCGGACCGGCCGCGACCGAGGCGATCTTCTCCGACGCCATCGACGCGACCTACATCGGGCCGAACCCGGCCATCAACGCCTGGTCGAAGTCCAAGGGCGAAGCCATCAAGATCGTCGCAGGTGCGGCGTCCGGCGGCGTGTTCCTCGTGGTCAAGCCCGAGATCAACGGCGTCGAGGACCTCAAGGGCAAGAAGATCGCCACGCCTCAGCTCGGCAACACCCAGGACGTCGCGCTGCGCTACTGGCTCAAGGAGAAGGGAATCGAGACCGACACCAAGGGCGGCGGCGAGGTGTCGATCCTCCCCCAGGAGAACGCCCAGACCCTGCAGACCTTCGCCACCGGCGACATCGACGGCGCCTGGGTGCCCGAGCCCTTCGCGAGCCGCCTGGTCCAGGAGAGCAAGGGCAAGATCCTGCTCACCGAGGCCGACCTCTGGCCGAACAAGCAGTTCGTGATCACGCACCTGATCGTGCGGCAGCAGTTCCTCAAGGACCACCCCGACCTGGTGAAGAAGCTGATCGAGGCGCACGTCGAGTCCAACGCCTTCATCCAGTCGGACCCGACGGGCGCCAAGGAGGCGGTCAACGCGGAGCTGAAGGAGCTGACCGGCAAGCCCGTCGCGCCGGCGGTCCTGGACAGCGCCTTCGGCAACATCACCTTCACCAACGACCCGATCGCGTCCTCCCTCGTCGGCAGCGCCGACCACGCCCAGAAGGTCGGCCTGCTCGACCCGGTGGACCTGAACGGCATCTACGACCTCACCATCCTCAACGAGGTCCTGGCGGCCAAGAGCCAGCCTGCGGTGAGCGACAAGTGATCGACCCGAGCAGGCGGCACAGAACAGCAGAGTCGAAGCGGCGCCTCCGGTCACGGGCCGGCGAGCCGCTGGTCAGGGAGGCGAAGTGACAGCTCCGATACAGGAGCTGCGCCCCGGCCGGACCGACGGGCACGAGCCCGCGGTCCGGCTGGACGCGGTTTCCAAGGTGTACGGCAGGGAGCTCCTGGCCCTGGACCAGGTCACGCTCTCGGTGGACAGGGGCGAATTCGTCTGTCTGCTGGGCGCGTCCGGCTGCGGCAAGAGCACGTTGCTCAACCTCGTCGCCGGCCTGGACCGCCCCACCGCCGGAGAGATCGACACCAGGGACGCCCGCATCGCGATGATGTTCCAGGAGCCGGCCCTGTTCCCCTGGCTCACCGTCTCGGGGAACATCGAGCTGGCGCTCCGGGTGACGAGCTCGGGTAAGAACACCACGAAGAAGGAGCGCCGCGCGCGGGCGATGGAGTTCCTGGAGATCGTCCATCTCGGTGGCTTCGGCGACAAGCGCCCGCACGAGCTGTCCGGTGGCATGCGCCAGCGGGTCGCGCTCGCCAGGGCCCTCGCCCAGGACGCCGACGTGCTCCTCATGGACGAGCCCTTCGGCGCCCTCGACGCGATGACCCGTGACCTGCTCCACGACGAGCTGGAGCGGATCTGGCGGGAGCGGGAGCTGTCCGTCCTGTTCGTCACCCACAACGTGCGCGAGGCCGTACGGCTCGGCGACCGGGTCGTCCTGCTGAGCAGCAGGCCCGGCAAGGTGATCGAGGACTTCCCGGTGACGCTGTCGCGGCCGCGCCGTACCGACTCCGGTGAAGTGGCCGAACTGGCCTCCACCATCACCGACAGGCTGCGCCAGGAGGTGCTGCGCCACGCCAAGCCGGCGGCGCAGCCGCCCGTCGGCGCCGGGATCGAGAAGTAGCGGGTGCCCAATGACTACTGATCTTTCCCAGCACATCGCCGGTCTGGACGCGCTGGAGCTGTCCAACCGGGAACGGCAGAGCCTGGCCTCAAGGGTCTGGGCCAGAAGCTGGCCGATGATCTCGGCGATCGTCCTCGTCCTCGCCGTCTGGGAGCTGGTCGTGCTCAGCGGGTGGCGCCCGGAGTACGTCCTTCCCGGCCCGGTGACCGTCCTTGAGGATCTGTGGAACCGCCTCGGTGAGGCCGAGTTCTACGAGGCCCTGGGCGTGACGATGCGCCGCGCGATCACCGGGTTCGCGATCGCGGTGCTGGTCGGGCTCGTGGTCGGCGCGGCCGTGTCACGGGTCCGGCCCCTGCGGGCGGCGCTCGGCTCCCTGATCACGGGCCTGCAGACCATGCCCTCCATCGCGTGGTTCCCGCTGGCGATCCTGTTCTTCAAACTCAGCGAGAGCGCGATCATGTTCGTGGTCGTCCTCGGGGCGGCGCCGTCGATCGCCAACGGGCTCATCGCCGGCGTGGACTACACCCCGCCGATCCTGCTCCGTGCCGGGCACATCCTCGGCCTGCGACGCCTGGCGCTCTACCGGCACGTCATCCTGCCCGCGTCGCTGCCGTCGTTCCTGTCGGGGCTCAAGCAGGGCTGGGCGTTCGCGTGGCGGTCCCTGATGGCGGGCGAGCTTCTCGTGATCATCGCCCACCAGGCGTCGATCGGCGAACAGCTCGACAACGCCCGGGAGCTCTCCGACGCACCCGGCCTCCTCGCGACGATGATCGTGATTTTGATCATCGGCATCGTCGTGGACATGTGTTTCGGCGCGGCCGACAACGCTCTGCGGCGTCGCTGGGGGCTCGACCAGCGCGTCGGCTGACGCGAACGTGGAACGTGCCGCCGCTCCGCGGGCCCCGTGCCCGCGGAGCGGCTCGCACCGGAGGCCGGGCGTGCCCGGTGCGGTGTCCATGAATCTCTACCGGGCTCCCGCACCCGCCCGAGATCACCCCCGGCCCTGTTCGGTCAGGCGTTCATCGCCGGGTTCCCGGCGACCACCAGGTGGCCGGCCCGGCCTTCGCCGTTGACGTCGGCGAACCTGACCCGGTCGTTCGGCACGCCGATTCCGCCGGTGCGGCGTTGACCACCCGAGGCGGCCCACCGGCCAGGCAGGCAAGACGGCTAGGTCCTGTCCTGCGGATCTTGCCGTGGCGAGGATCGGTCAGGTGGTGTCTCGCAAGGCGGAGGAGGGAGCCGCAGCGTGCTGCGGTGACCGACGACAACGCGGCGAGGCGCCGCCTGACCGACCGCGGTAGGCAAAAGATCCGCAGGACAGGGCCTAGCGGCGGTGTCTGTCGAGCAACTGGCTGCCGACGTCGACATAGCCGGCGAACAGCCCGATCACGTCCTGGAGCCGCTCCTGTGCGGGGCCCGGACTCAGCAGGGCCTCGCCGTCGCGCAGGGCTGCGATCAGGGTTCTGGCCCGCGCGTGGCTGGCCTCCAGCAGTGACTCGATCCCTCCGGTGGCCTCCACCAGGAGCCTGCGGCTGCCGGACTGCGGGATCACCTTGGCGAGTCCCCAGGAGTTCAGCTGCCGCACCGCGGTGCTCACCGCGCCCTTGCTCAGGTCGAGTTCGGCGGCGATCGCGTCGAGAGAGATCGGCTCCTCGGTCATCAGCAGCAGCCCGTAGACCCGGCCGGTCGCGTGCGGGAGGTTCCATGAGGCCAGCAGGTCGCCCACCGAGGTGATGAACGCGCTACGCCTGCTCTCACTCACCGCTGTGCCCACTCCGAGATCGTATCCAGGAACGCCTCGATCGCCGCGTTCACCGCGTGCGGGTCGTCCTGGTTGGCGATGTGTCCCGCGCCGGGGATGACCACCTCCTGGACGCCTTCCGCCGCGGCCCACCTGGGCATGGCCGAGGCGATGTTGCCGGTGCGGTCTCGCTCGCCGCGGATCAGGCACAGCGGTACCGGCGTACGGTAGCCGGGGTCGGCGTCGAGGAGCTCGACGGCCGCCCGCCACACCTGGACGAACTCCCGCTTCGACAGCAGGGAGAACGCCCGCCGCACATCCGCCCGCGCGCTTTCCGTCACCGCGGAGGCGTCGGCCATCACACCGGGAAGGCGCCCGGCCGGAATCATCGCCAGGCTCGGCGCGGCCAGCTTCAGCAGCAGGCGCTCCGTCCGGGACAGCGGCCCGGTGTTCCACGTCGAGCCGATGACGATCAGCGCCCGGGCGAGGTCCGGACAGCGCCGGACGATCGCCTGGCCGAGATTGCCGCCGAGGGACTGTCCCACGAGCACCGGCCGGTCGAGCGCGAGGTGCTCGATGAGCGCGCACAGATCCGCGATCGCCTGCTCGGCGGTGAACGGAACGCCGGTCGGGCGGGAGCGGCCGTGGCCGCGCATGTCCCAGGTGACGACCCGGTATCCCCGGGCGCGCAGCCGCTCGCTCTGGGCGTCGAACATCGCGTGATCGGCCCCGGCTCCGTGCGAGAACACCAGCGGCACACCGTCGCCACCGCTGTCGGCGTAGTGCAGGGCACATCCCCGCAGCGAGAGCGTCGACGACATATTCACCATTTACTAAATATAGCGAATATATCTGGTGAACACCGCCACCGCTCGGGCCGCTGTCACCGGCCCCACAAGTAACCAGGAGATCAACGAGGGTCCGAACGTGGAGGCGGCCGGACCTGGTGCGGGTTGGCCACTTGGGATCAACCGCTGGGAATGTGAGGCGATGGGAGGTTATGCGGTCTTGGGATCGCCGGAACCCAAGACCGCCTATGGTCAGCCGGTCCCGGAGCGGCACCGGGCGATGCCCAGGGTCCGGCGAGACGACCTACAGTTGCCCGCGTGCCTCCTCGGCCTGGCGCAGGATGGCCTTCGCGCCACTCGCCTCGGCGAGCGCGCCCGCCTCCTCGACCAGGGCGAGCGCGTCGTCGCGGCGGCCCTGCGCGAGGGCGATGTAGCACAACCCGACCAGATTCGCGGCGACACCGGGCAGGAAGCCGAGCTCCCGGCGGAGCCGTACCGACTCCTCCAGGCGCTCCCGCGCCACCTCCAACCGGCCCGCGGTGTGTTCGGCGACGCCCAGGTGCCGGAGCGCGTAGGACATCGTCATCCTGTCGCCGACCCGCGTCGCCAGCTCGTACGAGCGTTCGAGGATCGGCACCGCGGTGTCGTCGTCGCGGCGGACCACCTGATGGAAGAGGGCGGTCCAGAGCAGCGCCTCGCCTTCGCCGCGCGAGTCGCCGAGCGTCCGGTAGAGCCGTGCCGCGCGCTCCAAGAGCGGTAGCCCTTGCGGGTCCTCGTCTCCCTCCGCGAGGGAACGCGCTTGCGCCACCTTGCCGCGGGCCAGAGCCAGGTCGGCCTCGACCGCGTCCAGTTCCCGCTCGGCCATCACCAGCGCGTCGGCCTCGCCGCCGAAGATCGCGCGCTCGTGGAACAACCCGGCCCGTTCGATCCGTTCCTCCGTACCCATCCCGGCTCCCGCCCGCTCGGATCCACGTCGAACACGGTTCAGCCTGCCACCGCGCGCGGCGCGCCGGGCCGCAGGCAGAGCGGAACGCCGAATCCGTACCGCTCTCCGAGCGGCTGGGAAGGTCCGGCGCCTCGCCCGGAGGACTCGCCGTACGCCCCGGGCGTACGGCGAGTCCTCCGGGAGTCAGGAGGCGGGTTTCTCGTCGGTCCAGCCGGCTTCGAGGACGGTCTCGGAGTTCCACACGGTGCCCGGCGCGAATCCGGCCTGCAGGCCGCCCGGCCGCACCACGACGCTGTCCCTGGCCAGTGCCCGCCCGGTCACCTCGTCGAAGATCAGGCGGTTCCGCAGGATCCCCTCGCCGCCCTTGGCGTCCGCCTTCGCCCTGGCCCGTTCCTCGATGGCGACGGCGCTGCCGGTACGGCCCTCCGCGTCGACGACGTCACGGACGACCTCGATGCTCTCCAGGTCGGCGAGCATCCGGAAGGCGGCACCGCGCACCTGCGGGGTGACCGGCATGTCGGTGATCAGCCCGACCGTGACGGCGAACAGCCAGGCGTCCGACGACATCGGGGCGTCCGACTCGGTGCCGTGCCCCCCGTACGAGCGCAGCAGCCACGCCTTGAGCCTGTCCGGGTCCTTCGGCAGGCCGCGCAGGTCCTTCATGGTGACGTTGCGGCCCAGCCAGAACACCTTGTCCCCGTCGACGAGGGGGGCGTGGCCGTCCTGCGCCGCTCCCGGCTCGGTCGACAGGGTGAGATCGCCGAATTTCGGATTGTCGCCCCCCTTGGGGGATCTGACCTGGATCTCGGCCGGGGAACCGGCCCGCTCCCAGGCCGCCCTGTCGTCCGGACCCGCGGGTTCCGCGCCGAGGGAGCGCGTCCGGCTCCACTGCTCCCCGCCGGTCGCCGACGGGGTCCATACCTCGTTCCGCTGCCGGTCCACGACGGTGTAGTCCCCGTCGGCCGCCTCGAACAGGTTCCGGCTCACCGACACGGTGTGCCAGTAGGCACCGGTCACATCCGGCTGGCGGGCCGCCCCGTGGGCGGCGGCGAGCAGGATGGATCGCCCGGAGAGCTCGATGCGCGGGGTGGTGGTCGCCGGGCTCGAGATCACCTGGGCGGAGGGCGCGCGCGGCGCCGTACCGCCGGTCGCGGAGATCGTGACGGCGACCGCGGTCACGGCCGCGGCGGCTCCGGCGAGGCCGAGACCCCACACCGGGCGTACGATCCTGCGCCTGGCCGGGGTCGGCCGGGGTCGTGCCATGGCACGGGAGAGCTCGGCGGCCCTGGTGCGCGGGTCGACCGGGGTGTCGTCCAGGTGCGCGGGGCGTGCGGCCCGCAGCTGATCGATGGGGTTCATGACCACTCCTCGCTGAGGTTCCTCATCCGGGGCTCGGGACTCACGGCGGTGTCCATCCGCTGTTTGAGCCGCCGGCGAGCGCGGTGCAGCCGCACTCGGAAGGTGGTCGGAGAGCAGCCGACGACCTGGGCCGCGTCGCGGGGGGAGAGCCCCTGCCAGGCGGTCAGGATCAGGATCTCCCGATCGTCCTCCGACAGCCCGGTCAGCGCCCTGAGCACGCTGAGCCGTTCGGTGACCTGCTCCGCGACGTCGTCCTCGGTCCAGGCCCGCAACTCGGCGCTGAGCGCGTCCCGCCGGATCTCCGCCCGGATGTTGTCGCGCAGCACGTTGCGGGCCACCCCGAGGAGCCATGGCAGCGCCGGCTCCGGCACGTCATCCAGCCGCCGCCAGGCGATCGCGAACGTCTCGCTCACCACCTCGTCCGCGACCTGCCGTCCCGCGCGGCTGACCACGTAGGCCCAGACGCGCTGCCGGCACTCGTCGTACATGTCGGTGAATCTCTGCGAGTCGTCCGTCACCGCCCCGCCCCCTTCGTCCCGGATGTGTTCTTCTGACACCGGGAAGTGGCCGGGGACCCTCGGTTGTTACCTGCTTCCTCGAAAAAAGGGTACGAGCCTCCTGAGACCGCCGGTCAGGGGCGGCGGGCGACGGCGCCGAGCGACATCGTTCGACATAGGCTGATGTTCCGGGAACCTGGAAGATTCCAGGGTGCTAGGGGGCAGAACAGATGCGAACGATCCTCTTGCAGGCCGAGGCCCCCGACGACGGAGCGGTCGTCATCGAGCTTCCTCCGGGTCGCGAGGTCACCTTCGGCCGCGGAACGGAGAGCGCCCCGGTCGACTTCCCGCTGGACCATCCGGGGATCTCCCGGCGGGCCGGGATCATCCGGGCCGTGGACGACTACTGGCTGCTCACCAACCTCAGCCGTGACGCCACCCTGGTCGTGGAGAACCCGGAGGGCGGCGGGGAGTTCCTCAAGGTGGCTCCGCGGCGGGTGGCGGCGCCCGTGCCGTTCGAGTTCGCCCGCGTGGTGCTCCCGGTGGCGGGTGGCGCCTGCTCCTTCCTGGTCTTCGCCTCGCAGCACAGCTTCATCGACCCCGACGCGCCCGAGAGCGCGGCGGTCGGCGAGCCGACCGTCTCCGGTTTCCCCGTGGACGAGACGGCGAAGTACTTTCTCGTGCTGATCGCGCTCTGCGAGCCGCGGCTGCGCGACGGCTCGTCCCCGGTCATCCCGACGGTGCCGGAGATCCTGGAGCGGCTGCGCGACGTTCCCGGCGGCGCGGAACTGACCCGGGCCGCGGTCAACTTCCACATCGACTATCTGGCGCGTACGAAACTGCGCGTCAAGCCGCCGTCGGGCTCGCGCAAGGCCGACTGGCAGCGCGCCGCGCTGGTCTCCGTGGCGCTCCGCTTCGACCTGGTGCGGGAGGAGCATCTGAAGCGGCTGGACAGCTGATCACACCCTGTCGAGGGTGGCCCGGTGGACCACCCTCGCCGTCGGGGTCGACCAGCGTGAAGTGGTCATCGCCCTCGGGGACCATGCAACGGGTGTATCACGGCTCGTAGGCGGCCCGGTGTCGCCGTACCAGGTCGGCGTAGGCCTGGAAGCGCGCGGGAATCCCACCCTCCTGGCGGACCACGTCGTCGGAGGAGCGGAACGCCACCGCGCCCAGCAGCCCGGGGTCTCCGGGCACCCCGGCCAGCAGCGGCAACCGCATGCACAGGTAGCGGCCGACGGCGGGGATGGTGTCCTCGGGCGAGAGGGGCGGGGTGAGGACGGTGCCCCGGCGGTCGAACGGCAGGTAGTACTGGAGCACCGACGGCGTCCAGCGCGCGAGGCCGTACTCGTCCTTGGCCGTGTCGAACAGGTTCGCGTCGAAGTTGCTCTCCGCCTTCAGCATTCCGGCGACCAGTGCCGGGCTCAGGCCTGGGTCCGCGCACATCGTGCCGGCTTCGACGATCAGCGCGCGATACTCCCGGGGGATGTCGGAGCCGGAGCGCAACCACCGCCCGAACGGGTCGGCCACCCGCGAGTCGACCATCCCCGCCCCCGAGACACCCGCCAGCACGAGAACCGCCGAGGCCATGGTCTTCGCCACCTGGCGGCCCGTTCGCCGGGGCGACCCCCTCAAGGTGCCGGCCAGCAGTCGCGCGCGGTAGAGCTGGCGGACCGCGCTGGGCCTGGACCTCGGGTTGGGGTCCAGGCAGTCGCTGACCCAGGAGCGCCAGGCCTCGGGCAGCGAGACCGGAAGCGACAGGGGGGACTCGCCCGCCGCGTACTCGACGGCGGCCACATAGCGCGCGCGAGCGGTGGGGGCGCTGAAGGGAAGGTGGCCGGTGAGCAGCTGGCACGCCGTCACGCCCAGCGCCCAGATGTCGGCCGAGGCCCGCACCGCGTGCCCCTTCTCGCTCAGCGGCTCCCCCCAGCGCTCGGGGGGCACGTGGTCCACCGAGCCCATCGGGGGAAGGTAGCCGTGCGTCCCGTCCATCTCGGTGGCCAGGCCGAAGTCGGCGAGCCGTACCGAGCCGTCGGCCATCACGAGCACGTTGTTGGGTTTGAGGTCTCCATGCACCCACCTCTCGGCGTGCATGTGCGCGAGCCCCTCGCAGATCTCGGCGATCAGCCTCGGCGCGCCGGGAACCGGAGCCCCCTCCCCGATCAGATCGGCCAGTGACCGTTCCGCCAGGTCCATCACCAGAACGCACGCGCCGTCGAGTTCGGAGTTCCCGGCATCGTCGACGACGAGCGTCTCCCGCAGCCGGATCAGCCGGGGGTGCCGGAGCCTGTCGTGCAGGCGTAACTCCCGCTCCGTCATGTCCCGCAGGTGCCGCAACTGCCGCCGGGTGAGCGTGCCGGTGGGCAGGAACTTCAGCGCCGCCTCTCTCCCGTCTCGCGTTCCCCGGTAGACGCTCGCCCAGCTCCCCGTGGCGACGGGCCTGCCGACCCGCCAGTCACCGACGCGATACCCCGAGGGGACGCTGACCGCCCATCCCTTGGTGTCCATCGTCCTGCCGCCCTCTCACATCACCGAGCCGGCGCGATGACCGCGGTCATCACCCGGGACGCCGTGAACAGGTGGATGCCCCTCGAACGGATCACCGTACCGGGGCCAGACCGTCATGCTAGATCGAATACGAGTGCGCGGAGCATCGTCACCGCGGCCGGCTCCGCCATGCCGGTGGCAGCCTGCCCGCTGGTCTTTTCGGTCGGTCCGGCAGGAACGTCGGTGTCGCCCTCATAACGCCGGGGTTCCGAGGCGCGCGCAGGTCAGCGCGGTGGGCGATATCGCGCCCGCCGGGATCCCTTGCGGGGAGGCGACGGCTGGTTATCGTTTTTTCGGAACAGTCAGGACGGCCGGTCAGCAAGGGAGCTACATGAGCGAGACTCCGACGCCTCCGCTGTACATGCGGCGAGCAGGGTTCGACCCGGATCCGGAACTGGGAGCGCTGCGGGACGGGGAGGGGATCGGGCGCACCGGCACACCCTTCGGCGTCGATGCCTGGTTGGTGACCCGCTACGCGGACGTACGGACGGTGCTGAGCGACCCCGAACGGTTCAGCAACGCCGTGGGGATCGACTTCGTACCGTCCGACACGAAGATGAGCAAGGAGGAGATCGCGGCGCTGCGCGCGGGCAACATGCTCGCCCTCGATCCTCCCGAGCACACCCGGCTGCGCCGGGTGCTGACGCCGGAGTTCACCATCCGCCGGATGCGCCGGCTGGAGCCGCGGATCACCCGCATCGTCGAGGAGCACCTGGACGCGATGGAACGCGCCGGGTCCCCGGCCGACCTGGTGTCGTCGTTCGCGCTGCCGATCCCCTCACTGGTGATCTGCGAGTTGCTGGGGGTGCCGTACGCCGACCGGGAGGACTTCCAGCGCACAAGCAGCAAGATGCTCGATGTGGGGGCGCCCTTCGAGGAGCGTCTGACGGCGCAGCTGGAGTCGCGCGCCTACATCGGCGAACTGGTCGCCCGCGCCCGGGTCGACCCCGGGGAGGAACTGCTCGGCACGCTGGTGCGCGAGCACGGCGACGACCTGACGGTGCACGAGCTCGTCGGCATCGGCACCCTGCTGCTGCTGGCCGGACACGAGACCACCTCCAACATGCTCGGACTGGGCACCCTGGCCCTGCTCCGCCATCCCGACCAGCTGGAGCTGCTGCGGAAGGAGCCCGAGCGCATCGACGCGACGGTGGAAGAGCTGCTGCGCTGGCTCAGCATCGTCCACTCCGGCACCGCCAAGGTGACCACCACGGAGGTCGAGATCGCCGGCCAGGTCATCGGGCCCGGCGAGCTGGTGGTCTGCGCGCTGCCCGCCGCCAACCGCGACGCCGGGTTCCTGCCCGACCCCGAGACGCTGGACATCACCCGGGGCGCGCCCGGCCACCTGGCCTTCGGCCACGGCGTGCACCACTGCCTGGGCGCACCGCTGGCCCGGATGGAGATGCGCATCGCCTTCCCCGCACTGCTCGGGCGCTTCCCCGAGCTACGCGTGGTCGAGCCCGAGGCGCACTTCCGCTCTTTCAGCGTCGTGTACGGCCTGACGTCCCTGCCGGTCGCCTGGTGACAGGACCGCCCGGAGCCGCGATCGCGGCTCCGGGCGGCTGTGGTTCCGGGCGGGTACGGCTCAGGCCGCGCCCGAGCTCAGGTCGCCGTCGAAGACCTTGTCCAGGAAGCTCTCCAGGTTGACGACGACTCGCATGATCCGCTCCTCGTTGCTGAGCGTCTCGAACCGCACGCCGAGCTCCGTCTTCTTCATGTCCCGCACGTAGAGGGAGCAGGCCAGGTCGGCGCACATGTAGGTGCCGACCGTGTTGCCCTGGCGGCCCGCGGCGCCGACCCTGGGCGCGACGAACAGGGAGATCCCGGTGCCGGCGTGCGGTGTCACGCAGATCGAGCAGACCGTGCTCTTGGCATAGCTCCTGCGCACCTCCCGGCTGAGGCGCAGGGTGACACCGACGAGCTCGCCGTGCCGCTCGGCGACCAGGTAGCCGCGGTCGGGCGCGCCGGGGTCGAGCCAGCCCAGGAAGTCAAGGTCGGCCCAGGGGGTCTCCGGCAGGCTCCTGGGCAGGTTGATCCTGCGTGCCTCCCCCTTGGAGCAGTTGACGAAGGATCCGCGTATCTCCTTCTCACCGACCGGAATCATGACTCACCCACTGTTGATCGACACGTCTGCTGGGGCCCTGCCCGCGCGACCGGCACCTGCGCCGGGGAGGGACAGGAAACGAGCGAACCGCCGGGCCCCGTCTTTCAGACATCCGGTTTTCGGACATCCGGCGCCGACCACTATCTCAGCGCGACATCGGGGACGTCGAATGCTTTTCCGGCACCCGGGGATCGCGCGCGTGCACGTTTCGGCAGAGGCTCACCCCTCATCCGTCGGCCGCCGTACCAGCCGGGAATCCTCATCGGCCTCCCGGATGATCCGAGCCTCCCAGGCGAACCGCGCCTCCCGGATGATCCGAGCCTCCCGGGCGAACCGTGCCTCCCAGGCGAAGCGAGCCGAGATCGTCTCTGCGGCCCCCGCTGTCGAACCCGGTGAGACCCGCGCCCGCCCGGCCGGTCCGGACCCGTTCGGCGGCATGAATGAGGGCCGGACGGTGCCGGGGGACTTGTCAGCTTGTATACGTACAGAGCACTACGCTCGGCATATGTCTGACCAGCCGGTATGCCACTGCCTGCTCTGCGTCGAGCGGGAGGTGGAGCTCGACCAGGCCGATCTCAGGACGCTGCGGAGCGTCCGGGACCGGGGGTGGGCGATTGTCATGATCCCGGAGGACGAGGACGGTCCCGGCTGGGCCTTCACCGTCGGGCTGTGGCACACGCTCCGCTCCCCCGAGGTGGTGATGCTCGGTCTCCGGGTGGACGTGATGGGCAACTGCCTCAGCACCCTGGCCGACCGGATCGCCGCCGGGCACCACCTGGTCGAGGGCCGGGAGCGGGACGACGTGATCAGGAACTACCCGGTCGTCGCGAAGGCGGTGGACACCAGCTGGTACCGGTCGCTGTTCGGCACCGCACTGCACTTCTACCAGGGGCCCCCGCTGCCCTTCATGGAGATCGTCTGGCCCGACGCCGCGGGCCGCTTCCCCTGGAACGACGGTTGCGCCCCGCGACTGCGGGAGCTCCAGCCCGCGCTCTGGATTCCCAAGGACGAGCACGCCCCGGGCCCCTGGACCAAACTCCCCTGACCGGACCGTGCCGGGCGGAACCCGGCCCGCGTTCCCGATCGAACCACCGGCGACGCCGAAGCCTCCCGGCGGAGGCCACGGTCATGGTGAGACCACCGTACGACGGAGGCCGGGGCCGGCGCCGAGTCCGCCGCACGACGGACGCCCTGGTCAGTGCCGGCGTCACCCGGAAGGCGTGAGAGCCGGAGCGAAGGAGACCCGGCCACGTTTCTCCCGGCTGCCGAACCGGCCCTTTACTACAGTTCATTACCAATTTTAAGGTGTCTTGTTTCACACTGCCCGGCGGCTCTTTCCAAGTCATTCGCAAGTCCCTCCCAAGAGGGAAAAAGGAACCTCTACCCGGATCGGATAACGCTTCAAAAACCGTACAAAGAACGCCGAAAACGCTTTCCATCATCAATTCTCCTCACACATTTCGCTTGCCGGAGATGTGAGGACAAGTGAGGTTGGAAAAGGCTGTTGACCCGACACGACGATCGACCACCTGGCGAGGGACATCTCGCACCCCGTGACCGCCGGGCGGCACACGGACCGTCACACGCTCCGATGTCATAAGTGAATCGCCGGAAGACCGGCACACAGCTCTGTGAGTCCGGCGGGAGTCCCGGGGGAACCCGCGGCCGCCTGACAACGCCTACGAGGAGAAGCATGCACGTCAACCTCAACGAACCCGTCATGAAAGAACTGCGCAGGGTGGTTTCAGAGCCGATCTTCAACCCGATCCTCAAAACCTTCGTCGGGGAGGGGAAGCTGGACTACGAGGTGTATGTGCGGACCTCGGAGTTGTGCTCCCTGCAACCCACCGCCGACGAACTCGCCTCCTCCGACGAGCTGATGTTCCAGATGGTCCACCAGGCGCAGGAGGTGTGGCTGAAACTTCTGGCGCACGAGATGACGGAGCTGGTCGGCGACCTGGACCTGGACGCGCTCTGGGACGCCTCGGCGCGGCTGGACCGGATCGCGCGCATCGTCCGCTGCCTCAACGACGAGCTGGGGGTCCTGGAGACGCTGACGCCCGACTCGTACCAGACGATCCGGCGGCATCTCGGGAACGGCAGCGGGCAGGAGTCACCGGGGTACAACCGGCTGCGCGTGGCGGCCCAGTACATATCGGACGCGCTCGACCGGCTGACCGCCCGCCGCGGGGTTTCGGCCACGGATGTCTACGAGGCGCGGGACGCCCGGCACAGTGACCTGAAGCGCACGTTCGAGCTGCTCCTCGACGTGGACGAGGGCTACCAGATGTGGCTGGTCACCCACTTCATGCTCGTCCGCAGGACGATCGGCATCAGCCGGAGCACCGCGGCGCTCGACGGCGTGCCGACGCAGGTGCTGACCGGCCGCATGACACAGCCCCTCTTCCGGCAGCTGTGGAAGGTGCGCGAGGAGATGACCGCCACCTGGGAACGCGACGGCGGGTACGCGCCCGGAGAGTCCAGGCACGCGGAGAAGGGCTCCTGATGACCCGCACCGACGACAGCGCCGCGACCCCCGTCGGCGGCGGCGCCCTGAACCTCATCGACAGGACGGGCGGCGCGGACCACGACCGGATGATGAGGTCGCTGCGCGCCGAGTTCCCGCTGCTCGACACCTGCGTCTACCTCAACAGCAACTCCACCGGCGCCGTCCCTCGCGGGGTGGAGGAGGTGCTGCGCCGCTACTGGCGGACGCTGACCAGGTGGCGGGACGAGGTGTGGGGCGACTGGCTGGAACAGACGTCGGCCTACACCGACGCCCTCGCCGCCTTCCTCGGCGCACCCCCGGGTTCCGTCGTGACCGACGTGAACCTCAGCACGCTGCTCGCCCGGATCGGCACCTGCCTGGACTTCGGCGGCCTGCGGAGCAAGGTGGTCACCACCGGCTTGGAATTCCCCACGGTGCCGCTCATCTGGCAGGGGTTCGCCCGGTACGGAGCGGAGCTGGAGATCGTGGGCTCGGGCCCCGGGTTCGACGAGGCCGCGCTGGAGGCCGCCATCGACGAGCGGACCCGGTGCGTGTGCGTCTCACACGGCAGCTATTCCACCGGAGCGCTGCTGGACCTGCGGCGGATCGTCGCCAGGGCCCACAGCGTGGGCGCGTACGTCATCGTGGACGCCTACCAGACCGTCGGCACGGTTCCCCTGGACGTCACCGAACTGGGCGTCGACTTCGTGCTGGGCGGCGCCCACAAGTGGATGTGCGGCGCCGCCACCGCGTTCCTGTACGTGCGCCCCGACCTCATCGCCGACCTGCGACCCGCGGCGACCGGCTGGCTGGCCGGCGCCGACCCGACCTCCTTCCGCTCACCGGTCGTGTTGGCCGGGGACGCCCGCCGCCTGGCCTCCGGCACACCGGTGCCGCTGGGACCGATGATGTCCAGGGTCGGCCTCGACCTCCTGTCCGGCATCGGCGTCGAGACGATCCGCGGGCACTCGCTGGCGTGCACCGGCCGGGTGCTGGAACGCGCGGACGCGGCCGGAATCGAGGTGGTGACCCCGAGGGAGCCACACCGGCGCGGCGGCGTCGTCTGCCTGCGATTCGACGGGGACGAGCGGGTGAGCAGGTCACTGGTCGACCGGGGCATGGTGTGCAGCTGGCGCGGATCCCTGCGCGTGGCGCCCCACATCTACAACACGATCGCCGAGGTCGACGCCTTCATGGACGCCGTCGAGACGGAACGGGAGCGGATCACCGCATGAGCGTCACCCCCCTGTCGCCACGGGCTCTGCTGAGCCTCCTGGCCAACGGTACGAAGGCGATGGACGTCGTGGAGACCGCGCTGCGCCTCGGCCTGCTCGACGCCCTCGAACCCGGTGCCGAGACCGGCGCCCGAAGCGGCACTCGGACGGACACTCGGACGGACACTCGGACGGACACCGTCTCCCTGTCCGATCTCAGCGTGCGGCTCGGCGTCGTACCCGGCCGGCTGTACAAGATGCTCGACTGCCTGGAAAGCCTCGGTTTCGTCCACCGGGAGCAGAGCGGCGACGACCTGGGCCTGGCCCGCTACCGGGCGGTCCCCGGCCTGAGGCAGGCGGCGGAGGCCGTCGCCGGTCCCGGCTCGTTGGAGCGCGACCGCGACCGGTATCCGTGGCGCCTGCTCCACGGCAGGCTCGTCGACGTCCTGCGCGGCGAGATGTCGATCCCCGCGGCCACCTTCGACTGGCCACCGCGCGACGAGGAGCGACTGGCCGACTTCGAGCAGAGCATGGCCGCGGGTCTCGGCCCCGTCATCGAGACGTTCCGCGCGCACGCCGGGCGGCTGTGGGGCGAGCGGGCGCTCCGGCTGCTCGACGTCGGCGGCGGTGACGGCACCCTCGCCGCCCACCTGCTGGCACGCTCGCCCGCCCTCCAGGTGGACGTGTTCAACCTTCCCTCGGCGGAACCGCTGGTGGGCCGTACGAGGAAGGAGAGCGGTCTCGGCGGGCGGCTCGGATTCGTCGCCGGAGACTTCCTCGACGGCCCCCTGCCCGACGGGTACGACGCGCTGTCGTTCGTCCGCGTCCTGCACGACTGGCCGGTCTCCACAGCACGGGCGCTGCTACGGAAGGCCCACGCGGCCCTCGTCCCCGACGGGCGGATTCTGATCTGCGAGGAGTTCAGGACCCCCGACCGGCTCGCCGGGCAGTTCTTCTGGTCGTACTTCCTCATGGGCGTCGACAGCTGCGTCAGCCGCCTCTACGAGATCGAGCACTACGCGCGGCTGCTCGAAGAGAGCGGCTTCAGGGACGTCACCGTCCTGCCGGGCCCCTTCGAGCTGATCACCGCGACCCGTTGACCCCGCGGGTCCGCCCGGCGGACCCCGCCGCCCTTCATCGAGATCGTCTGGTCCGATGTGGCCGAACCTCGCGTGCGAACCCGGGCCGGTGCACTGGAAGGCGTACGGCCACGGCCGGGGATCACGACTCCTGGAGTACGGCAGGTGCCTCCCGGGGAGGGACGCGCGGGCGGTGACCGCGCCGGAAGCATGAGCGGCATGGAGACGCTCGATCTCGCCCGCCTGCAGTTCGCCGTGACCTCGGGGGCACACTTCCTGTTCGTGGCCCTCACCCTGGGCCTGGCCACGGTGCTGGCGGTCATGCAGACCCGGGCGACGCTGACGCGTTCCGACACGCAGATGCGGATGACCCGGTTCTGGGGACGGCTGTATGTGATCAACTACGCGATGGGCATCCTCACCGGGCTGGTGATGGAGTTCCAGCTCGGGATGGCCTGGAGCGGGCTGACGCACTTCGCGGGGAACGTGTTCGGCGCCTCACTGGCGATGGAGACCCTCGTCGCCTTCTTCATCGAGTCCACCTTCCTGGGCCTGTGGATCTTCGGCTGGGACCGGCTGAACCGCTGGGCGCACCTGGGCGTGATCTGGGTGGTCACGATCACCGCCTACGCCTCGGCGTACTGGGTCCTCGTCGCCAACGGCTTCCTGCAGAACCCGGTCGGTGCCGAGGTCGTGGACGGGACGCTGCGGCTCACCGACGCGGCGGCGGTGCTCACCAACCCCGACGCGCTCCTCGCGTTCGCCCACATCCTCTCCGGCGCCCTGGTGACCGCCGGGTTCTTCCTCGCCGGGGTGAGCGCCTACCACCTGCGCCGCGGGACGGCCGAGCAGGAGTTCTTCCGCAGGTCCCTGCGGATCGGCGTGTTCACCACGCTGCCCGCGCTGCTGGTCAACGCCACGTTCGGCGGCGTGCAGTTCCCGTCCCTCCAGCCGATGAAGACCGCCGTCTTCGGCGGGCGGGAGGCGGAGATCGCCCGGTTGCAGGCCGAGATGGTCGCCACCCACGGTCCGGGGGACTATATCCCGCCCGTCGCGCCGACGCAGATCAGCGCCATGATCATGCTGGGTGTCTTCACGGTGCTGCTGCTCGTGTCGGCGCTGAGCGTCCTGCTCGCCTCGTTCCGCCGGATGGTCCTGGGGGCGCGGGCCTGGCACCTGCTGCTGATCGCGATGATCCCGCTGCCGTTCGTCTCCATGATCGCCGGCTGGGTGTTCAGGGAGGCCGGCCGCCAGCCCTGGATGGTGAACGGCCTGCTGACGACCGAGGACGCGCTGAGCGACCTGTCACCGGGCACGATCTGGGTCTCGCTGATCGCCTTCATCACGCTGTCCGTCCTGCTGATGGCCGTCAACGCCTGGATCCTGGCGCGCAGCGCCCGCCAGGGCCCCGAGGCACCCGCCACCGGCCCGGCCCCGGCCGAGCCGACTCCGGTCCTGGCCTTCTGACAGCCCCGCTGTCCACCGGCCTTCGCAAAGGGAAATCGCTATGGAAATCGCCCTGCTCGCGTTCTTCGCGGTCGGCTACTTCGTCCTCGCGGGCGCGGATCTCGGGGTCGGCATGCTGCTGCCGTATCTCGGCCGCACCCCCGAGGAGCGCGGCCGGGTGCTCGGCTCCATCACCCCGTTCTTCCTGACGAACGAGGTCTGGCTGGTCACGGCGGTGGGCGTACTGGTCGGCGCGTTCCCCGTGCTGGAGGGGGAGATGCTCAGCGGGCTGTACCTGCCGTTCGTCGCGTTGCTGCTCGGCTGGGTCGCCCGCGACGCGGGGATCTGGCTGCGCGGGCGGGTGGACCGGGCCGCCTGGCGGGCCCGGTGCGAGGGCGCCGTGGTCGCGGGCAGCTGGCTGGCGGTGCTGAGCTGGGGGCTCATCCTCGTCGGGATGGGCGACGGGTTCACCGTCGGTCTCGGCGCGCTGGTCGCCGCTCCGCTGGGGGCCGTCCTGTTCGCCGCCCACGGGCTGGCGCTGGCCGGGCTCCGGCTCGACGGCGCCCCTCGGGAGCGGGCCCGGCGGTTCGCCGGGCCCTCGGCCGGGCGTGCGGTCTACGCCCTGACGTCGGCCGGGATGGCTCTGGCCTGCCTGCTGGCCGGGGCCCGCCTGCCACTGGCGGAGCACCTGGCGGACCCGGCGACGCTCGCCCTGCTCACTCCCTCGATGGTGCTGCTCACTCCCCTGCTGGTGGCGTCACAGGTGTGGCTGTGGTGGCTCTTCGGCCGCGTCCAGGTCAGGCAGTGATCATGAAAGCCAGCCCGAGCAGCACTGCCACGGGGATGACCCAGACCACGGCCTCGATTGCGAACTCCTTGTACACGGCGAGCTTCTCCCTTTTATCCACGAAAGCGGTGAAGCGCAGCATATGCGCACTCGGCGACATCCTCACACCCGGGTTGGCGACCCACCGCAGCGGGCTGACGGCGCCAGGTAGTGGAAGCTCGGTCTCCGGTGCATCAGGAAATCGTGGTGGGAGATGTTCCAGGCGTAGGCGCCCGCCATGGTGAACTCCACCTGGTCACCGGGCTTCAGCGCGACGGGCACCCGGCGGGCCAGGATGTCCTTGGGGGTGCAGAGCTGGCCGACGATCGTGATCGGCTCGCCGGGCTCCGTGATGACCAGCGGCTGGTCGTGGCCCTTGGTGGCGGGGGTGCGGATGTGGTGGGTCCCGCCCGCCACGACCGCGAACAGCTCGCCGTGGACGCGCTTGACGTCGATGACGCGCGTCACGTAGCGCCCGCAGTAGACGGTCAACGAGCGCCCGGGTTCGATCCTGAGCGTCTCACCGGGACGGCGCAGCCGCCCGAGGCCCTCCCCGTAGGCCTGCCAGTCGAACCGCGTCCCGGGGTCGGCGTACGAGACGGCCATGCCGCCGCCGAGATTGATCTCACCCGCCCCCAGCGTCCGCGCGTAGTCCAGGACCGCCGCCGCCAGCTCCAGCATCCGAGGTGCGTCGAGCCCGCTGGCCAGGTGGGCGTGGATCCCGCGCAGCCGTACGGCGTCCTGGCTCTCAAGCAGCGCGACGCACTCGGCGATCCCCGCGGGATCCATCCCGAACGGCGTGGCGCCGCCGCCCATCGCCAGCGAGGCCCCCTCGATCGGGATGTCCAGATTGACCCTGAGCAGCACGTCGGCGGAGCGACCGGAGGCGAGCAGGCGGCGCAGCTCGCCGGGACTCTCCACATGCAGGCGGGTGACCTCGCTGAACAGCTCGTCGTCCGTCTTGCCGGGGCCGCCCAGCGCGACCGGCGCGTCCGGGAAGTGCTCCCGCACATGCGCGAGCTCCCCGCCGGAGGCGACCTCGAAGCCGTCGAGGTGCGGAGCGAGCGTCCGCAGCAGCTCCGGGTCGGGGTTGGCCTTGACCGCGTAGTACAGCTCGACGTCTCCCAGCGCGGCCCGGACTGCCCCGGCGTGGGCGTCGAGCTCGGCCAGGTCGTAGACGTAGGCGGGTAACCGCCCGGCGGGAACGGACACCGAGGTCCGCGTCGTGGCCGTGACTGTCACAGGCGTTCTCTCCGATCTCAACGGTACGGGGAGCCGGATCTCGACGATCAGGCAGTGGACGGGGGTGACGGCTGTGACCGGCCCGGACCTGTCGGGCAGGCCGGTCGGAACCCGTCGTACCCGGAGACCTGGCCGATGTGACCTGCGCCTGCCGGCAGGCCGGTCAGAACTCGTCGTCCCCGGAGACCTGGCCGATCGAGAAGATGTGCCTGTTCGCGGCGCAGATCGTCTCCAGGACGTGGACCGGTGTGTCCTCGCTGGAGTATCCGGCTCGAAGGACCTGCACGACCCACTCCCCCGGTTCGAGTTCCAGGGTGTCGTACTCGAAGGCTGTCGGCGGGCGAGCCGTCAGGTTCTCCTCGGCATGGCCGAAGACGTGCCCGAGGGCGACCAGCGCCGACTGGAGCGACGGCTTGACGAACTCGGGCTCGGCGATGCGCGTCCCCCCGAACAGGTCCGCCCGGAAGTAGCTGGTGGCGATCCGTACCGGAACCTCGTCGGCCGTCATCATCTTCCGGCGGGCGATCACCTCGGTGCCGGGCTCGACGCGCAGGCAGGCCGCCACGTGATCACTCGCCGGCTCCGGGCCGACGTAGAGCATTCTGCGGTCCGGCTTGATCCCCTGCTGCTCCGCCTCGACGAGAAAGAGGGACGCGGAGGCGCGCACGGCGGGGTCGGTCGGCAGCGCCCGCCGGACCAGCACCTTCGGCACGCGGGCCGCCGCTCCCTCGGGGGCACGGGCCGTCGGCCCCTTCCGCATCTGGGATATCCGGCCCGGGGAGACGCCCAGGTGTACCCCTATCTCCTCCAGGCCCATGCCGGAGTCACGAGCCTCGGCGATCGCCTGGCGGCGCATCTTCGCCGCCTCCTCCAGGCGCTCCTGCTCCTCGGTCATGAGACGGCCCAGAACCCGTGCGCGCTCGATGGGGTCACTCAGCTCGGAAACATCACGCAGCGTATTCAGATCCATCCGGGACCGTTCTCCTCGTGCTCGACACCGAATGGGATTTTAGCCCCCCTACAGCAAGAGAAACCGCAGCCGGGACGGCGACCCTGCGACACAGCGAGGAAAGTCACCTCGGCGCCGCCCGGGATAACGATGATGACTGACTGTAATGTTGTGACCACACCCGAAGGAGGCTGTCGACGATGACAGATGCGAGTGCCGAGGAGCAGAACGTCGTCGCCGAGCGGCTCAGGTTCGGGACGGGCCTCGCCGAGAGCGAGCGTCAGGGGATCATCGAGCGGTTGGCCGGGCTGGGAAGGCGGCTGCTCTCCTATCCCGGTGAGGCGGTGGAGCTGCGGCTGAGTGTCAAGGACCGCGACACGCCCCAGCAGCGGGTGACGCTCGAATGCGTGCTCCCGGGCACGGAGCCGCTGGTGGCCCACTCCTATGAGCAGGATCTGCCCGCCGCGCTCGCGGAGGTCCGCGACGAGCTGATCCACCGGCTGGACAGGCTCAAGACCCGGCGGGACCCGCGCCGCGACCACCCGCACCGGCCCTGAGCCACGGCACCCCGGCGGTCGCCCGTACCCACCGGGAGCGCACCGCGCCCGTGCCGGTTCCCGCCCCGCGGTGAGCCGGGCGAGGAATACCGGATGTGCCGACCACGCTGTCCCGCACGGGATGCTCGTTTTGACCGTGTGAGGAGCCGTCATGACCGCCCGAGAGATGCGCCTGGTCGTCACCGCCGCCGACTACGAGGAGGCGCTGCGTTTCTATCGCGACGTGCTCGGCCTGCCCGAGCGGGCCGCCTACTCCTCACCTGACGGCAGGGTGACGATCCTGGAGGCGGGCCGGGCCACGCTGGAGATCGCCGATCCTTCGCAGGCGGAGTTCATCGACCAGGTCGAGGTGGGGCGGCGGGTGGCCGGGCACATCCGGGTGGCGTTCGAGGTCGACGACTCCCCCGCCGTCACCGCGAAACTGGCCGGAGCCGGGGCCACGGTGGTCGCCGAGCCCGTCCGGACCCCGTGGAACTCGCTCAACTCCCGCCTTGAGGGCCCGGCCGGGCTCCAGCTCACCCTCTTCACCGAGCCGGGAGAGACCGGCGACACCGGATCGGAGACCGCTCAGGGCTGAAGGGTGCTCGTCGGAGGTGTGGTCGACCACCAGGTCGGCGATCACCCGCATGCCGCGGTCCCTGGCCGTCCTGACGAACTCCACGAAGTCCCCCAGGCTGCCCAGGCAGTGGACGACCGTGTTCTTCCACCACAGGTCGGCTGCATGGGTGAGTCACATGCGTCCGCATTGCCCTCTCTTTGCGCATTTATGGGGTAATGCACCCCGGAGTTGACGTGAGGGGGAGCGCAGCGGCTCCGAAGGGCTACGGTGGACAGCGATGACGGCCAGGAGGAGATCATGCGACAGCTGAGGCGCGGCGCGCCCTTCGGCTGGTTGCTGACCCTGCTGCTGCCGCTGCTGGTCTCCGGAGGGCTGGGCGGGAGCACCGCCGCCCTCGCCCGGCACGCCGCGGTCGTCCAGGCCGTCGGCGAGCATCAGCCGCTGTCGCGCCCGCTCCTGGACGGCGTGCAGCGGCACTCCCTGGTCTCCGGATTCGCCGGCACCGGGGCCGGCCTGGGCGGCGGGGGCGGCCACCCGCTCGCGACCCCGCCCACCGACCTCCGGCACCTGTTCCTCGCCGCCGGCCCGCTCACCCGCCCGGCGGGTGACGAGGACACCCGCCCGCTCGCGGCCCTGCTCGTCAGGCCGGGGCGCGCACCACCCGCCTCCACAGCCGGCTGAAACCCCCGGAACCGCTCCGGGTCTCTTCGCCGTACGTGAAAACGCCTCCGCCCTGAGCGAAGACGTTTTTTCCCGTACCCGGAGAACGCCTTCTCCCCAGCCGAAAGGCGTTCTTGCCGTACGCGAAGCGTGCCGCCGTCCCTGAACGCTCCTTCGGCGTGACCGAGGACAACTCCCCCAGCCTGTGGAGGCTTCCATGTCGCGTGCCCCGGTGGTACGCGCGATAGCGGCGCTCGCCGTCATCGCCACCTCGTTGTACATAGCCCTGACAATGTCGCCGCGCCTCGGTCTCGACCTGCGCGGCGGCACCCAACTCGTACTGGAGACCCAGGACTCGCCGACGGTCAAGGCCGACGCCGCGGCCACCGACCGCACCCTTGAGGTGCTCCGCCGCCGGGCCGACAGCCTGGGCGTGGCGGACGCGCCGCTGGCCCGCTCCGGCGAGCGGCGCATCATCGTGGAACTGCCGGGTGTGCAGGACCCGACCAAGGCCGCCGAGGTCATCGGCAAGACCGCGCAGCTCACCTTCCACCCCGTCCTCGGCGCCCCCGACCCGGGAGCGGAGACCAAGCCGGGCAAGGGAGAGCAGATCCTGCCCGACGATCGCGGCGCCCCGCTGCACATCGGGCCGGCCGCCCTCAGCGGTGACGGCGTCGGCGGCGCCGAGGCCGGGATCGACGCCCAGCTGGGCAGTGGCTGGTTCGTCACCGTCGACTTCCGCGACCAGGGACGGGCGGCGTGGGCCAAGCTGACCGGCGAGGCGGCCTGCAACGAGCCGGGCGACCCCAGGCGCAGGATCGCCATCGTGCTCGACTCCAAGGTGATCGTCTCCCCCCAGGTGAACGAGGACGTGGGCTGCAAGGTCGGCCTGCCGGGTAACACCACCCAGATCACCGGCACCTTCACCGCCGAGGAGGCCTCGGACCTGGCCCTGCTGATCAAGGGCGGCTCGCTGCCGGTGCCCGTCGAGATCGTCGAGCAGCGGACCGTCGGCCCGACGCTCGGCGCCGCCGCGATCAAGGCCAGCGCCTGGGCCGCGGTCATCGGCATCGCACTCACCGCGCTGTTCATCATCGTGATCTACCGGCTGGTGGGCTTCCTCGCCGCCATCGCCCTGGCCTGCTACGCCCTCATCTCGTACGCGGCACTGGTGGGGCTCGGCGCCACGCTCACCCTGCCGGGACTGGCCGGCTTCGTGCTGGCGATCGGCATGGCCGTCGACGCCAACGTGCTGGTCTTCGAACGGGCACGTGAGGAGTACGCCGAGACGCCCAACCTCGGAGGCTCGCTGGAGAAGGGGTTCCGCAACGCGTGGAGCGCGGTGGCCGACTCCAACATCACCACCCTGCTCGCCGCCGGGCTGTTGTTCTTCCTGGCCTCCGGCCCGGTACGCGGCTTCGGCGTCACGCTGAGCATCGGTGTGATCGCCTCGCTGATCACCGCGATGGTCATCACCCGCGTCCTGGCCCAGTGGGCGGTGAGGTTCAAGGTGGTGTCCGCACGGCCGAAGATCACCGGCCTGTCCAACATCGGGCGGGTCCGCGCCTGGCTGAACACCCGCAAGCCGGATCTGATGAGCCGCCGCGCCTGGTACTTCGCGGTCACCGGCCTGCTGGTGGCCGCGTCCGTGGCCGGGGTGGCGGTGCGGGGGCTCAACTTCGGCGTGGAGTTCACCGGGGGCAGGCTCGTGGAGTACTCCACGACCACCCCGATGAGCGCCGACGCCGCCCGCGAGCTGGTCAGCAAGGCCGGGTTCCCCAACGCGGTGGTGCAGGCCTCCGGTGAGGACATCTCCGTACGGACGGGTCAGATCACTCCCGCCGAGGTGGTGAAGATCGAGAAGGCGCTGGAGAGCGAGGGTGGCCAGGTCACCAAGGAGCGCGACGAGCTCATCGGGCCGAGCCTCGGGGACGAGCTGCGCCGCAACGCGCTGATCGCGCTGGGCGTCGCGCTCGCCGCACAGCTCGCCTACCTCGCCTTCCGGTTCCGCTGGACGTTCGGCCTGGCCACGGTGGTGGCCCTGGTCGTCGACGCGGCGGTCGTGATCGGCGCGTTCGCCTGGCTGGGCAAGCCGGTGGACGGAGTGTTCCTGGCCTCGATGCTCACCGTGATCGGCTACTCGGTCAACGACAAGGTGGTGGTCTTCGACCGGGTCCGCGAGCTGTGGGGTGCGCGGCCGAAGAGCTCGTTCGCCGAGGTGGTCAACACCTCGATCCTGCAGACCGTGCCCCGTACCGTCAACACCGGTCTGGGCGCGCTGTTCATCCTGGCCGCGCTGGCGGTGCTCGGTGGCGACTCGCTGACCGACTTCGCGGTGGCGCTGCTGATCGGGATCATCGTCGGCACGCTCTCCTCCGCGCTGGTCGCGGGGCCGGCGGCGATCGAGCTGGAGAAGCGCAAGCCAGGCGCGCCGCCGCGGCCCAAGCGGAAGGGCCCGGCTCCCGCCCGCCAGGGTTCGGGCGCCGTGCTCTGAGTGGCGGGGAACACCGGGCCGGAACTCGTTCCGGCCCGGTGTCCGGCGGGCGGCTCCCCACAGGATCTGGGAGGAGCCGCCCAACCTCCATGACTTTCCCACTAACCCTACAGACGATAGGTGAATTTATACACAAAACTATTTCGATGGGGCATTAAAGCCGCTTTTTTCTGAGAGGCCGAGGCGTCCGGCGGGGCACAACACTGGTGCGAGATCTTCGGCCGTTAAAGCAGAGCGGTCACGAACACGGGGAGCAAGCATGAGCCATGCGGTGAAGATGAACCCTCAGGTACAGAAGAGCATTGACATGTGCCTGGAGAGCCACAGCCGTTGCGAGCAGACCATGACCTACTGCCTCATGCAGGGGGGTCGGTACGCCGACATGGCACTGATAGGCCCGCTCATGGACTGTGCCGACATGACCCGCCTCTGCGCGGACATGATGATGCGCCAGTCGCCGATGGCGAAGGAGATGGCCACGATGTGCGCGAAGGCCGCGAACAAGTGCGCCGACGCGTGCATGTCCATGGAGAACGACCCGATGATGAAGGAGTGCGCCGACGCGTGCCGGGCCTGGGCCGAGGCGTGCCGGACGATGGCGAACGCGCGGTCCTGAGCCGTCGACCGGCTTTCACACCACTCACGGATCCTCCAGCCATAGGGCGCGAAAAAAAAGGGGCGCCGCCGATCGAATCGGCGGCGCCCCTGCCCGTGCGGTACCCGGACAGAGGTAATCCTCCGGGTTCGGCCGAGAAGGGCACCCTGAATGCCGCTAGTGTGCTTGCCGTCTGATTTCCCTGCTGCCTAAGGCGGATGCGATCGTGGCGGACGACTACGCGACAACTTTCAAGATCGTCGATGTTGACGGTGACGGCCTCATCTCGGTCCCCGAGCTGACCAGGCTCATGGAGGTGCTCGGCCAGCCGATCACCCCCGAGGCGGCCGCGGCCGCCGTCGTCAGGATCGACCAGGACGGTGACGGCCTCATCTCCCTGGATGAGTTCGCCGGCTATCTCGCCCAGGCCAGGGGCTGACCGACCTGATCCGATCGGGGTGCCCGCCCAGGACCCGAACCGGGCACCCCGATCAGGTCCGGTTCCTCCATCGCGGACACCCGACCAACGCCAGGTCCCACCGGCCTCTCGACCTCGGTTTCACCGCCGGCACGCCCGCCGCCTCCGCGCCCCTGCGACGGCAGGTCTTACCGACCGACCGGCCCCGCCGACCCCGCTCTTGTCAACCCCGGCCCCGCCGACCTCGGTTTCGCCGCCGGTACGCCCCGTCGCCTCCCGTACCCCTTGGCCAGGCACGGGACCGCTCAGCCCCGATCAGTCCCTCCCGTCGAAGACATCACATGTTGCATTTGAGACAAGAACAAGCGTTTGCTAATTGTCCAAAGTGTCAATTAGGTGAGAATCTGAGGCGCACTCCGACAGGAGGGTCCATGGCGACAAAGGAACACACCCGGATCGCTGTCCCCGGCTTGAACGGCCGAAGAACGAGATCTCACGACCTGCCCGACCAGCGGCTGTGGCGTTCGGCTCCGGCCAACGTCGCCAGGCTCCTGAGGCCGGGCCTGGCCCAGGTCGCGCACCAGGTGATCGACGAGATCACGGCGCGGATCCCCGAGTACGCCCGGCCGGCCGACACGAACTACATCAAGGTCATCAGGCTGGCCGTGGACGAGGCCCTGCGCCAGTTCGTCGACCGGATCGAGAACCCCAACGCGCCGTGGGAGCCCGACGTCTTCCGGACGATCGGGCGCGGCGAGGCCAACGAGGGCCGCAACCTCGACCCCCTGCAGACCGCGATGCGCCTGGGCGCCCGGGTCGCCTGGCGGCGGCTCACCGAGCAGTCCGAGCAACTCGGCCTCACCCCGCAGCACCTCTACGACCTGGGGGAGGCCATCTTCGTCTATCTCGACCAGCTGGCCGACGCCGCGGCCGAAGGGTTCGAGGAGGCCAGGGCCCGCGCGGCCGGGGAGATCGAGCGCCGCCGCCACCGGCTGATGGACCTGCTGCTCAGCCAGCCGGCCGCGTCCCCCGACGCGATCGCCGACCTGGCCAAGACCGCCGGATGGCGGCTGCCCAAGACCGTGGCCGGGGTCGCGCTGGAGGAGCATCCCGGTGGTTACCGCCCCCCCTCGCTGCCGCCGGACGTGCTGGCCGGTCTCGACCGGCCGGGGCCCTGCCTGATCGTGCCCGACCCCGACGGCCCGGGGCAGGCCCAGACCCTGGAGAGAAGCCTGCGCGGCTGGAAGGCGGCCGTGGGTCCCGCAGTCCCGCTGGCCGTCGCCGCGACCTCACTGCGCTGGGCCCGCGAGGCGCTCGACCTGCACAGGCGCGGCGTGCTCACCGAACAGCGCGGCCTGCTCCGCTGCTCCGACCACATGGCCACGCTGATCGTGTTCAAGGACGAGGAGCTGGTCACCGCGCTCACCAAGGTGCGGCTGGCGCCCCTGGCCCACCTGCGGCCCAGCCAGCAGGACCGGCTGGCGGAGACGCTGCTGGCGTGGTTGCGGCACGGCCGGGGTGCCGGGGAGGTCGCCGCCAGGCTCCACGTGCACCCGCAGACCGTGCGCTATCGCCTGCGGCAGTTGGAGGAGCTGTACGGCGACCAGCTCAGCGACCCGGACGTCCGGTTCGAGCTGGAGATCGTCCTGCGGGCCCGCCAGTCCGCCGCCGCCGGAACGGCCTGATCACCGCGGACCGGAAACGACCGACCGCGGTGGCCGAACCAGCGGATACCAGGCGGATACCCGGCAGCCGGGCCGTCCATGAGCTCCAGGTGACCGGCGTCGCCATGGCCGGTCCTCAGTGGGCGTTTGAAGGCGCGGGGTGATGGGAGGAGAGGTCAGGAGCCGCGCGGGGCTACCAGTCCGGATTCGTAGGCGAGGATCACGAGCTGAGCGCGGTCACGGGCGTGCAGCTTGGCCATGGCTCGGTTGATGTGGGTTTTCGCGGTCTGCGGGCTGATCACCATGCGCTCGGCGATCTGGTCGTTGGACAGGCCCCGCGCGACCAGGACGACGGCCTCGCGTTCGCGGTTGGTCAGTTCTTTCAGCCCCGTGCCGGTGCCGGTGTCGAGCGGCTGGGTGACGTACCTGTCGATGAGCCTGCGGGTGATCGACGGGGCGAGCAGCGCGTCGCCGCGCGCGGCGACGCGTACGGCGTGCAGGAAGTCCTCCGGCTGGATGTCCTTGACGAGGAATCCGGCTGCGCCGGCGCGCAGCGCGTTGAAGACGTATTCGTCAAAGCCGTAGTTGGTCAGGATGACGACGTGCACCCCGGCCAGGGCCGGGTCCGCAGCGATGCGCCGGGTCGCCTCGATGCCGTCGACGACCGGCATCTGGATGTCGATGAGAGCGATGTCGGGCAGATGTTCCCTGGCCAGGGCCAGGCCCTCCATCCCGTCGCCGGCCTCGGCCACCACCTCGATGTCGTCTTCGAGGTCGAGGAGAGCGCGGAATCCGCTGCGCAGGAGCGGCTGGTCGTCGACCAGCAGGACACGGATCATGACGTTCGGTCCACGGGAAGTTCGGCCTGGACGGTGAAGCCTCCCTCGCTGCGCGGCTCCGCGCACAGCCGGCCGCCGAGGGCGGTGACTCGTTCGCGCATCCCGAGCAGCCCGACGCCGGGCACCGGGGCGGTGTCCGGTGTGGCCTTGCCGTCGTCATCGATGCGTATCGCGAGGGCGTCCGGACGGTAGTCGATCCGGACCGACGCGGTAGCGGCGGCGGCATGGCGGGCGATGTTGGTGAGCGACTCCTGAACGATCCGGTAGACGGTCCGGCTCACCGCGACCGGCACGTCGTGTCGTTGCCCTTCGATCGTCAGCGTCGCGTCCAGGCCGATGGTACGGGCCCGTTCCACCAGTTCCGGGACGTGGTCGAGCCCACGCGGCGGGGTCGTGTCGTCCTCGCGCAACGCCTGCAGGGTCGCGCGCAGCTCCCGGGTCGCCTCGCGTCCGGCCTGCTGGATCGCCAGCAGGGCCTCCGGCACCTGTTCACCACGCCTGCGGGCCACGTGGACGGCGACCTCGGCCTGCACCTTGATGATCGAGATCTGGTGGGTGAGCGAATCGTGCAGTTCCCGCGCGATGTGCAGCCGCTCCTCATCGGCGCGGCGCCGCGCGGTCTCCTCCCGGGTGCGCTCGGCTTCCTCCGCCCGCCGCTCGGCCTGCCGCAGCGCCTCACCCGCGGCGCCCGCGGCGATCAGCCAGGCTATCTCCAGGGCGCCGCGGGCCTGCGCGAGCGCCTCGCCCGTGTCGTGCAGACCCGAGGCCAGGGCCGCGAGGGGAAGAGCGGCCAGCATGAGCACGCTCACCACCACCGTGATGGTGCGGTGTCCCGCCCGTACGGCCGCGTACACCGCGCACAGGTACGCAACGGCAGGCACGTCGAAACCGGCCGCCTGGTAACCCACCGCGCACAGCCCGGTGACGGCCAGGACGGGAACCGGAGCCCGGCGGTGCGCGGCCAGCACCAGGCCGCCGGCCGCCAGCAGCGCGTAGCCGAACAGGTCGAGGTTCGTGGCGGGGTTCTGCCCGGACAGCCCGGTGACCAGCAGCGTCGCCGCCACGCAGACGGCGATCGCCCAATCTTTGACACCGGCCCGTCCCGTACCCATGCGCGCACCTTAGCCGGATGTCCGCGCGGGCGACTCCTGCGCGCGGATGATCGGCCGGCTACCGCACACGCGGTACCTTCGCGGCTCCTGCGGCGTCCGCGGTAGCCGGCTGCGACATCGGCGGCAGCGCGAATCGCCTGCGTCCGCTGGACGACCGGCGGTGGGTCCGGCGGGCATGATCAGGCGACGTCCACTCGCGGCGGGAGAAGGAGCACCTCATGTCAGTCCGATTTGTGCTTGCGGTGGCCGGAGCCACCCTGATCGAAGGTTTCGAGCTTGCCGCACCGGCGGCCGCACACGTCTTGGTCCAGCCGGACCCCGCCAGTGCCTACGCCTTGACCACCGGGCGTCTCTGGTCCTTGGTGGCCGCGCTGCTGGGGCTGGCCGGCGTGGTCGTCGGCGGGCTGGCCCTGGCCCGCTCCGCCGGTCGTATCGGCACCGGCAACGGGCGAAGGGGGGCCATCGTGGCCCTGGTGGCGGGGCTGGCCGGCGCGGTCGTCGGCGGGCTGGTGGTGGCCGCCGCCGACGGTGGTCCCGGCACCGGCTACGGCATAGTCGGGGGCTACGTGGCCCTGGTGGTCGGGCTGATCGCCATGGTCCTCGGCGGGCTGGCGCTGGCCCGCTCCCGCCGCACCGGCGCCCCTACCGGCCCCGGAACAGCCTGAGCCGGTCCTCGCCGACGCGCTCCCTGAGCGCGTGGTCCTCGACGCCGAGGTCCCCGGTGGGCGCCAGGGCGAGCACGCCTACCTTGCCGACGTGCTCGTTGAGCTGCACGGCGCGGGCGGCGTCGCCGGTCTCGGCGAGCGGGTAGACGGCCGACAGGGTGGGATGCAGCAAGCCCAGCGAGAGCAGCCGGTTGACCTCGTGGCACTCCTGGTAGTTCGCCCCGTGGGAGCCGACGATCCGCTTGAGCTTCATCCACAGGTGCCGGTTGTCGTAAGCGTGGTCGTAGCCGCTGGACGACCCGCACGTGACGACCGAGCCACCGCGCCGCGCGACGTAGACGGAGGCACCGAAGGTGTCCTGACCGGTGTGCTCGAAGACGATGTGCGGGTCCTCGCCGACCTGGCGGCGGACCTCGGCGCCGAACCTCCGCCAGGCCTTCTCATCGTCGAGATGCTCGAACTGCGAGCGGTCCACCACGTGTTCGCAGCCCATCCTGCGGAGCAGCTCCGCCTTCTCCGCGGAGCTGACGACACCCACCGGGATGCCGCCGCCGTTCCTCACCAGCTGCACGCCGTACGCGCCGAGCCCGCCGGTCGCCCCCCAGATGAGCACGACGTCGCCCTGCTTCATCCGGGATCCGCGCTCGCTGACCAGCATGCGGTAGGCGGTGGACGCGCACAGCATGTTGCAGGCGGCCTCCTCCCAGGTCAGGTGCCTGGGCTTGGCCAGCAGCTGGGTGGACTTGACCACCGCGAACTCGGCCAGCCCGCCGTAGTTGGTCTCGAACCCCCAGGCGCGCAGGTCGGAGCCGAGCATGGAGTCGGAGTGGCTGATCGGGTCCTGCTCGTCGACGTAGGCGGGCGAGACGACGACCCGGTCACCGATCTTCCAGTGCCGTACCGCGGCGCCCATCCGGACGATCACCCCGGAGGCGTCCGAGCCGAGCACGTGGAAGTCCTTGTCGTGCCGGGGGTCCTCGCGCCCGAACCGCTCCAGGAAGGCGAAGGTGGGGATCGGCTCGAACATGGCCGTCCACACGGTGTTGAAGTTGATCGCGCTCGCCATGACGGCGACCAGCACCTCGTTGGGGCCGAGCTCCGGCATGGGCACCTCGCCCACGTGGACGGATCTGGTGATGTCCTTGTCGACGCCGTTCACGCCGTGCCTGCTCCGGCCGAACATGCCCACCTCACCCTTGCGGGTGTGCGCGGCCCTGAAGGTCGTGGGAATGTCGAGCCGCGCGAGCTCTTCGGGATCGGCGCCGTCGACGACGGCCTGTGCGAGGGTCATTCCTGGCCTCCAAGGTGAGCGGCGACGACTTCGACGTGCGGCGGATCGAGCAGGTTGAGGTGGTGCGAACCGGGGATCGTGACGATCTCCAGCGCCGGGCTGAACGGGCCGAACCCCCGCGAGGGGTCGTCGGCATGGGCGTAGCGGACGTCCTCCACGGCCCACGGGGTCGGTTCCGTCGAGCGGTAGAGCAGCACCCGCCCCGGGTAGCTCCCCGCCCGGTACGCCTCCAGCGCCCGGGTGTCCTCGTGCGAGGTGATCTGGTGCCGCAGGATGGCCTTCCCAAGCAGGTCCAGCACCCCCGACTCGGCGACGCGCGCCTCCACCAGCGCGAGCTGCCCGGCCTCGTCCAGGGCCACCAGCTCCTCCCCGGAGAGGCGGACCCGCACCCCGTAGGTCTCGTCGAGATAGGCGGCGAAGTCCGTGTACCGCCGCGCGACGATCTCCGCCCGCTCCGCCGCCTCGACCTCGTCGGGCAGACCCGAGTCGATCATCGCGACCAGTTCCACGTTCTCCGCCCCGAGCCGCCGCGCGATCTCGAACGCCAGGATTCCCCCGAACGACCAACCCCCCAGCCGGTAGGGGCCGGAGGGGCACACCTTCCTGATCTCCTCCACGTACCGGGCGGCCCGCTCCTCGACCCCGGCCTCGGGACCGAACACGCCCATGTCCGCCGGCCGCTCCAGCCCGAACACCACCTGCTCGGCGCCGAGCAGCCCCGCCAGCAGCGAGTACACCCCCGTGGTCCCACCCGCCGGATGCCCCAGGAAGAGCGGCACCCGCTTCCCCACCTCGGTAGGGCGGGCCGCCAGGTAGGCGTGGGCGGCGGGGGTGAGCGGGCGGACGAGGCCACGGGCGGCCTCCTCCTCGTCGATCCCCCGTATTAGGTCGGCCACCTGGGCACCGGTCCGCAGGCCGGCCTGTTTACCCTCGCCCTCGCCCTCCCCCTCGCCCTCGGCGAGCGCACGGCCCGTCTCCCGGCCGAGGACGTCGAGCAGGACCGGCAGGACGTCCTCGGGAATCTCCTCGGTCACCCCCGGCTCGCGCCCGAGTATCCGGGTGAGCGCGGCGACGACCTGCCGCTCCGCCACGTCCCTCGGCTCCACCTGGCGGGCCGGGGCCGCCGTGCCGCGCAGGCCGAGCTCCGCGGCGACGGCCATGGCCACGTCCCCGAGGGTCGCCCCCTGCAGCATCGGCGCGGCGGGCACCACCACCCCGAAGTCGTGCTCGATCGTGCCGCGCAGCCGGGTGGCCGCCAGCGAGTCGAGGCCCGCCTCGGTGAGCACCGTGTCCTCCTGGAGCCAGGCGACGTCGAACCCCAGCACCGCCGCCGTCCGCTCCCTGATCTTGCCGACCACGATCTCGACGGCCCTGCCCGGCTCCATGCCGGCCAGGGCCTCGGCACCCGCCCAGCCTCCGGAGCTCGCCCCCGCGCCCGCCAGGTCGGCGAAGTACGGCATGCGCGCGATGCCGGGGAACAGCTCGACGGCGGTCGCCACGTCCAGCCGCAGCACGCCCGCCGCGTCCGCCTCGGCGGCGAGAAGCGCCTCCAGCGCCTCGACTCCCTCGCCGGGCGTGATGGGCGAGACGGCGGGCGGCGCCGCCTGGCTCGCCCCGCCGACCTCGGCCCAGGTGCCCCAGTTGATCGTCGTTCCCGGCAGTCCCTCGGACCTGCGCAGGTCGCAGAGCGCGTCCAGCCAGGCGTTCGCCGCCGCGTAGGCGGCCTGTCCGGGCGAGCCGAGCAGCGCGGCCGCCGAGGAGAACGCCACCCACCAGTCCAGGCTCGCGTGCCTGGTCGCCTGGTGCAGTGCCAGGCCACCGTGGACCTTGGCCGACCAGACCCGGTGCAGGTCCGGCGAGCCCACGTCGACGACGAGACGGTCGTCCAGCACGCCCGCCGCGTGCACCACGCCACGGAGCCACACCCCTCCGTCGATCACGGCCCTGACCAGCCGTACGGCGCCCCCCGGCGCGGCCAGGTCGCCGGTCACCACCTGGACGTCGACGCCCAGCTCGCGCAGCCGCTCGATCTCGGCGGCCCCCTCGGCGGACGGCCCCGACCGCCCGCCGAGCACGATCCGCCCCGCGCCCCGCTCGGCCAGCCAGCGGGCCACGACCAGCCCCAGGCCGCCGTACCCTCCGGTGATCAGATATCCCCCGCCGCGCCGTACCACCGGTGTCGCCCCGCGCCGCCCGACCGTGCCGGACCCGTGGGCCGCGCCGGCGCCGGGGTCAGGGCCGCCCGCCAGGTCGGGTACGGCGGCGAGACGGGCGGTGTACCGGACGCCGAAGCGCCAGGCGACCTCGTCGTCCGGCTCGTCGGCCGCCAGCTCCGTCAGGAGCGACTCCGTGTCGTCGACGTCCACCAGGCAGGCTCGCAGCTCCGGATGCTCGAAGGCCAGGACCCGGACCAGCCCGCGCAGCGCGGCGGCCCCCGGGTCACCCGGCTCCCCGTCCAGTACGGCCTGTGCCCGGTCGGTGACGATCCTCAGCCGGGTGCCGGCACCGCCGCCGGGCCCCTCACCGGCCCGCGGCCCCACGAGTTCGCGGACGATCGCGGTCACCGCGAGGAGCAGCGCTTCGCTCCCCGCCGGGGTCAGACCCGCGGGGACGAGCAGCACGACCTCGTCACTCGCCGGTAGTCCGGCCGGGGGCGATGGTACGAGGCGGGTCGCGGTGTGCGGGGCGGGTCGCTGGGCCGGCACCAGGGACGAGGCCGCGGCAGGAGGCGGGGAGAGGCAGGGCATCGTGAGCGTGCGGGCGGCGTGCCCGGCGGTGGCGAGCTCGGCGGCCAGGCGCTCGGCCCGCGGGTTCTCGTCTCCGGCCAGGATGAGCCAGCCACGACCCCGAAGGGAGTCGAGTCCCCGCTCCGCAGGCCGGGCCTCGGTCCCCGCCTCGGTGGCCCAGAGGCGCCGCACCAGCTTGCCCGCCAGGGGCACCGGTAGCGCGCCGGCCGGGACGTCCCTGGCCAGCAGCCCGACCGGGGTGCCGTCCGGCTCCAGCACCTCGATCTCGACCGGCGTCCCCGCCGGTACGCGCAGCCGTCCGGCCAGCTCGGCCGGGCTCGGTACGGCGGCGACGACGGGCGAGTCCGCGACGATCCTCGCCGTGCCGTACCGGACCCAGACCCCGGCGGCGTTCCTGGCGTCGATCTCGACCTCGCCCGAAGGGGTGAGGGTGGTGGTGACCGTGGCGGGCAGCGGCAGGAAGCCGTTCAGGCTGACGTCGGCCAGCTCGGCCTGACCGTACCCGGCGAGGGCCGCCGCCTGGGCCAGGGCCGCGACCGCGGCCAGCGGCATGACCGGCAGGCCGTGCGGCTGCCACACCGCGGGCTCCAGCCGCCAGGGGACGTCGGACAGGTCGTCCAGCCTGGTCGTCCACACGTGCCCCGCCGGGCTCTCGACGTGCACCCCGAGCAGCGGATGAGTGCCCGGCGGGAGCGCGGACGACCTGGCGGCGGAGACCCAGTGGCGTTCGTGCCGCCAGGGTGACGACGGCACGTCGGCGAGCGTGCCGGAGGAGGACGGCAGCAGCAGCGAGGGCATCGCGACCACGGTCGCGGCGAGCTGGGCACGGATCTCCTCGTCGTGGCCCCGGCGCAGGGAGTGGGTGATCACCGTTCCCGCGGGAAGGCTCTCGCGCAGCGCTCCGGCCAGGACCGGGTGCGGGCTGATCTCGGTGAAGAGGGTATGACCGTCCGCCGCGGCGGCCCTGATCGCGTCGAGCAGGCGGACCGGGCGGCGCACCCCCGCCGCCCAGTAGGCGGGCTCGAAGGTCGGCACCTCGCGGGGGTCGTCGAAGACCGTCGAGTAGAACGGGAGCTCCGGCTTGCCGCCCGCGATGCCCTCCAGGGCCTCGCGGAGCCTGGGCAGGAGCGGCTTGACCTGTGGCGAGTGCCCGGCACCCTCGGCGGTCAGCACCCGCGCGAGCAGGCCGCGGGCCTCAACCTCGGCGGCGAAGGCGGCCAGCCGGTCGGGAGCGCCGGTGACGACGCACTGCCTGGGCGAGGAGTACACCGCGACGTGCAGGTCACCGGGCACCTCCTCGGCGGGCACCTCAAGCACCGCCATGGCCCCGCCGCCGCCGATGGTGCCGAGCAGCGCGGCCCGGCGGCAGATCACCCGTACCGCGTCCCGCAGCCCGATCCCGCCCGCGACCACGGCGGCCGCGACCTCCCCCATGGAGTGCCCGACGACCGCCGCCGGCCGCGTCCCGTACGCCGTCCAGAGCCGGGCCAGCGCCACCTGCACCGCGAAGATCACCGGCTGCGCGAGGGCCACCCCCGGCACGTCCGCCCCCTCGGCGATGATCTCGCGCAGCCGGATGTCCGCCTCCTCGGCGAGCATCGGGTCCAGCTCGTCGATGGTCCGGGCGAATATCGGCTCTTCCGCGTAGAGGCGGGCTCCCATGCCCGCCCACTGCGATCCGTAGCCGGAGAACACCCAGACCGGCCCGCGCCCCCCGGCCTGCGCCGCTCCGGTGACGCCCGCCCCGTCCCGTACGGCCCGCAGCCCGGCGACCAGTTCCTCCCGGTTCGCGGCCACGACCGCGGCCCCTGCCCTGCCCCGCCCCGCCCGCCGGGCGAGGGTGTGCGCGACATCGCCGAGCGAGACCTGCCGACGGGCCCCCGCGGCGGGGGTGCTCCCGGCGGCGGACGCGTCCGGGGAGGCGGCATCGGGCCGGGCGGGCTCGGCGAGTTCGGCGTCGGCCCAGTTCGCGAGCGTCCCGGCATGATCCCTGACCCGCTCGGGAGACACGTCCGCGAGCAGGAAGATCTTCGCTACCGGCCCCTCGCGTTCCGGTTCCCGCCACTGCGGAGCGGGCTCCAGGACGACGTGGGCGTTGGTGCCGCCGAAGCCGAAGGAGGAGACACCCGCCAGGGGGTACCCGTCCGGCCAGGGGGTGGGGGCGGTGACGACCTGGAGATGTTCCCAGGGAATGTGCGGGTTGGGCCGGTGGAAGTGGACGCTGGGCGGGATCACGCCGTGGTGGAGGGCGAGGACCGTCTTGATCAGGCCGGTGATCCCGGCGGCGGCCTCCAGGTGGCCGAGGTTGCTCTTCGCGGAGCCGAGGAGCAGCGGCGCGGTACGGCCCTCGCAGAGGGCGGCGGCGACGGCGCGGGCCTCGATCGGATCGCCCAGGAAGGTGCCGGTGCCGTGCGCCTCGATGTAGCCGGGACTGCCCAGACCCGAGTAGACGCCGCGCAGGAGCTCCTCCTGGGCCTCGGGGTTGGGCGCGACCAGCCCGTTCGACCGGCCGTCCTGGTTCACCGCGGTGGCGCGGAGCACCGCCATGACCCGGTCGCCGTCCCGCTGGGCGTCGGACAGCCTCTTGAGCACGACGACCCCGCAGCCTTCGGCCCTGACCATCCCGTCCGCCGAGGCGTCGAAACTCTTGCAGCGCCCGTCGGGCGCGGTGCCGCCGCCCTGGTCGAACGCCATGGTGATCACGGGTGAGAGCAGCAGGTTGACCCCGGCGGCGATGGCCAGGTCGCTCTCCCCCGACCTGAGGCTGCCTGCGGCGAGGTGCGTGGCGACCAGCGAGGACGAGCACGCGGTGTCGACCGCCAGGCTGGGCCCGCGCAGGTCCAGCAGGTAGGAGAGCCGGTTGGCGGCGATGCTGAACGCCGCGCCCGTCGCGGTCCAGGCGTCCACCCTCGCGGTGTCGGCCGCGGTCAGGTGGGCGTACTCGTTGCCGGATATGCCGACGAACGCGCCGGTGCGGCTGCCGCGCAACGACCGGGGCGCGACGCCCGCGTGCTCCAGCGCCTCCCAGGCCGTCTCCAGCAGCAGTCGCTGCTGCGGGTCCATGGTCTCGGCCTCGCCCGGGACGATCCCGAAGAACTCCGCGTCGAACCCGGCGATGTCCTCCAGGAAGCCGCCGTGCCTGGTCGTCCTGGCCAGAGCCTCGGCGGTGCGGGGAGATCCGTCGTCGAAGGGCTCCCACCGGCCCTCGGGCACCTGGCCGACGGCGTCGCCGCCCGCCATGAGCAGCCGCCAGAAGTCTCCGGGACCGCGTACCGAGCCGGGGAGGCGGCACCCGACGCCGATCACCGCGATCGGCTCGTCGGAGACGGCCGGTCCGGCCTTCTCCGGGGCGGTCCGCGCGCGGGGCGCGAGCCCCCTGGCCAGGCGGTTGATCGTGGGATACTCCCAGACCAGCGTGGGTCCCAGCTCGCGGCCGAGGAGCACCTCCAACTCCCCCGCCACCGCGACGGCGTCGCGGGAGGAGAGCCCGAACTCCTCCAGGGGACGGTCGGGGTCGACATCCGCGAGGGACAGGCGGCAGCGGGCCGCGATACGCCCCGTGAGGAAGCGGCGAATCTCGTCTTCACCGAACAGGTCCACGTGGCAGCTCCAAGAACACCCGAGGTGGTCGGCAAACTTACCCAGACATATCGGGATAAGGGAGCCATGGCAGACCACAATCCATCTCGGCGTTTTATAACGAACGTGATAACGCGCGATATCTGATGAGATTTGTGGTTAAAGCGCAAGTGACCGCGTCATTTCGTTGCGAACGCTCATAGCTGAGAGGCGATCACCCCGCCTAGGGTCGCCTGCCACGGCCACTGTCTCCAGGCCGGGCGGAGGAACGACCATGCGACCTGCTCGACGCGGACTTCTGGCGCTGGCGACCGCGCTTGTCGTCGGACTCCCCTCGACCGCGCACGCCGACCCGGCCTGGGCCTCGGCATTCGGTGACAGGAGCGGCGAGGCAGGCGCGGCGGCCCGGACCGCTCCGGAGGTGAACCCGGCGGGAGGGACCGCCCGGAAAGGGGAACCCGCGAAGAGCAACACCCTGATCACCAGACCGGCGGGCAGGACCGCCTCGGCGGTGAGACCGGCGGTGAAACCGCAGCCGAGCCCGAGCCCCTCCGCCGGCAAGGGAGGCAGGAGCCCATGGGGGCCCTGGCCTGCCGCCAGGCCGGGCGCCGCGCGCGTGGTCAAGGAGACCTGGCTCGGCCCGCGCATGCTCGACCTCCAGATCTCGTCGCCCGCGGTCAACGCGACCCTGCCGGTCCGCGTGCTGGTACCCCAGGGCTGGTCGAAGGGCGCGCGCCGTACCTGGCCGGTCCTGTACCTGCTGCACGGCGGCGCCGACGACTACACCTCGTGGACCCGGATGACCGACATCGCGGGCATGACCGAGGACATGGACGCGATCATCGTGATGCCCGAGGCGGGCCGGGCGGGTAACTACTCGAACTGGTACAACAAGGGCAAGGGAGGCGCACCCGGCTGGGAGACCTTCCACACCTCCGAGGTGCGCCGCCTGCTGGAGACCGGCTACCGCGCGGGGAGCCGCCGCGCCGTCGCGGGGCTCTCCATGGGCGCGTACGGCGCGATGAAGTACGCCGCGCTGCACCGGGGGATGTTCCGCTTCGTGGGCGCCTACAGCGGCGTCATGTCCACCCGCCTGCCGGGCATCCCCGAACTCATCATGAACGCACAGGCCTCCGAGGGACAGGATCCGCAGGCGCTGTGGGGCGATCCGCTCAGGAACCGGGACGTCTGGAGGGCCAACGACCCCGCGGCCCACGCCGGGAACCTGCGCGGCGTGAGCATCTACATCTCCAGCGGCACGACCAGCAGGCTGGGCGAACTCGACCCGCCGGGAGTCCCCTGGAGCCCGGCCCATCTCGGCGAGCCGATCTCCGCCTACACGGCCAGGGACCTGATCGCCAAGCTCCGCTTCCACGGCATCAAGCCCGTGGTGAACCTGTACCAGGACGGCACCCACAGCTGGCCCTACTGGGAGCGCGAGTTCCGCAGGTCCTTCCCGATGATCCTGGCCGCCCTGGGCCTGAAGGCCGCCCAGGACGACGCCTCCGCACCCCGGGAGCAGGAGAACGTCTGGAACCTGCTCGGCGGAACGTGAGAGCCGGATGCGTGGCGGTCGCCGGTCCCGGCCCGACGATCCGCTGCCGTCGACATCATCCGGCGGCGTTCGGCGGGCCCCGGGGATCCGCTTCCCGAAGAGGCGGACACGCGCCGATGACCTGCCCCTGACGGAACGGCCGTCCTCTCGAACCCTCATCGCCGACCCGGTGGCGTGTTGACTCACCGTTGACCAGATAATAACTTTGAGTAGTTGTTCCAACACCCAGCGTGGCGGACGTTCGAGGTCGCGCGTGAACTCCGGCGTTCCGTAACGGACGTCGGACGCGGATCCCACCTCCGGTCTCACGTGCGAGGTCGTCCGGTCGCGTGCCGTCGTATCCCCGCGTATCCCCGCGAAGGGTGACCCGCGGCTCTCGCCTGACCGTCTCGGGGAAGCACGGGAGGCGCGCTCATACAGGAAGAGGCAGCACAGTCAATGAGGAGCGCATCCAGCGGACGTGCCGGGGGCGCGCCGCACGACTCGCGCGGGGCCCGGCATCCGGTGACCGTCATGGCCGAGCAGATGACCGACGTCTTTCTCGACCTTGGTTACCGCATCGTCGAGGGACCCGAGGTCGAGGCCGAGTGGTTCGCCTTTGACGCGCTCAACATGGACGACGACCACCCCGGCCGCACCCCCGGCCGGGCCTTCCACCTCGAAGACCCCGCGGAGCCCGGCGGGAGGTCGGGCCTCGTGCTGCGCACCCGCACCTCACCGGCGCAGGTGCGGGCGATGCTCGGCAGGACCCCGCCGCTCCGCCTGGTCTGCGCGGGCCGCGCCTTCCGTCCCGACGCGGCCGACACCATCCACAGCCCGGTGTTCAACCAGGTCGAGGGTCTCGCCGTCGACCTGGGGCTCACCATGGTCGACCTGAAGAAGACCCTCGACCACTTCGCCGCCGCCGTGTTCGGCAGGGGCACGGTGACCCGGCTCCGCACCCACCGGTCCGCCTACACCGACCCGTCGGCGAAGGTGTACGTGGAGTGCGCGGTCTGCCACGGCGTCCGGGAGGACGTCTCCGAGGACGCCGCCGGAGACGCCGCCGCAGGCCCGTGCGGGACGTGCGGCGGCGGGGGATGGATCGAGTGGGGCTGGTGCGGCACGGTCCGCCCCCTGGTGCTGACCACCTGCGGCGTCGATCCGCACAGGTACGGCGCGTTCGCCTTCGGCGTGGGCGTCGAGCGCACCCTGATGCTCCGGCACGGCCTGAAGGACATCAGCGACATCGTCGGCGGCGACATCCGCTTCCCGCTCGGGATGGACGAGTTCGCCCCCGGCGGCAGGCCCAGGCCCACTCCCCGCCCCCGGAGCACGGCCACCACACGCGCCGTGCCGGCCGCACGGGCCGTGCCCGATCTGGAGATCATCCCGTTGGCCCGAGGCGGCCACGGCAGGAGAGGCCCGCGGGGACGGGAGGCCGGCGGGGGGCTCACCCGCTCGCAGAGCCTGCGACGGCGGATCGGGCACGCGCTGGCGGGGGCGGGGTACGTCGAGACGCCGCGCTTCCCCTTCGTCTGCGACGCCGCATGGGACGCCTTCGGCCTGGCGCCCGACGACCCGCGCCGCGCCACGCTGACGCTCACGAACCCGATCAGCCCGCGCGAGCCGTCGCTGCGCACCACGCTCCTCCCCGGGCTGCTGGCCGCGCTGGGGCTCAACCTCGCCCTGGGAAATCACTACCCGGCGCTCTTCGAGCAGGGAGTGGTCTTCGCACCCCGCACGGGCGCCGACCCCACCCTCTGGCCCCTGGCGGACCACCGCCCCACCGCGAGCCGGCTCGACGCGCTGAACGCCACCGTCCCCGCCCAGCCCAGCCATCTCGCCATCGCCCTGACCGGCGAGTCGTCGTGGGCCCGCGCCGTCGACACCGCGCGGACGGCCGCGTACGTCATGGGGGCCGGCCTGATCACGCGCCCCACCGAGTACGCGCCCTGGCGCCCTGGACGCTGCCTGGAGCTGCTCGTCGGCGAGGCGGTGCTCGGCCACGCCGGCGAGCTGCACACCGCCACGGTCCAGGCCCTGGGCCTGCCACCGGGGACGAGCGTCATGGAGATCGACCTCACCGCGCTGGAACATCTCACCGATCAGGGAGGCACGTGACGTCCTCCCCGCCCGGCCCGGTGGCCATTCGGCACCCGGAAAGCCAGGAGGCCGGGGACTCCCCCGCTCGCCCCGCCCGCCGACCGGGTCTGCCGGTTCGCGATGTCCCGGTGAAATCGGCCTGAGCCGCTTCACCGGGAGGTCGCGGGAGTGTGTCAGACGGCCGCGAGATAGATCTGGCCGAAGGCCTCGGAGAGCTTCTTGAGGTCGGTGGTCACGTCCACCTCGGGGTTGGCCGGGTCGTAGACGGCGGCCAGGCGACGCTGGATCGGGGTGAGCTTCTTCAGCTGCTCCCAGGCGGTCAGCCGGTTCACCGCGCCCTGGGCGTCCTGGACGCGGGTCCAGACGTTCACCTGCTGGGCGGCGCCGTCCTTGACCGGCACCGACAGCCGGGAGGCGATCTGCTCATCGGTCACCTGGCCGACGAGACCGGTCTCCTCCGCGGCGATCTGGGTCAGGACGTCCCACGACCGGGCACGGACCTGGATCCACTGGTTGCGGTGGGCCTGCTCGGCGTCGATCTTCCAGGTGTCGTAGCCGCCGTACAGCAGGCCGGTGTCCAGGGAGAGCTGGTCGACGCGGCCCGCGATCAGCGGGGACTCGATCTTCTCGGGGGCGAGCAGCGGGTACCGCTTGCGCATCTCCGCCTTGCAGGTGTCGTTGGCGCCGCAGGCGAGCTCGGGGACCACGGTGTGCACGCCCAGCCGCTTGCCGGGCGCGGCCTGGCGGAGGGCGTCGGAGGCCGCGGTGACGAACGCGGTGATCTCCGCGTCCGTCTTGAACGTGCTGTTGTAGCCCAGCTGGGAGGTGAACCGGATGCCCGCGACCTCCGGACGCGCGGCAAGCGCGCCGATGCGCTTGACGGCGGCGGTGAAGGCCTCGGTGCCCGCCTTCCAGTCGTCGGCCAGTTCGGTGTCGATCCAGACCCGCAGCTGCTGGGCCTTCGCCGCGGTGATCGCCTGGCCGGCCGGAGTCCGCGCGGCCGCCGCGACGGCGGGATCCTGGGTGCTCGTGGAGGTCGACTTGGCGGCACCGGTCAGTTCGGATCCGTTGACGGTGCCGTCGCCGCCCTCGCCGTGCCCGTCGATCGAGCACTGCTGGCCCGCCTCGCACTCGGGCGCGCCGTCCTCTCCCGCCCCCTCGGGGAGGGGGGAGTTCTCGTCGCCCTCGGCGCCGCCGCCGGGCGGCTCGGGGCAGGCGCCGGCCGAGCAGTCGATGAACTTGCCGCCGATCGGGTTGGCCTCCTTGAGGTGGGCCGCGTCGTCGCTGCCCCAGAAGAGCGCGACGCCGAGGGCCTCCTCCGGCTTGGCCAGCCAGTGACACACGACGTAGGCCGGGGCGTCGGCCCCCATCAGATCGTTGCAGCTGCGGGGATCGTCCTGCGAGTACGCGGCCCCGGGCGTCATGATCCCGACGAGCGCGAGCGCGGCGCCGACGGCGAGGGCCCGGCGCAGAGTAAGTCGCATGTCCTGAACTCCCCGGGTAAAGCTGGTCAAAACGATCGATCCACACTTTACCCAGATCGCAATGGGCTCAACAGCCCCAGTCAAGGACCCACAGGACTTTGATACCTCCCGGCCGATCCGGCGTCCCACGCGGGCAGGAGCCCGGGGCATTGCAGGTAGCCGGAATGCCGGTATCCCGCTGGCGTGAAGCGACAAACGGAGGCTGCCAGCGCAGACGACGGGCGGTGGGGACAACATCATGGTGGTGAGGGCAACCGCCCGGGGAGACGGGGAATCTCCGCCGCGGTGTCGAGTCGATGACGAGACTCCACCACCCTTCTCGAAAGCGCACCAATCGGTGCAGACCGAAACAGGATCTTCATGTCGCCGCACGTCAACGATCTGAGCAGCCGGTTCCACGGGCTCCCAGGGTCGGACGAGATCATTTGTCTCGCCCTGGCGACCAGCGACCTGCTGAAGCGGATGGAGAGCGCCAGGAACCGGATCGACCGGTCTCTGCTCCAGCAGCAGCGATTCGTGTCCGACGCCTCGCACGAGCTGTTCACCCCGATCGCCGGGCTCAGGGCTCTCCTGGAAGAGGCCCGGCTGCATCCCGAGGAGACGGACCTGCACGAGCTGCTGGCGGACACGCTGGGAAACGTCGACCGGCTTCAGAAGATCGTCAGCGACCTGCTGATGCTGGCGAAGGTCGGCACGAACCCGCCGGACGCGTTCGTCAGCACGGACCTGGGCGAGCTGGCCCGCGCTACGGTCTCGCGGCGCGAGGACGACATCCCCGTACGACTTCGGCTCGTCCCCGGTGTCAGGGCGAACGTCGTCGACGCGGAGATCGACCGGCTCCTCTCCAACCTCCTGGACAACGCGCAGCGCCATGCCAGGCGCACGGTGCTGGTCGAGGTGCGCAGGGACGGTGAATACGGCGAGCTGACCGTCACCGACGACGGGGACGGCATCGCCGACGCCGACAGGGAACGGGTCTTCGAGCGGTTCACCCGGCTGGACACGGCCCGCTGCCGCAATCGGGGAGGCACCGGGCTCGGCCTCACGATCGCCCGTGACATCGCCGAAGCCCACCTGGGAACCATCAAGGTGGACGGCTCTCCCCTGGGCGGCGCACGGTTCGTCCTCCGCCTTCCGCTCGCCACCGCCGCACGGCTGGACGACCATGAAGAGACCGCCTCCTGACACCTGTCCGGATGACCGCGGGATCCACCAAGCCCCCGCCCCTGACCGGACGGCCGCCCGTCCAAGCTCCCCCGGACCCGCGGCCGAGTTCCCTCTCCGGCCCGCTCGCCCGATGCCTCCCGGGCGAGCCTGCCCCACCGGCCGGCGGCCGGTGGGGCAGATCCCCCGCTCACCCCGGCAAGGCCGGCCGCGGCCGTCAGCTCTCGATCGGCACCATCACCAGAAGCGACGTCCCCTCCCCCGCGGAACTCGTGATCGTCAGCTTTCCGCCGAGCGTCTCGACGCGGTCCCTGAGCCCGATGAGCCCCGACCCCCCGCCGTACTCGGCTCCCCCGGTCCCGTCGTCGCTGACCGAGAGCCGGACCGTCGCCCCGGTCACGTCGAGGGTGACGCACACCACGGAGGCGTGCGCGTGTTTCACCACATTGGTCAGTGCCTCCGCCGTCGTGTAATAGAGAGCCACCTCGACGCGTTCCGGCAGGCGCGGGACGGAGCCCAGCTGGAGTTCCACCGGAACGGCGGAGCGGCGTGCGAGCGTCTTCAGCGCGGGTGCGAGACCGCCCTTCGAGAGGATCGCCGGGTGGATGCCCCTGGAGAGCTCCTGCAGATCCTCCACGATCCCGGTCAGCCCCTGGACCGCCTGGGACAGCTGCTCCCTGAGCTCGGTCATCCCCGGTGGCACCCCGGCCTCCACCGCGCGCAGTTCGAGCCCGAGCGAGACCAGCCGCTGCTGGGCACCGTCGTGCAGGTCGCGCTCGATGCGCCGGCGGGTCTCGTCGGACGCGGCGACGAGGCGCGCACGGGAGGCGGCGAGATCGGCACGGGCCTGCGCGTTCGAGATGGCGGTCGCGATCAGCTCGGTGAAGTCCCTCATCCGCCCCTCGGCACCTTCGAGCCTTGGCTCCCAGCGGTTGTAGAAGGCGAGCACCACACCCCACAGCGAGCCATCGACGATCACGGGAGAGCCGAGCGCGGAGGTGACGCCCATGTCATGGGCCCACTTCACGATCGCTCCCGAGGCCTCCTCATAGTTCGCTATCCGGGCCGGCCTTCCCGTCCTCAGCACCATGCCGGAGACGAGCGTCTCGTTGATCGGCCACTGCGAGCCGATAGGCATCACCTTCCGCGCGTCCTCCCGGAGACTCCACGAACCCGCCACCGTCGTGTGGTCGTGGTTGTAGCGGCTGATCGACACGTGGTCCGCCTTCATGAGGGAGCCCATCTCGCAGGCGACCGCGTTGAACAGCTCCGTCGAGGAGATGCCCCGCGCCACGAGCGTCGCGACACGCCGCAACGTCGCCTGCTCCTGCGCGATCCTGCGGAGCTCGTCACGGCTGGACGCCAGGACCGCCCTGACGCTCTCGCGATCGCGGGCCGCCCGCAACAGTGCTTCCAAGGAGGGCAGCATCCGGTCGCGCAGGCGTATCCGCACGTCCTCCGGCACGCCGGCGGGAACGACGAGCGTGCCGATCCGGCTGCCGTTCTCCATGAGCGGCAGAGCCTCGTCGTGCTCACCGATGGGGACCTCATCAAGCCGGATCTCCACGTTCGGTGCCCCCAGACCCCGCGCCAGGAGGCGCGAGGCCGGCGGCAGCGCCGCGCTCAGATTCTCCGCACCCAGCAGGATGTGGGCCAGTTGCACGGAAAGGTCCGCTTCGCGGCGACGTTCGTTCGCCTGGACGCCCAGTGAGCGCACCCGCGCCGCGATCAAACTGGTCGCGAGCCCGACGAGAAGGAAGATCGGAAGCGGGGTCCAGCGCCAGTTCTCCCCGGGGGAGAAGGCCTCCAGCGGGGGGAGGGTGAAGTAGTCGAAGGCGATGGCGCTGGCCAGCAGGGTCACCAGTCCCGGCCACAGGCCCCAGACGGCCGAGATCAACAGCACGCCGAGCAGGTAGATCCCGCTCAGGAAACCACCCGGTGTCAAGCGGGACAGAAAAGTGGACAGGACGACTTCCGCCGCGATGCACACGGCGCCGCATACAATCCCCAGCACGAAGGATTGACGCTCTGTGTGCGCCAATGACGACAGCAGCCGCTCGCGCATAAGTACTAAGATACTCGCATGTCAACGGGATATTTCACACTTCGTCCCTGACCGTACCCCGCCTGGCGGACTTACGGCTAATTGTCCAGAGTATTGGGAATTCCTTAACCCTAAAGTAGCCATTCTTTTAATGACAGGTCCGGCGGGAAACAGACCACGAAAGGACGATGGTCGTGTACGAGAACCGGATACGCGTAGCAGTGGCGGACGACGACGTGCTTTTCCGCGAGGGGATGTCGAGCCTCCTGACACGGTCGGGCTTCGAAGTCGTCGGCCAGGCCGGAGACGCGGCGGAGATCCTCCCTCTGGTCCGTGAGCACCGGCCGGATCTCGTCGTCCTCGACATCCGGATGCCCCCGACCCATACGAACGAGGGACTTGACGCGGCCCGGGTGATCCGTGAGGAGTTCCCGGACATGGGGATCCTCCTGCTGTCGGCGCACATCGAGGTGGAGGAGGCGATGGAGCTGCTCGCCACCGGGCACCGGGTCGGCTACCTGCTCAAGAGCCGGGTGACCGGGGTGAGCGACTTCATGGAGACGCTTGAGCACATCGCCCTGGGCGGCTCGATCGTCGATCCGAGCCTGGTGCGGGAACTCATCAGGGCCCACCGCAAGGACGATCCGCTGGAACTTCTCACCACGCGCGAGCAGGAGGTCCTCGCCCTGATGGCCGAGGGACGCTCCAATGCCGGCATAGCGAGCAAACTCTGGATCACCGAGGGCACGGTCGAGAAGCACGTGCACAGCATCCTGTCCAGGATGCGGATACCGGGGACGGAGGACGACCACCGCCGTGTCCTCGCCGTGCTGGCCTTCCTCGAATCCCGCTGACAGGGGGCACCGCCCGGGGGACGGCCGACGTGCCGTGAAGGACCGGTGGGGCCGGTGGTACCGATGAGGCGGCTTGGCGTCGCGGGCCGATCCGGTGGGAGACCCGCGGAACACGCCCCGGGTCAGCTGGAGCCCAGCTTCCCCTCCTCGCAGGCTTCCCGGAGAATGTCGCGGATCGCCGCCCCGGAAAGGGCTGACTTCGACAGGAACGCGATGGCGGGACCGGCCACGATCATGTCCACGAAGTCCCTCTCTGCGTGGGTCGAGATCATGATGATGTGCGGGCGGCTGTCGGGCCGCACCCGCGCGAGCCGCTGAGCGACGTCGAAACCGCTCTCCTCACCGAGATCGATGTCGACGAGCGCGACGTCCGGCCGGCAATCGCTGATCTGCCGAAGGGCCTCTTCGCCCGCGGAGGCCATGCCGACCACGGCGATCCCCTCCCGCTCAAGCAACGCCCGGGCGGCACAGCGGAAGTGATCGCTATCATCGACGATTAGACAACTTATGGCCACACCTCGAGGATCTCAGGGGAGCGGCGTCGGCACATTGCAGCTAGCGGGAAACCCGGGAGGTCGCTGGCATGAGTGGAGCCCCTCCGGCGGGCCACCGCGAACCCCACGCCGTCAGGCCTCAAACGGCCTGAGCACCACCGAATCCCTGACCCGGCGCTGAGCCTTCGGGTCAGGCTCCGAGCGCCTCGCACGCGCGTCCCACTCCGTCCTCGGCCCGCAGCCGCTCCCCCAGCCGCGCCGCCACCGCCCGCGTTCCCGGATCCCGTACGGCATGTGCCACCCGTGCGGCCAGCGCTCCCACGGTGGCCCTTCCGATCGGCAGCGGCGCGGGCCCGGCCCCCAGCGACGCCACCCGTGCTCCCCAGAACGGCTGGTCGGAGAAGAAGGGACAGATCACCCCCGGTATCCCGGCCCGCAGGCCCGCCCCCGTGGTCCCGGCGCCGCCGTGGTGCACCACCGCGGCCATTCGCGGGAAGAGCCACTCGTGATCGATGTCGCCGATGACGAGCATGTCGTCGGCGCCCTCGTACGGCATGCCCTGAAGGACCCCCCGCACCCCGGCCCTGCGCAGCGCCGCCACCACCGTCTCCGCCGTCGCGACCGGGTTGGCCGGAACCATGCTGCCGAAGCCCACGAAGACCGGTGGCGGCCCCGCGTCGAGGAACGCGACGATCTCGGAGCGGGGAGGCAGCGCGCGCTCAAGCGACCAGAAACCGGTCAGGTGCACGTAGTCCGGCCAGTCCCGCGGGCGGCCGACGATCCAGGGGCTGACCCCGCACAGCACCGGCACCCGATCGGCCCGTGCCCGCCGGAACGGGCTGCCCCGCATGGGCCCGAGCTTGAGCACCCGGCCCCGCAGCCGGTTCACCATGCGGCCGAGCAGCAGCCAGCTCAACCCCTCGACCAGCGCGTAGCTGGCCCGGTTACCGGCTCCGCCGAGCGTGCGCAACGGCACCAGCGGGTTGGGGAAGGCCCTGGTGGGCTCGCTGGGCTGGAAGTGCAGCAGCGCGTACGGCATGCCGTACCGCTCGGAGAGATGGTGCCCGAAACCGCCCAGCGCGGGTGACAGGACGAGGTCGGCTCCGGCGCAGGCCGCGTCCACCTCGGCGACCAGGCGCTCGGCGAGCGGTTCCACGATCATGCGAAACCCCCTGGCGAACCCGGCGGGGCCACTCCGCAGCCACGCCTGCCCCTCCTCGGACTCCATGATCTTCAGCGGGTCCACGCTGATCGGGCTGAACTCCAGCCCCGCCTCCTCGACCAGCCCGCCGTAGCGGCCCGCCGCCACGATCATGACCTGGTGCCCCCGCCGGGCGAGCCCGGCGCCGAGCGCGACGCACGGCTGGGTGTCACCCCGCGAACCGAACGCCAGGACCGCGATTCTCACCGGAGCCTCCCAGAACCGACTGCCCGCCGGAACTCACCGGTCCGGCGGCTCATCGGAGCGTCACCAGGCTGATGGCCGCCCCCGTGACGACCAGCCCCGCGGCCACCAGCAGGCCCGTCGAGTAGCCGGCCGTGAAGCTCGCGGAACCGTTGACGATCACTCCGATGATCGCGATGCCGAACAGCCCCGACATCTCCCGGGCCACGCTGAACACCCCCCCGGCCACCCCTGCCCTGGACTCGGGTACGGCACCCAGCACCGCCGACCCCAGCGGCATGGTCAGCGCCGAGCCGATCCCGATCACGCATACCGATGGCAGCAGTTCGGCCCAGCCGTCCCCCGGGCGCAGGAACGCGACGGCGGCCATGCCCGCGGCGACGAGGACGAGCCCCAGCGCCACGGTGCGCGCGGCGCCGATCCGGCGTTCCGCGAACGGCACCAGCGGCGTGACCACGACGACCAGCAGCGCCAGCGGCACGAACGCCAGCCCGGACGCGGTGGGGCTGAAACCGAGCACGCCCTGCAGGAACAGCGCGGTGAAGAAGAAGACCCCGTTGACCCCGAGTCCCCAGAGCACCTGGGCGATCACCCCGCCGGTGAAGGTTCGCGACCGGAACAGCGCGAGGTCCACCATCGGGTCCTCGCCGAGCCTCTCGGCGACGGCGAAGAGCAGGGCGGCGGCCACCGCGAACAGCACCGCGACCAGGATCGGCGGCGAGGTCCAGCCCAGCTCGGCCCCGAAGGTCAGGGCGAAGGTACCCGCCGACAGGACGACCACCGACGACGCGACCCCTGGGACGTCCACCCGGGCGGCCCGCTCGTCGCGCGACTCCGGGATCGCGACGGTCGCGAGCGCGATGATGAGGACGCCGAGCGGGACATTGAGCAGGAAGATCCAGCTCCAGTGGAAGTGCTGGGTGAGATAGCCGCCGACGACCGGCCCCAGGGCGAGCGCGCCCGCCCCTGACGCCATCCAGACGGCGACCCCGACGGACCGCCGCCGCTCGTCGTTGCCGACCGCGACGATCGCCAGCATCGCGGGCAGGATCAGCGCCGCCCCGGAACCCTGCACCAGCCTGGCGGCGACGAGCGCGCCCACCGAGGTGGCCAGCCCCGCCGCGAGGGACGCCGCCGCGAAGACGGCCAGTCCCGCGACGAGCACCCTGCGACGGCCGTAGACGTCGGCCAGCCTGCCACCGGCGAGCATGAAGCCCGAGAAGGTGAGGACGTAGCCGGTGACGACCCATTCGAGCGCCGCCAGCGACGCGCCCAACTCCGCCTGCAGGGTGGGCAGCGCGACCGTCACGACGGTGTTGTCCAGGGTCGTCACGAATCCAGCCAGCCCGATGACCAGTAGCAGCAGCCCTCGCCGCGCTGCCGGCGCCCCTGATGGCGCCCCTGATGGCAACGCGGCGGACGGAGCCGGTACGACCTGTGCGTCCGGTACGGCCCGATCGCTCACTCGTCCACCTCTGTCCACTCCCAGCCGGATCCGTCGGCCTTGGGGCGTACGACCCGCGTGGTCCTGGTGCCCACGGCGACCCAGCCTCCCGCCGGTTCCTCCGCCTCCCGCCTCGCGGGCGCCCTGCCCACGGCCTCCCCCTCACCACGCGGTACGGCAGCGGGGACCGTCGCCCTCCGCTGCACCCCCGCCGGAGGTCGCGGAACCTGGGAGGCCGGAGCCTGGTGTACCGGAACCTGGGAGGCAGGAGCCTGAGAGACCGGAAGCGACGACGGTGACGGGGCCGGGGTCTGCGGAACCGCAGGCGGGGAGGGGGCCGAGGGGGGAGCCTGTGGGGATGCCGGGATCGCCTGCCGGAGCGCCGGAGGAGCCGGCTCGATCGCCCTGGCCACCGGCCGTACCAGCGGCTCCAGCTGGTCGATCAGATGGCTGCTGACCGGCGGCAGGCTCGGTGCGCGGCGCGCGTCCTCCGCCCCCTCCCCGGGTTCCGGCCTCCCCGTCTCCCCAGGTACGGGGGCCGGGTGACGGGGAGACTGTTCCATCGCGTCCCGCACGGTCAGCAGGGGCTCCGGCGGGGACGGCTTCTCCTGCTCCTCGGCCCAGTGCCAGCCGGGACCGTCCAGGTTCGGCTTGATGACCTTCCTGGTCCTCCCCCCGGCCGGCCCGGGTCCGGACCTCGGCGGTGCGGTGGACGCGGCGGCGGGCCTGGCCGCCGGCCGGGCGGGCGGGGGCGGCTCGGCGTCGAGTCCGGGCATGGGGTAGGGATTCGACCGGTTCTGCCGGAAGGAGGCATCCGGGATCCGGGACCGCCAGGGACGTGCCGTACCGGGCTCGGGAGACGGGGTGCGGGACCCGTTGCGCGGTACCGCCGGGTCCGGGCGCGAGCCCCGGGTCTCCTCCCGCGCCGCACGGGCGTTCGACACCGGGACATGCGAGCCCGCGGGCGCCCCTTCAGCGTGGACATACGGGTCCACGGGCGCCCCCCAGGACTCCTCCCCCGCAGCACGAACACCCGGCACCGGAACATGCGGGTCCAGGTGCACACCCCAGGACTCCTCCCCTGCAGCGCGAACACCCGGCACCGGAACATGCGGGTCCATGGACGAGTCCCAGGATTCCCCCTCTGCCACATGGACATCCGGCACCGGGACATGCGGGTCCAGAGGTGAGGCGGGGGACGGGGGAAACTCCTCGGCCCACTGCCAGTCGCCGTCCCGGCCGGTCCTGATGACGCGTACCGGAACGGCGGGGGCGATCGGCGGCGGTTCGGCGGGCGGTGGCGGGGGAGGCCCGGCGGGAACCTGCGGGGAGGTTCCGGCGGCGAGCTGCGGGAGCCGCGGGAAGTGGGCGAGGCGGCGCGCGGGAGCGGCACGGTGGGCACCGGGGGCACCCGCGCGCTCCACCATCACGTACGTGGCGGGAAGCTCGTCCGTGGCGTGCTCGCGGATCTCGATCCGCCGGTGGAAGCCGCGCAGGAAGCTCGGCAGCCACCAGTTGGCCTCGCCCATCAGTCGCATTGTCGCGGGCACCAGCAGCGCCCTGACCAGGGTGGCGTCCACCACGATGGCCACGAACATGCCGACGCCGAGCATCTTGACGATCGTGATCCCGGCCGTGGAGAACGCCCCGATGACGACCAGCAGCAGCAGGGCCGCGCTGGTGATGACCCCTCCGGTCCGCTCCAGCCCGACCGCCACGGCCACGGTGTTGTCGCCGGTTCTGAGCCACTCCGCACGGACCCTGCTGAGCAGGAACAGCTCGTAGTCCATGGAGAGCCCGAACACCACGGCCAGGATCAGCACCGTGATGGTCGCCTCGATGCTCCCCGTCGGGGTGAAGCCCAGGACGCTCGCGAGGTGGCCGTCCTGGAAGGCCCAGACGATCACGCCGAACGACGCCCCCAGCGACACGACGTTCATCAGGATCGCCTTGACCGGCAGCAGGATCGAGCCGAACGCGGCGAACAGCAGCAGGCCCGTCATGAGACAGACCACCAGTGCGGTCCACGGCAGGGTGGCCCGCAGGCTGGCCTGGAGGTCCAGCTGAGCCGCGGTGGGGCCGCCGACGACGACGTCCTGGAAGTTCGGCTCGGGCGGCAGCTCGCGGATCCTGTCGACCAGCGCGCGGGCCTCGTCCGACATCGGGTCCCTGTCGTAGCGGACCGCCAGCCGCACGGCGCCGCTGTTCTGGGAGACGCCGGTGACGTCGACGCCGGTGACGTGGTCGAGCGCCTCCAGCCGCTCGGCGAAGACCTTGACGTCCAGCGGGCCGACCGGGGTGACCGGGGTGATCCCCGAGTTTCCGACGCCGATGGGGCCGCGCTGGGTACCGACCTCGGAGGTGAGCGCGCCGGGCGCCGACGCGGTCATCGGCCCGACCAGGTCGCGCTCGACGAGCACGATGACCTCGATCGGCGCGAGGGCGTTCTTGGCGAACCTCGCGTTGATCTCCTCGGCCACCTGGCGGCTCTCGAACCCCTCCGGCAGTACGCGATGGTCCACGCTGCCGAACCGCGCGTGCGCGAAGGGCGCGGCCAGCGCGACGAGGAGCAGCCCGACCCCGAGGAGGTACGCGACCGGGCGGCGCATCACGCTGGACGCGATGGCGTGCCAGGTGCCGCCCCTGCGACTGCCGAAATCGGGCATGACCTTGATCGCGTCCACCTTCGGCCCGAGCACGGCCAGCAGCGCGGGCAGTACCACGATCGCGGACACCATCGCGACCAGCACCACCGCCGCCGCGCCCAGCCCTATCGAGCGCAGGAACATCTGCGGGAAGAGCAGCAGCCCGCTGAGCGAGGTCGCCACGGTCAGCCCGGAGAAGGCGACGGTGCGTCCGGCGGTGGCGATGGTCCGCACGACCGCCGCCTCGGTGGACGCCCCTCTGTGGATCTCCTCCCTGAAGGCGTTCAGCACGAAGAGCGAGTAGTCGATGGCCAGGCCGAGCCCGAGCATCGTCACGACGTTCAGCGAGAACACCGAGACGTCCGTGACCTCGGTGAGCAGCCTCAGCAGCAACAGCGCCCCGGCCACCGAGAGCAGCCCGACGACCAGTGGCAGGCCCGCCGCCACCAGGCTGCCGAAGACCATGACGAGCAGGACGAGCAGGACCGGCATCGAGATGGCCTCGGCCTGCTGCAGGTCGGCGCCGGTCTGCGCGTTGAGGTCCTTGAGCAGCGGGATCCTGCCGCCGATCTTGACCGTGTACCCGGCGGGCGCTCTGCGGAGCTCGTCCCTGATCTTCTCGTACCCGCTCTGCTTGGTCAGCTGCCCGCCGCGCAGGGTGATCAGCGCGTAGGTGGAGTGCCCGTCCTCGGAGACGAGTTCCCCGGCCTTGGTCGACCAGTAGGTGGTGGTGCTCGCGACCTGCTCGGCGGGCAGTGCGCGGAGCGCTTCCCGCACGTCCTTTTCGAACCGCTCGTCGGTGGCCTCGTACCTGGGATGCGTGTAGAGGGCCACCACGTCGGGTGAGTTGCCGCCGAACCACTTCTGGCTCCACTCGGCGGCCGAGGTCGACTCGGCCCCCGGGTCCTCGAAGCCGCCGTCGGACATCCTGCCGAACAGCCCCAGCCCGAAGTAGCCGGCGAGGACCGCGAACACCGTCCCCAGGACCAGCAGGGACCAGCGCCCTCGGTAGACGGCCCGCCCAAGCGACTCGAACATCAGACGCCGGCACCTTGCCCATCGGCCGAGACCCCATCGGCCGGAAGCGCATCGGCCGGAAGCCCGTCGGCGGGGAAGGCGCCGGGCGGGAACTCGCCGTCCAGGTAGGCCCGCGCACAGGCACGTCTGGCGATCTTCCCGCTGGACGTGCGCGGCACGGCCCCCGCCTCGACCAGTACGAAGTCATGCAGCCGCAGATCATGATTTTTCGTGACAGCGGCGCGGACGTTGGCCGCGATCTCGTCGATGTCCCGCCCGTCGGCCTTCCGTGACCGCTCGGCCACCACCACCAGCCGCTCGGTCTCCTCCCCCGGCACCGCGAACGCGGCCACATGGTCCCTGCGGATGGCCTCCTCGGCCTCCTGCACAGTCACCTCCACATCCTGTGGATAGTGATTGCGCCCGTCGACGATGATCAGGTCCTTGATCCGTCCGGTGATGTAGAGCTCGCCCCCGTGCATGACGCCCAGGTCACCGGTGCGCAGCCAGGTGCCCTCCTCCCCGTCGAGGACGTTGCCGAAGACCTCGGCGCTGCGCTCGGCGTCCCGCCAGTAGGCCCGCGCCACGTTGGGCCCCCGCACCCAGATCTCGCCGACCTCGCCGTCAGGTCTGGCCGTACCGGACGTCATGCCGGACGTCGTGCCGGATACGGAGGCGATGACCACCCGCTGGCCCGTCGGCACCCCGCAGGAGACGAGGTCGCTGACCCGGCCCCGTCCCGTGTGCGGCACCGCGCGCCCCGCGGTCAGCGCGTCGCGGTCGAACAGGGTGACGCGGGCGGGCAGGTCCCGGTCCATCGCGGTGACGAACACCGTCGCCTCGGCCAGGCCGTAGCCCGGGGTGTGCGCCTCGGGCCGTAGCCCGCACCTGGCGAACGCCTCGGAGAAACGGTCGATCGTGCCGCCCCGGAGCGGCTCGGCGCCGTTGAGCATCACCGACACCCCGGACAGGTCGAGCGTGGCCTTCTCCGCCTCGGTGACCCGGCTCGCCGTGTACTCGTAGGCGAAGTTGGGGCCGCCGGTGAACACGTCCTCCTGCCCGGAGAGCATCCGCAGCCAGCGCACCGGGTGCATGACGAACGCCACCGGGTCCATGAACATCGACTGGTTGCCGCCCACGATCGGCGCGGCGATGGTGGCGATCAGGCCCATGTCGTGGAAGAGCGGCAGCCAGAGCGCGGCCGTGGACACCCTGGGGGTGGCGCGGAACGCGGTCCACAACTGCCTGGCGTTGGCCGTGAAGTTGCCATGGCCGATCTCGACCCCCGCCGGGGCACGGGTCGAGCCGGAGGTGTACTGCAGGTACGCCAGGTCGTCGGGGCCGATCGGTTCGGGGTCCCACTCGTCGGCCAGCAGGTCGGAGACCGTGTCCAGGGTGATGATCCGCTTGGGCCGGGGCACGGAGCGGCCGTCCAGGAAGGCGTGCACCCCCTCCAGGGCGGGCGTCGTGGTGAGCACGCACACCGGGTCGGCGTCGGCGTAGGCGCGGATCAGCCGGTCGGCGTGACCGGGCAGGTCCGGCGCGAAGAGCGGTACCGCGACCACCCGGGCGTACATCGCCCCGAGCATCGCGACCACGTACTCAAGCCCCTGCGGCGCCAGGATCGCCACCCGCTCGCCCGGATGCATCACCTCTCGCAGCCGTACGGCCAGCGCCCGTGCCCGTAGGTCGGCCTTCGCCCAGGAGAGCGTGTGCCGCACCCCGTCGCGCCCGGCGGAGTAGTCAAGGAAGGTGTAGGCCGGAGCGTCAGGGATCTCCCGTGCCCACCGCTCAACCTGGGCGATCAGCATCTCGCTCATGCTCAAGGTCCCCTCGCCGAGGTACAGGGACCTAGCAACTTACGTCAGGGGTATCTCGCAATTCTTGCCAAAGCACTCCACATTCCCGGCTGCCGGTTATTACCGGCATGACAACTGATCACCAATCGATCTGACCGCTCGTGCGAACCTGGCCGGACCCCGGATCCCCTGTCACAGATCCGTCCGACCGCTCGCAGGCGGGCCCCTGGCGGGGACCCGCTCGTGCAGGCCGAAGCGAGGCTCGGGCTCCCCGGCGCCATCGAGGATCTCCGCGACGTACTCCGCCGGGGCCGGAGCGTGCTCGCCTTCGGCAGGGGACGTACCGGCCGGTGCCGGGGCGGCGGCGATAATCGGGGCATGGTTCCAGCCCAGTGGGTGTCCTAGATGCCGGCCGAATCCTCGCAGACCCTGGAGCGCGGCCTGCGGCTGCTCCGCCTGCTCGCCGACGGGCGCCGGGGTCGTACTCCCACGGAGCTGGCGGCCGAGCTGGAGCTGAGCCGCCCGGCGGTGTACCGCCTGCTCACCACCCTGCAGGGCGAGGGCTTCGTCCGCCGGGACAGTGCCGGGCGGGTCCACCTGGGCTTCGGGGTTCTCGTCCTGGCCCGTGCCGTGCAGCCGCTACTCCGGGAGGGCGCTCTGCCCACCCTGCGCGGGCTGGCCGAGGAGGTGGGCGCGACCGCGCACCTGACGGTGGCCGAGGGCGACGAGGGCCTGGCGGTGGCGGTGGTCGAGCCCTCCTGGACGAACATGCACGTCGCCTACCGCGAGGGGTCCCGCCACCCGCTGACCCGGGGTGCCGCCGGGCTGGCCATCCTCGCCCTGCGCGAGGGCCGCACCGGCTACCAGGTCTCCGAGGGGCAACTCCAGGAGGGCGCCCGGGGTGTCGCCGCCCCGGTGCCCGGCGTCCCCTGGCTGGAGGCATCGGTGGGCGTGGTCGCCTTCACCCCCCTCGACCAGGACTCCGTCGGTCCCCGGGTGGCCGCCGCCGCCGCCGAACTGTCCGGCTCGCTCGCCTGACGATCCGACGGATGTGATCCCTTTCCGCTCCGCCCCGTCCGGCCCATGTGCCTGGCGGTTCGGTGGACGTGGTCCCCTTCCCCTCGCCCCGAGATCCATCATCCCGAGCAGTCCGCTTGGCCTGACGGTTCCGCATATTAAATACCGCAATAAACGACAAACAATGACGAGAGCGGCATAGGACCGACAAGATGGCAAAATAGAGATCTTCCCCCACTGACGCCAGAGAAAGAGCCTCCGTGTCCGACGAGACCTCCCCGCACGCCTCCGACCGGCGGCCGGCGACCCCGATCGACTCCGGTGTGGCCCACTCCGCCCGGATCTGGAACTACTGGCTCGGCGGCAAGGACAACTACGCCATCGACCGTGAGATCGGCGACCAGTTTGTCGGGATATTTCCTGAAATCGTGGATATTGCCCGCTCGTCCAGGGCGTTTCTCTCCCGCGCTGTCGAGTACATGGCCGGTGAGGGCGGGATCCGCCAGTTCCTCGACATCGGCACCGGGCTGCCCACCGTCGACAACACCCACCAGGTCGCCCAGCGGGTGGCCCCGGACGCGCGCATCGTCTACGTCGACAACGACCCCATGGTGCTGACGCACGCCCGCGCCCTGCTGACCGGCACCGCCGAGGGCGCGACCGAGTACATCGACTCCGACCTGCGCGACCCCGACGGGATCCTGAAGGCGGCCCAGGCCACCCTGGACTTCGACAGGCCCGTCGGGCTCATGCTGATGAACATCCTGGGGCACATTCCCGACATCGACGAGGGCCGCTCGATCGCGCGCCGCCTGCTGGCCGCCCTGCCCTCCGGCAGCTACCTGGCGGTCGCCGACGGCACCAACGTCATCAACGGCGAGGAGTTCGAGAAGGCCATCGCCATCTGGAACGAGGCCGGCTCGGTCCCGTACATCCTGCGCAGCCCCGAGCAGATCGCGAGCTACTTCGAGGGTCTGGAACTGGTGGAGCCCGGCGTGGTCTCGTGCCCGCTCTGGCGTCCCGGACCGTCGATCGTCGGCGGCCTCCGCGAGGTGGACGAGTTCTGCGCCGTCGGCCGCAAGCCCTGATGCGCTGAGAGACGCTCTGTCGCCGGAGCAACCGGGGCCCGCTTCCTCAGCGGGCCCTTCTTTCATGTTCGGCCTCCCTCCTGACGGCCGAGGTGCGGTTCTCCAGGCCCCGCACCGACCGGCGGAACGCGCGACAGCCCCGGGCTCTCCTTCTCCACCGCCGTTACGCCCGGCTGTCAAGCCGTCCGGCACACCGGGAACCGGCGGACGACGTTTGACATCCATCCCGCCCTGACAGATGGTTGTTCGTATAAAGGACACGAGTGTCCGATAAGCGGACAGAGCGGGAGAAGCGGATGCCGTACTACCGGGTCGTGGGGGAGATACCTCGCAAGCGGCACGTGCAGTTCCGGCGGCCCGACGGCGGGCTGTACGCCGAGGAGCTGATGGGTGAGGAGGGGTTCTCCAGCGACTCGTCGCTGCTCTACCACCGCCATCTCCCCACGGCGATCCTCAAGGCCGAGGCCGTCGAGCCCACCGAGGCCGGCAGGCTCGTCCCCAACCTGCCGCTCTCCCCCCGTCACCTGCGCACCCAGGACCTGCCGGTCGGAGGCGACCTGGTCACCGGGCGCGGGCTGCTCGCCGGCAACGCCGACGTCCGCATGTCGTACGCCGCGAGCGAGACGCCCAGCGAGCTCTACCGCAACTCCATGGGCGACGAGTGCGTCTACATCGCGAGCGGACGGGTCAGGTTCGAGTCGACGTACGGGGTGATCGAGGCCGGGGAGGGCGACTACGTCGTCATCCCCACCGGGACCATCCACCGCTGGGTGCCGCAGGGCCGCGTCACGGCGTTCACCATCGAGGCCGCGGGGCACATCCGCCCCCCCAAGCGCTACCTGTCCACCCACGGCCAGTTCCTGGAGCACGCCCCCTACTGCGAGCGCGACCTGCGCTCCCCCGGCGAGCCCCTCATCGTCGAGGGCGAGGAGGTGCCGGTGCTGGTCCGCACCCGCGGCGGGCTGACCCGGCTGGTCTACCGCAACCACCCGTTCGACGTGGTCGGCTGGGACGGCTGCCTCTACCCGTACGCGTTCAACATCAACGACTTCGAGCCCATCGTGAAGCGCACCCACGCCCCGCCGCCGGTGCACCAGACCTTCGAGGGCCCGAACTTCGTGATCTGCTCGTTCTGCCCCCGGCCGCTCGACTTCCACCCCGACGCGGTCCCGATCCCGTACAACCACCACAACGTCGACTCCGACGAGCTGATGTTCTACGCGGGCGGCGACTACACCGCGCGCAGGGGCTCGGGCATCGACATCGGCTCGGTCTCGCTGCATCCGGCCGGGTTCACCCACGGCCCGCAGCCGGGCGCCGTCGAGGCGGTCATCGAGGCGGTCGGGCAGGGCCACACCCAGACGAGCGAGCTGGCCGTGATGGTCGACACCTTCCGTCCCCTCGACCTCGGCCCCGCCGGCCTGTCGGTGGAGGACCCCGGCTACGCGTGGACGTGGGCCCGTTGACGGGCGGGTGCCCGGCGGCGGGTTCGGCTGCCACGGTCGGCCCGAGCACGGACCCCGCCTCCTCGGCCACCCCGAGTACAGGTGCGGGGCGGACACGGTCACGGGATCGCCACTGGGTATGGGCAGGGCCATGGGTACAGACATGAACACGGACCCGGGAATGGGAACGGCGGCGCTCTTCCGTGGGCTCGTCGACGACGCCGGACTGTTCCCGCCGACCGGGCTGCCGATGACCGAGGCCCTGGAGCGGCACAGGAACGACCTGGCCGGCAACGATCCGGTGCTCACCCACCGGTTCCTCTGCCCGGCCGGCCGCCTGGCGGAGCTCCGCGACCACCTGACCTTCCCGATCCGGCTCGGCCTGATCATGGACACCCCCGCCCTCCCGCCACTCGACGGCCTCACCGTCGAGCTGGTCGAGGTGCGGCAGGCGCCGGACGAGACGCCTCAGGCCGTGTCGGAGCGGCTGGCCGACGGGCTGCCCGCCGGGGCCAGGCTCTTCGTCGAGGTGCCCCTCGACGGCCGTGGGCCCCTGCCGCGCGACGGCTCGGGGCCCGGCCTGAAGTTCCGCTGCGGCGGACTGACCGCCGACGCCTTTCCCAGCGCCGTCGACCTGGGCGCCCTCATCGCGCACTGCGCGGAGTACGGCGTGCCGTTCAAGGCGACCGCGGGCCTGCACAACGCGGTCCGCCACTTCGACTCCGCGCTGGGCGTGGACCGGCACGGCTTCCTCAACCTGGTCCTCGCGGTCTGCGCGGCCACCGAAGGCCACGATCCGGTGCCGGTGCTGAAGCTGACGGACGTCGGCGAGTTGGTGCGGCTCGCGCGGGCCGTTCCCCAGGAGACCGCGACGCGCGCCAGGAAGCTGCTGGTCTCGTACGGATCATGCAGCACGAGCACCCCGATCGAGGACCTGACGGCCCTGGGCCTCGTCGCCCGGCGCCCGAGCGTGACCACCCGCACAACGAAGGAGAGCAAGTGATGGCTTGGGGCCTGGAGAACCTGCCCTACGGAGTCTTCTCCCGCCACGAGGGGGAGACCCCTCGCGTCGGCGTCCGGTACGGCGATCAGATCGTCGACCTGGCCGGGGCCCTGCACGACGAGGTGTTCGCCACCGGATCGCTCAACGCCTTCATGGCCAGGGGCCCGGTCGCCTGGCGCGACACCCGCACCCTGATCCAGAACAAGCTCCGCACCGACCTGCCGGTGGTCGAGCCGCACCTCGTCCCGCTGGAGGAGGTGACGCTGCACCTGCCGATCGAGGTGGCCGACTACGTCGACTTCTACTGCTCGCTGGAGCACGCCTCCAACCTGGGCCGGATCTTCCGCCCCGACGAGGAGCCGCTCAAGCCGAACTGGCGGCACCTGCCGGTCGGCTACCACGGCAGGGCCGGGACCGTCGTCGCCTCCGGCACCCCGATCACCCGGCCGTCCGGGCAGCGCGGCGCGGGGGTCTTCGGCCCGTCCGTCAGGCTGGACATCGAGGCGGAGCTGGGGTTCGTCGTCGGCACCCCGACGGCCCTCGGCGACCGGGCCGGACGCTTCGAGGACCACGTGTTCGGCGTGACCCTGGTGAACGACTGGAGCGCCCGCGACATCCAGGCCTGGGAGTACGTCCCGCTCGGCCCGTTCCTCGGCAAGTCCTTCGCCACCTCGATCTCACCGTGGATCACCCCGCTCGCCGCCCTGTCCGAGGCCCGCGTCGAGGGCAGGGCGCAGGATCCCGAGCCGCTCGGCTACCTGCGCCGCGAGGAGCCCTGGGGGCTCGACCTGCGGCTGGAGGTCGCGGTGAACGGCGAGGTCGTCTCCCGTCCCCCGTACCGGGACATGTACTGGACGCCGGACCAGATGCTCGCCCACATGACCGTCAACGGCGCCGCGCTGCGCACCGGCGATCTCTACGCCAGCGGCACGATCTCCGGCACCGGGCCGGGCGAGCGCGGCTCGCTGATCGAGCTGACCTGGAACGGGACCGAGCCGCTCAAGCTGCCCGACGGCTCCACCAGGTCGTTCCTGGAGGACGGGGACACCGTTACGATCACCGCGACGGCCCCGGGACCCGGCGGAACCGTGATCACTCTGGGCGAGGTGTCGGGAAAGATCGCACCCGCGAGGCAGGAGCGTCGTGATCGATCCTGACAGGCGTCGAGCAGAAGACATACGGTAGGGAAAGGAACCTCCCCGACGTCCGACCCGTTGAAAAAGGCAGGAGGGCCGGAGCATGGATTACTGGGTCATCTGGCTGATTCTGGCGGTCGTGCTGGTAGTCGCCGAGATCTTCACCCTGACCACCGCTCTCGGCCTGCTCGGGGGCGCCGCCCTCATCGCCTCCGTCGCCGCCGGTCTCGGACTGCCGCTCCCGCTCCAGCTCCTGGTCTTCGTCGCCTCCCTGGGCGCGGGGGTGGTCGCGATCCGACCCGTCGCCAGGCGCCATCTCAAGGGGCTGCAGCCCCGGAGCCAGCGGTTCGGGATCCAGGCGATCGTCGGCAAATCCGCGTACGTGCTGCGCGAGGTGACCGGTCAGGACGGCCGGGTGCGGATCGGCGGCGAAGAGTGGTCCGCCCGAGCCTACGACGAGACCTTGGTGATACCCGCCGGGGCTACCGTCGACGTCATCGAGATCGAGGGCGCGACCGCTCTCGTGTATCCCCGGGAGTGACTCATGGACGCTCTGCTCATAGCCGGGCTTCTCATCGTCCTGCTGGCGGTGTTCACCGTGGTTCGCTCGGTGCGCATCGTCCCGCAGGCGCGGGCCCGCAACGTGGAGCGGCTCGGCCGCTACCACAGCACGCTCAAGCCCGGTCTCAACTTCGTGATCCCGTACATCGACCGGGTCTATCCGATGATCGACCTGCGCGAGCAGGTCGTCTCCTTCCAGCCCCAGCCGGTGATCACCGAGGACAACCTGGTCGTCGAGATCGACACGGTCCTGTACTTCCAGGTCACCGACCCCCGGGCGGCGGCGTACGAGATCGCCAACTACATCCAGGCCGTCGAGCAGCTCACGGTCACCACGCTGCGCAACGTCGTCGGCTCGCTGGACCTGGAGATGACGCTGACCTCGCGTGACACGATCAACAGCCAGCTCCGTGGCGTGCTCGACGAGGCGACCGGCAAGTGGGGCATCCGGGTCAACCGGGTGGAGATCAAGGCCATCGACCCGCCGAAGAGCATCAAGGAGGCGATGGAGAAGCAGATGCGCGCCGAGCGCGACAAGCGCGCGGCGATCCTCAACGCCGAGGGCCAGCGGCAGTCGCAGATCCTCACCGCCGAGGGTGACAAGCAGAGCGCGATCCTGCGGGCCGAGGGTGACCGGAGCGCCGCGATCCTCAAGGCCCAGGGCCAGTCCCAGGCCATCGACGAGGTCTTCCAGGCCGTACACCGCAACGACCCCGACCCCAAGCTGCTGGCGTACCAGTATCTCCAGGTGCTGCCGGAGCTGGCCAAGGGCCCGAACAACACCTTCTGGGTGATCCCCAGCGAGGTCACCTCGGCCATCCAGGGCGTCTCCAAGGCGTTCACCGAGGCGCTGCCGCAGTCGGCCGCCACCCGCGAGGCCCCCGCGATCAGCGAGGACACCGCCAGGGAGACGGCCAAGGCCGAGCAGGCCGCCGCCGAGGCGGTCGCCGAGGCCGCCGAGGCCGATCTGGGTCCCCGCCAGCTCAACGCGGCCCCGCCCCCTCTGCCCACCGACGGCCTCTCGGTTCCCCAGGAGGAGCACCACCGCACCACTCCCTGACCTGCCCGCTCCCGGCTTCGAGGCCCCTGTCACGACGATCGTCGTCGTGACAGGGGCCGTCCTCGTTGGGACGGCCGGTCCCCGGTGAGAGCCGATCCCGTCGAGGGGATCGATCTCGGTGTGAGAACCGGCTATCTGACCGATTTGCGGTCGACTGTCCGGGTACCCCGCTAGAAAACGGGTATCGGGCGTGAAGCAATGCTGTGGGCAGGGTTAAGAAAACCGCGATGGACACCCCCGAAGGCGGCCGGGCACAGTGCGTAGGGTTCGGAGTTGAGGGGGGATCCGCGATGAAAGCACTGGTCAAGGAGAGGGCCGAACCCGGCCTGTGGCTGATCGACGTACCGGAGCCGTCGGTCGGCGCCGGAGAGGTGCTGATCAAGGTGCTGCGGACCGGGATCTGCGGGACGGATCTGCACATCCGGAGCTTCGACGCCTGGGCCCGGCAGACCCTGCGGACGCCGCTCGTCGTCGGGCACGAGTTCTGCGGCGAGGTCGTCGAGGTGGCGCCGGGCGTGGAGGACATCGCCCCCGGTGATCTGGTCAGCGGCGAGGGGCACCTGGTCTGCGGCAAGTGCCGCAACTGCATGGCCGGACGGCGGCACCTGTGCCACAGCACGATCGGGCTGGGGGTCAACCGGAACGGCGCCTTCGCCGAGTACGTGACGCTCCCCGCCTCCAACGTCTGGGTGCACCGGGTCCCGGTGGACCTCGACGTGGCGGCGATCTTCGACCCGTTCGGCAACGCGGTGCACACCGCCCTGACCTTCCCGATGGTCGGCGAGGACGTGCTGATCACCGGGGCCGGGCCGATCGGGCTGATGGCCGCCGCGGTGGCCACCCACGTGGGCGCCCGCAACGTGGTCATCACCGACGTCAGCCACGAACGGCTGGCCATCGCGAACAAGCTGGGCGTCACCCTGGCGCTGAACGTCGCCGAGAAGTCCGTCGCCGACGGCCTGCGCGAACTCGGCATGCGGGAGGGCTTCGACGTGGGACTTGAGATGTCCGGGAACCCGCAGGCGCTCCGCGACATGATCGCCAACATGTCGCACGGCGGGAAGATCGCCATGCTCGGGCTGCCCGCCGAGGAGTTCGCCGTCGACTTCGCGACCATCGTGACCTCGATGATCACCATCAAGGGCATCTACGGCCGGGAGATGTACGAGACCTGGTACGCCATGTCCGTACTCCTGGAGAAGGGCCTCGACCTCTCCCCCGTGATCACCGACCGCTTCTCCTACCGCGACTTCGACGCGGCCTTCGACACCGCCGCCGGCGGCAGGACCGGCAAGGTCATCCTGGACTGGACCGCCTGATGTCCGGCTCCCACCGCGACTTCGACACCGCCGACGACGGCGGAATCGGCAAGATCACCTTGGATTGGACCGCCTGATGTTCGACAACGTCCGCGACGACTTCCGTACCACCCTGAACGAGATCGCGTCCGCCGGGCTGCTCAAGCCGGAGCGGGTCATCACCACCCCGCAGCGCGCCGACATCGCCGTGGCCGGCGGCGGTGAGGTGCTGAACTTCTGCGCCAACAACTACCTGGGCCTGGCCGACCACCCCGAGGTGATCGCCGCCGCCAAGGAGGCCCTCGACCGCTGGGGCTTCGGGATGGCCTCGGTCCGCTTCATCTGCGGCACCCAGGAGGTGCACAAGGAGCTGGAGGCGCGGCTGTCGGCCTTCCTCGGCCAGGAGGACACCGTTCTCTACAGCTCGTGCTTCGACGCCAACGGCGGCGTCTTCGAGACCCTGCTCGACGACCGGGACGCGGTGATCTCCGACGCGCTCAACCACGCGAGCGTCATCGACGGCATCCGCCTGTCCAAGGCCCGGCGCCTGCGCTACGCCAACCGTGACCTGGCCGAGCTGGAGGCACGGCTCAAGGAGTCCGCCGACGCCCGGCGCAGGCTGATCGTCACCGACGGCGTCTTCTCCATGGACGGCTACGTCGCGCCGCTGAGGGAGATCTGCGACCTGGCGGAACGGTACGGGGCCATGGTGATGGTCGACGACTCGCACGCCGTCGGCTTCGTCGGCGAACACGGCGGAGGCACCCCCGAGCTGCACGGGGTGCGGGATCGGGTCGACATCCTCACCGGCACGCTCGGCAAGGCGCTCGGCGGGGCCAGCGGCGGCTACGTCGCGGCCCGCAAGGAGATCTGCGAGCTGCTCCGCCAGCGCTCGCGCCCCTACCTGTTCTCCAACTCCCTGGCCCCGGTGATCGCCGCCGCGTCGCTGCGCGTCCTCGACCTGATCAGCGGCTCGGACGAGGCCCGCCGGCGGCTGCGCGCCAACACCGAGCGGTTCCGCTCCGGGATGATCGCGGCCGGGTTCGACATCCTGCCCGGCGACCACCCCATCGTCCCGGTGATGATCGGCGACGCCGCCGAGGCCGCCGCGATGGCCGAACGCCTGCTGGAACTGGGCGTCTACGTGATCGGCTTCTCCTACCCCGTCGTCCCGCACGGCCAGGCCCGCATCCGGGTCCAGCTCTCGGCGGCCCACTCCACCGAGGACGTGGACCGAGCCCTGGCCGCGTTCGCCACCGCCCGCGGCTGAGCACTCGTCACGGCCCCGTCGCCGTGACGAGATCGCCGAGACTCGGAGCGGCCCGCGATCCGCGACAGGTGCAGGGCGAAGGGACTCTCGAACGCCGAGATAGCCGAACGCCTGTACATGTCGGTGGGCGCGGTGAAGGCGCACATCTCCGGCGCGCCGACCAAGCTCGGGCTGAACAACCGGATCCAGCTGGCCGTGCTCGCCCACGACGCGCGGGACTGACCCGCGCGCCGTCCGCCCTCCGGTCAGCTCTCCGCGTTCGGAGCGAACAGGTCGACGCTGTTGCCGTCCGGGTCGTGGATCACCGCGTACCGCTGCCCCCAGAACGCGTCCCACGGCTCCTTGATCCCTTCGTACCCGAGAAGGACCAGCTGCTCGTACGCCTCGTCCACCTCGGCCGGGGTGTCGAACCGGAACGCCAGCGAGACCCCCTGCCCGTTCCCGGGCCGCCAGTCGGGGTAGAACGAGCGGATCGTCTCGACCGTGTCCCAGGCGAGGCGCAGGCCGCCGGGCAGGACCGCCTCGACGTGCGGCAGCCCGTCGGCCTCCGGCGGCACCTCCAGGCCGAGCAGCCGGTAGAAGGCCAGCGAGCGGCCCATGTCCTCGACGACCATGCCGATGACGTCCAGTTGGGCTTTCATATCGAATGTCTCCGATCGTGGGTTCGCGGTGGGATGTAGATCGCGGACCGCCCTCAGCTCGGCGAGACACGCGTGACCCCCGGTACGGCTGCTCAACCTAGCCCTGCCTCCCCGCCGCGGTCTTGTAGGAAACGGACGCGGTCGGGGGACGGAGGCTCGCGCCGGACGGTTCGGCCGGGGTCGTGCCGATGGGAGCGCGACCCCGGAGGCACCGCGTACGAACGGCCTCGGCGAGAATAGGGAAGTGATAGAGACACGGCGGCTCAGGACCCTGCGGGCGGTGGCCGACCACCGCACGGTCACCGCGGCCGCCGCCGCGCTGCACCTGACCCCCTCGGCGGTCTCCCAGCAGCTCGCCGCCCTGGAACACGAGGTGGGCCACCGGCTGCTCGACCGCGACGGCCGGGGCGTACGGCTGACCGCCGTCGGCCGCATCCTGCTGGGCCACACCAACGAGATCCTCGCCCAGCTTGAGCGGGCCGAGGCCGACATCGCCGCCTACACCACCGGTACGGCGGGTGAGGTGAAGGTGGCCTCGTTCGCCACCGCGATCGGGCTCCTGGTGGCCCCGGCCGTCGGCGTACTCCACGGCAAGGCGCCCGGCATCCGGGTACGGGTCCTGGACGCCGAGGGCGACCAGAGCCTCACCATGGTCCTGGACGGCGCGGTGGACGCGGCCGTGGCCGTGGAGTATCGCGGAGCCCCCGCCGAGGACGACCGGCGCCTGTCTCGCATCCCGCTCTACTCCGAACCGTTCGACGTGGTGCTCCCCCGGGACCACGCCCTCGCGGAGCGCGAGGTGACGGTCGCGGATCTGGCCGGGGAGACCTGGATCGGCCCCTATCCGGGCAACCCCTGCCACGACGTGATCGCACTGGCCTGCGAGCACGCGGGCTTCACCCCCGAGTTCGCCCACTCCTCGGACGACTTCAGCGCGGTGGTCGCGCTGGCCGCCGCCGGGGCCGGGGTGGCGATGGTGCCCCGCCTGGCCCTGCGCGGCACCGACCTGTCCGGCGTCGAGATCCGCCGGGTCGCGGGTCCGGAACGCCGGGTCTTCACCGCCGTACGCCGGGGCGCGGAACGACACCCCCTGCTCATCCCCCTGCTGGACGCCCTCCGGCACACCGCGACGGCCCTGGACCGGACCTCGTCACCCTAGCGGGCTCTTCCCTGCCGGAACCGACGGCGTCGCCGACGATGCCAGTAACGGCCCCCGACCGTCGCCATCAGGGCGACCGTGGCGGCTATCCCTATGATCACCGCATGAAGCACAAGATCCATACCTGTCGCCTGCCCGAAAAGTTCCATTTGGCGACTTCTTCGACAACCGGAGGGCCGACAGACGCGTGAGCGGGCGTTTTGCCGAGAAAGCTTTACCTGACCGGGCCCGGCCGCTGGAGCGGAAAGCCTCGACGATCTCCACTCAGGCGAGGTATCCGTTCGGGGGCGTAGAACTCCGAGAAGCCCACACCAGCCGGCCACACCGGGTTCCGCCCGAGCCCGTTCCCCACAAGGAGTCCTGCCGAGCCCACCCGGAGAACGACACGACCCCGCCCCTGTCTTCGCTGGATTGGTATTCGGTATAACCGAAGATATATTCGGTCTATGCGAAGCGTTGCGGCGCCCATCGTTCCCATCTTCAAAACCCGAACGCAGGCGGAGATCCTGGCCGCCGTCTATCTGCGGCCTCGGCGGAACTGGACCCTTGCCTCTCTCGCCCGAGAGTTGGGCATGGCACCTTCCACCCTGCATGCCGAGGTACATCGCCTCGTCGACGCACAGCTGATCACTACGGTCGAGATCGGACGCTCCCAGGTCCTGCATGCCAATCCCGACCACCCGCTGTTCCGGCCCGTGACCGAGATCCTGAACTACATGTACGGCCCTCACACGATCATCAGCGAGGAGTTCGCCGGTATCCCCGGCACCGAGCGCCTGCTCATCTTCGGCTCGTGGGCCGCCCGTCATGCTGGAAATCCAGGACCCGTCCCCCACGACATTGACATACTCGTCGTCGGTGAGGTCGATCGGGCTGCCCTCTATGCCGCCGCCGACCGCGCTCAGGAGCGCATCGGCATGCCGGTCAATCCCGTCCTCGCCTCCACCCACCGCTGGAACGCGGAGGCCGACGCCCTCATCAGGCAGATCAAGTCAGCCCCCGTGATCGATCTGACCGCCGAAATCCACACCTGATCGGAGAAACCCGCCCCATGACACGGTGGACACGTGGCGAGGCCGACGTCGAGCGGATGTTGGCCTCCGGCGAACTCCAGCGCGTCCGAGGCGAGGCCGCCGACGGCAGCGGATGGTTGGAGAAGGCAACCACCACCCTCGCCAGCGCCGAAGGGCTCAGAACAACCGATCCGAACTCCGCCTACACACTCGCCTACGACGCGGCGCGCTTCGCTTGTGCCGGTCTACTGGCACAACAAGGGTTACGAGCCACAACCTCCGGCGGCCACTATGCCGTCCAGCAAACCGTGATCCGGCAGTTCGGCCCCACGTTCGAGCCGTACGGCACCATGCGCCGCAGGCGCAACGAACTCGAATATCCGGAGTTCCCCGACGAGGTAGTGGAAACAGCGGAAGCAGACCGCGCGATAGCGGCCGCACGCGCGCTGATCGACGCCACCGGCAAGCTCCTCGACCACCTCGGCCTGTTCTGAAAGTGCCAAGATGCAAAGGCGTCAGCAGTCAAACGAAGTCGGCAACGGTGACTTCCGTGATCTGGGTGACTTCGCATCTTCGCGACGCAGATCCGCTGGCTAGTATCACGACGTGACGGATGACGCCCTCCATGACCACGCCATTGACGCCTTCATCGCGGCGACCAATGCCGATGACCCGGCGCGGCGGGCCACGCTGCTGAGCCGTGCCCTTACCGGCGACGTCGTCTTCTGGGGGCCATTGGGCCGAGGTGTCGGGCGCAAGGCGGTCGAGGACTTCATCACCGAGGTGGTGCAGGGGCACCCGGCGGGCCCTACCCGGATGGTCCGCACGACCCGGGTGGACGCGCCGGGAGAGTGGGCGCGTTTCGGGTGGCGCTACGAGGACTCCTCCGGCCGGAGCCTGCTGACCGGGATGGACGTGGTGCACGTCACCGTCGAGGGCGACATCGACGAAATAGTGATCTTCGCCGACGCCCCGGAATGATTTCCGATTCACCCGAGTGCTGAACCCGCTCCAGCACATCGCGACGACACCGCGCCGGGCCCGTCTCCGCGAGGTTGATATTCGGTATGACCGAAGATGTATTCGGCCTACGCGAAGCGTCGTGGCGCCCATCGCTCCCACATGGCGGCGCCCGTGAGCCAGGTTCCGGCACCGGGATGAGACCCCCGGCGGGGTGCTCCAACGGGGGAAGCGGAGCTGGAACGGCACATGCCGCAGGTTCTTCGTGAGGGACGACCCGCGTGCCGCTACCCGCCGGAGGTGGCTAAAGCTCCCAGCGGGTGCCAGGAGCGGCGCGTCACCTCGGCTGAGCGGACCTGCCGATCCAGGAGTATGCGCAGGTCACCAGAGATCACCACTTTCCGCCAACCTACGGGTTTCGGACGGGGTGCCGAGGCGCGACCGGTGACACATGAAGTTTCACGCGAACCATTGACGGCGGATGAACGCCACACCTACATTGAACCATCGGATCGCTGAGTGATCCGATGGTTCACTGCAAGCGATGAACGCCTGCACCGTGACATGTCTCTCCCCACGACCCGGAGAGTGAACCGGCATGACGGCCATGAAGAGCCCCCCCATAGCATCCATCGCCCCGGCCCCCCCTCCAAAGCGGGAGGCCCCAATCACGGACACAGCCTCAGCGGCCTTGAGATCCCGACTCACAAGCGGGGTGGTCGGCCTTGCTGTTGTGGCCTTCCTGGCCGCTCTCTGGGAGGGCTACAAGGCGCTGGGCCAGGCGACAGGCGATCGGCTGCTCGGAATACCATTCCCAGTCGCGACCGACGATCTGTCCATGCCACACGTCGGCACGATCCTAGGCGCACTGGTGGAACCCGCCCGGCGCGGGAACCCGACCAGCCTGGGCGTGTACCTGCTCGGGGAAGCGTCTGTGACGCTGCGTGAAGCCGCCTACGGCCTGGTGGCCGGATCGCTCCTCGGGCTGGCGCTCGCCATCGTCTTCCTCCACATCCCTCCGATCTCGCGTGGCCTCATGCCGTGGCTGATCGCCTCGCAGACCATTCCGCTGGTCGCCATCGCCCCGATGATCGTCATCTGGGGCGGCAAGGCGGGACTGCCACCGTGGGTCGCGGTCACCGGCATCGCGGCGTACCTGGCGTTCTTTCCCGTGACGATCAACGCGTTGCGAGGACTCAAGTCACCGCCGAAGGTGCAGACGGAGTTCATGCGCAGCGTGGGCGCCGGGAGGCTCCAGTTCCTGTTCTGGCTCCGCCTGCCCGCGGCGCTGCCGTACGTCTTCGCGGGGCTACGACTCGCCGCCACGGCCAGTGTCGTCGGCGCCATCGTGGGCGAGTTGTCGGCCGGCACGGGACGAGGAATCGGCCGAGCCATCCTCACCTTCGCCTACTACTACTCGAACGGCCCCGAGAAGCTGTACGCCGCCGTCCTTGTCGCGGCCGTCACGGGGATCGTGTTCGTCCAGCTCCTCAGCTGGATCGAGCGATTCGCCCTCCGTAACCGGCACACCCGATGACCGCCATCTCTCTTCCGATCCCTGGAGAGCCCACGATGCCTGAATCCGCAATCATCAGTGTCAGCGGCGTCACGAAGCAGTTCAACAGCGGGACAGACCGTTCCGTAACGGCGCTGGCGGACATTGACCTGTCCATCGCCGAAGGCGAGTTCGTGTCGCTGCTGGGTCCGAGCGGCTGCGGGAAGAGCACGCTCCTGCGGATCATGGCGGACCTCACCCAACCCACCAGCGGTTCCGTGAGTTTGAACGGCAAAGCACCCGACACCGCACGGCGAGACCGTGACTACGGGATGGTCTTCCAGCAGGCCGGCCTGTTCGACTGGCGAAACGTCCAGCGCAACGTGGAGTTACCGCTTCAGGTCGCCGGCGTGGCCAAGCAGACTCGGCGGGCCAAGGCCACGTCCATGCTCGAACTCGTCCGCCTGTCCGAGTTCGCTCACCACTTCCCGTGGCAGCTTTCCGGCGGCATGCAGCAGCGAGTGGCAATCGCCCGGGCACTGTCCGCGGATCCGAAGATCCTTTTCATGGACGAACCACTTGGCGCACTTGACGAGATGAACCGGGAACGCCTCCAGGGTGAGCTCCTCCGGATCTGGTCCGACACGGGGACGACCGTCGTCTTCGTGACGCACAGCATCTCAGAGGCCGTGTTCCTGTCGTCGCGGATCGTGGTGATGTCCCCTCGTCCTGGGCGGATCGCCGCCAGCATCGACGTCGATCTGCCCTACCCGCGTTCCGCCGCCACCCGCACGACACCCGAGTACTTCAAAAAGATCACTGAGGTCAGGTCCGCTCTGCATGGCATGCCAGTCGCCCAGGACGCGCCATGACCGCCCGTACGGGAAGCAGGCATTTGATGCCGATCACCGCTGGGCGGGCCGCGGCGACCACCAGGCGAGGACTGCCGGTCCTGGTCACCGCGGTCGTCATCCTGGGCGCCTGGCAGCTTGTGGTGCGGCTGTTCCAGGTCCCGTCGTTCATCCTGCCCGCGCCGAGTGAAATCGCCTCAGCGCTGGCATCGCAGCTCCCGACGATCCTCTCGGCCTCGGAGATCACCGTTAAGGCGGTCCTGCTCGGCCTCGTTCTCGGGTCCGTCGCCGGCATCCTCGTCGCGCTGGTGGTCAGCCGCTTCCACAAGGTGGCGGGCCCGGTTCTGGCGATGGCCGTGATCGTCAACTGCGCTCCCATCGTCGCGCTGGCGCCGATCTTCAACAACTGGTTCGGCGTGACCAGTATCGTCTCCAAGGCCGGCGTCGCATCGGTCATGGTGTTCTTTCCCGTCCTGGTCAACACGGCCAGGGGTCTGCTCCAGATTTCACCGCTGCACCTGGAGCTCATGGAGTCGCTGGCGGCACAACCGCGACAGATCTCCCTGATGTTGCGACTCCCCAACGCGTTGCCCTATCTCTTCAACGCGCTCAAGCTCGGGTCCACCCTGGCCGTCATCGGCGTCATCGTGACCGAGTACTTCGGGGGTCCAAGCAATGCGCTCGGGGTGTACATCGCCTATCAGGCGGCCTTGCCGCGCTTCGCCGAAGCATGGGCAGGGATCTTCGTAGCCAGCCTGCTCGGGCTCGCGATGTTCGGACTGATGTCGCTGCTTGAGCGTCTTTTGATGCCCTGGCACGAGTCGATTCACAGCGACGAGGCGTGATCTCCCCGTCGTTCCCCCCACGATTATCTCCTTGAAGGAGTCACAATGCCCCGCTCCCTTCGGCGCCTCGCGCGCCCACGAGTCAATCGCCTCATCGCCGGCGCCTTGGTGGCCGCCGCCACGCTCTCCCTGTCCGCCTGTGGCATGTCGGAGGAGACCACGGCGTCCGGGTCCGGCGCGGAGAACACCGCGTCGTGCCAGACGCGAACCCCGGTCAGGCTCGTCCTCCAGTGGGTGGCGCAGTCGCAGTTCGCCGGCTACTACGCCGCCAAGGAGAAGGGCTACTACGCCGACGAGTGTCTCGATGTGACCATCCAGGAGGGTGGCGTCAACATCGTGCCGCAGCAGGTGTTGTCAGCGGGCAACGCGGAGTTCGCGGTCAGCCACGTCACCAAGACGATGGTCACTCGGGAGCAGGGGGCCGACCTCGTCAACATCGGCCAGGTGTTCCAGCGCGGCGCTTACCTGCAGGTCGCCTGGGCGGACTCGGGCATCAAGCAGCTCGCGGACCTCAAGGGCAAGAAGGTGGGCAGCTGGGGGTTCGGCAACGAGCTGGTGCTGTTCGCGGCGATGAGGGGCGCCGGCGTCGACCCGGCCAAGGACGTCACCGTCGTGCAGCAGCCGTTCGACATGTCGCTGCTGCTGAAGCGTGAGGTCGACGCGGCCCAGGCCAAGACCTACAACGAGTACGCCCAGCTGCTGGAGACCATCAACCCCAAGACCGGTGAGCTGTACAAGCCGGAGGACTTCTCGGCCATCAGCCTTCAGGACTCGGGATACACGAGCCTTGAGGACGGCATCTACGCGCGTGGCGACTGGCTGGCCAAGGATGCCAACAAGGACATCGCCGTGAAGTTCCTCAAGGCGACGTACAAGGGCTGGGGCTTCTGCCGGGACGACCTGGACGGCTGTGTCGAGGTCGTCCTCAACAACGGCAGCGCGCTCGGCAAGGGCCACCAGACGTGGATGCTGAACGAGGTCAACAAGCTCGTGTGGCCTTCACCTGCCGGTATCGGGACCATCGACCAGAAGGCATGGGACCAGACCATCAAGATCGCGGTCGACGCCAAGGTGCTCAAGGCCGACCCTGGTGAGGGCGCCTTCCGCGGGGACCTCACAGAGAAGGCGGACCAGGAACTGAAGGCGGAGGGATTCGACGTCACCGGCGATGGCTACAAGCCGGGGACCGTAGAGCTCACCGCCGGAGGCAAGTAGCAGGCGATGTCCGTGCGTTACGCGGCATAAGTCCGCGTAAGGCACGGACAACAGTCGGCGAGCCTGCCACGATGATGGCCGCAACTGTCGATCACATCACCTCAATGGAGAAGACAATGGCACCAAGTGAAGCGGGACTTGTCCGTCGGACTATCTGGCTGCTTCGTGCCGTGGCCGCCCACCCAGAGGGCGTCGGGCTCAGCGAGGTCGCCAGGGAGGCCGGCATCCCCAAGGCGACGTGCTACCGCGTGCTCACCGTCCTCGAACGGGAGAGCTGGCTGACACTTGATCCGGACACTCGGCGTTATCGGGTCTCACTCGGCCTTCTCTCGATCGTCGGGGGACTGCTGGACAGCGACGGCGCTTACGGCCACATGCGCGGCGTCCTGCGGCAGCTCGCCGAGGAGACCAAGGAGACCTCCGGTTTCGACGTGCTCCTGCCGCCCAACGTCATGGTCGTCGCACAGGTTGCGGGGCCCTCGCTGATCGGGCAGACGCTCAAACCTGTCCCGCGGACCCAGCCCGTGTGGGCGACCTCGACCGGCAAGGTGCTGCTCGCCGCCCTCGATCCGGAGGCGGTGCGGACGGAGTTCGCAGCCGAGTTCTCGGAGAAGGCGCCCGCGGAGCTGGGAGGTCTGGACTCGTTCATCGAGTCACTGGACTCGGTGCGCCGCAACGGCTTCGCCCTCGCCTACGACGAGCTCGAAGTCGGCGCGGCATCCGTGGCCGCGCCGGTACGGGTCCGGGACTCGACGCCCTACGCGGTGTGGATCGGCGGCCCCACCTATCGCATCACGCGTGACCGTATCGATTCGGTGGCGGAGTCGGTGATCAAGGCCGCTCGAGGGCTGAGTGAACTGCTGAGCGTCACAGACATCATCCTGCCGAGTGCCCTGACCGGGCGCTAGGCCACCAACTGATCGGCGCCAAGGGGCGCGACAAAGGAGTTCGCCCATGACATCTCTTACCGACACGATCGCCGCGGCCGAAAGCATTGCCGACAGTGTGCCGAAAGGCGTGTTCGTCGGCGGCGAGTGGCGTGGGTCCGGCTCCGGCGCCGTGCTTGCCGTCGACGACCCCGGCACCGGCCGGACGATCGCCGAGGTCGCCGACGCCGGGGTCGAGGATGGTCTGGCGGCTCTCTCGGCCGCTGTCGACGCGCAGGCGTCCTGGGCTGCCACGCCACCTCGTGAACGAGGGGAGATCCTGCGACGGGCGTTCGAGCAGATCCTCGCCCGCAGGGACGATCTCGCGCGGCTCATGACGCTGGAGATGGGTAAGCCGCTGGCCGAATCGCAAGCCGAGGTCGCGTACGCGGCCGAGTTCTTCCGGTGGTTCTCGGAGGAGGCCGTCCGCATCGACGGCGGCTACCTGGTCGCCCCCGGCGGCGGGTCGCGCGTGGTCGTGACCCGGCAGCCGGTCGGCCCCAGCCTGCTGGTGACCCCGTGGAACTTTCCCATGGCGATGGGCACTCGCAAGATCGGGCCCGCACTCGCGGCCGGTTGCACGGTGGTGGTCAAGCCGGCACGACAGACACCGCTGTCGATGCTCGCGCTGGTGGGGATCCTCCAGGAGGCCGGCCTGCCGTCCGGGGTGGTCAACGTCTTCACCACATCGAGGTCGGGAGAGGTGACGTCGGCGCTGCTGCGCGATTCGCGACTGCGCAAGCTTTCGTTCACCGGTTCAACGGAGGTCGGCCGCACTCTGCTCGCGCAGTGCTCGGACAAGGTGCTGCGCACCTCGATGGAGCTCGGTGGGAACGCGCCGTTCATCGTCTTCGACGACGCCGACCTCGATCTGGCGGTCGAGGGTGCGGTTCAGGCCAAGATGCGCAACATCGGGGAGGCATGCACGGCCGCGAACAGGTTCTACGTCCAGCGGGGAGTCGCCCAGGACTTCAGCGAGGCGCTCGCCGAACGGCTGGGCTCGTTGACCGTGGGCCATGGGCTCGACCCGTCGACGCAGGTGGGCCCCCTGATCGACCAGGGCGCCCTCGCCGGCGTGGCCGAGCTGGTCGACGAGGCACGAGCCGCCGGAGCCGAAGTGCTGACCGGCGGTGAGGCGCTGGCCGGCGGCGGCAACTTCTACCGGCCGACCGTCCTCACCGGGGTGCCCCACGGCGTCCGGACCGTTCGCGAGGAGATCTTCGGCCCGGTCGCGCCGGTCATCGTCTTCGACGAGGAGGACGACGCGGTCGCCATGGCCAACGACACGGAGTACGGTCTCGCGGCGTACGTCTTCACGGAACGCCTCGATCGAGGGCTGCGCGTCTGCGAGCGCCTTGAGAGCGGCATGGTCGGCCTCAACCAGGGCGTGATCTCCAACCCGGCGGCTCCCTTCGGCGGGGTCAAGCAATCCGGTCTGGGGCGTGAGGGCGGCCGGGTCGGGATAGACGAGTACCTCGAGGTCAAGTACATGTCCATCAGGGCGCCGTGGTGACCGAGTTCATTCTCGCGGGCGTGCAGTTGCGCCCGCGCATCGGTGACATCGCCGGCAACATCGAGCGATCGTCGAAGTGGATCACGAAAGCAGCCGAGGCCGGTGCGCGGCTCGTCGTCCTTCCCGAGGCGTCCTCCGCCGGGTACGTCTTCGCGGACCGTGCCGAGGCCCTCCGGTACGCCGAGGACATACCCGGCGGACCGGCCTGCTCGGCCTGGGCCGCACTCGCCCAGAAGCATCATCTCTGGATCGTCGCCGGCGTCACCGAACGGGAGGGCGGCCAGCCGTACAACTCGGCCGTGCTGATAGGCCCGGACGGGCACGTCGGGACGTTCCGCAAGGCCCATCTCTGGAACGACGAGAAGGCCATCTACGGCCGCAACGAGGCGGGGTTTCCGGTTTTCGACACGCCGCTGGGGCGGATCGGGGTAGGGATCTGCTACGACGCGTGGTTCCCCGAGACCTTCCGCAGCGCGGCTCTCCAAGGCGCCGACCTGATTGTTCTTCCCTCTAATTGGGTCCCCGTGCCGGGCCAGCCGGCCGATGTGCCGGCCATGGCCAACCTCATGTGCATGACCGGCGCGCACAGCAACCAGTCCTATGTCGCGGGCGTGAGCCGGGTGGGTGTCGAGCGTGGCCAGGAGTTCGTCGGGAGATCGGTGATCGTCGGCCCTGACGGCTGGATCCTCGCGGGTCCCGCGAGCAACGACGGCGAAGAGCTGTTGCTCGCCGAGATCGACCTCATCGGGTCGCGAGAAGCCCGGCACGGCAACCCGTTCAACCAGCCGCTGGCGGACCGCCGCCCTGATCTCTACGTGACCCGCGACGCGCGGTGTGCCCAGAACGGTCGACGGGACTGATCCCGCCGCCGCGGCCACAAACGGGAGACTGCTTTCCATCTGCGAAATCCCTTGACACAATCCCCACCCGTCATCAGAATTTGAACCAATGGTTCACCAGATGAACCACTCAGGGAGGCAAAGTGAGCATCCAGGTCCGCAAGATCATCAAGCATCTCGAGGAGACCATGCTCGAGAACGGGCGCCCGGTCGAGCGCCTGCATCGGGTCGCGTTCGTCGGTGCGGTGATCGCCAACCCATACCCGAGCGAGTACGTCGAGGACCTGGTGACGCTCGCTGACGAGCTGGGCGAGGAGATCGGGCAACTTGTCGGCCCGGCCTGCGTGGACCTGCTCGGTGACGAGGTGGAGGCGTTCGGCAAGGCGGCACTCGTCGGCATCGACGGTGAGGTCGAGCACGGCTCGGCCCTGATCCACAACCTCCGGTTCGGCAACGTCTTCCGCAAGGCGGCCGGCGGCACCGAACTTCTGCCCGCCGCCGAGAAGGTCGGTCTCCCAGGCAGCCCCATCGACATCCCGCTCAAGCACAAGCTCGACTCGAAGACCCGATCGCACCATCAGACGGTGACCTTCCAGGCGTCCGACGTCCCTCGCCCCCGCGAGATCCTCGTGATCTGCGCGGCCGCCAACGCCGGTCGTCCCCTGGCCCGCCTGGCCGTGTTCGGCGCCGAGACGAAGACCCAGTGACACCTACGGGACGAGAGAAGGCGATCCGATGACCGTCATCGACGCGCAGACGTGGACCGGCCAGCGCGTGCAGGAGGCCGACAAGGAGTACGTCATTCACTCCTGGTCGGTCCAGGGCGCGCTCAACCCCATTCCGGTTGCCGGAGGCTCGGGCTCCTGGTTCTGGGACTACGAAGGCCGCAAGTACCTCGACTTCCAATCGCAGCTGGTCAATCTCAACCTCGGACACCAGCACCCGAGGCTGGTCGAGGCCATTCGCAGCCAGGCCGAGCAGCTGTGCTACATCGGCCCCGGTTTCGCCGAGCGGTCCCGGGCGGAGCTGGCCGAGATGCTGGCCGGGCTGACGCCCGGTGACCTGAAGATGAGCTTCTTCACCACCGGTGGTGCGGCAGCCAACGAGAACGCCGTGCGCCTCGCCCGTCACGTGACCGGCCGCCAGAAGATCGTGGCTCGCTACCGCTCCTATCACGGGGCGACCGCGGGGGCCATCGCGCTGACCGGGGACCCGCGTCGCTGGGCGGCGGAGCCGGGCATGACCGGCGTGGTGCGGATGCTCGATCCGTACACGTACCGCTGTCCCGCGGGCCACCCCGACCCGTGCCCTGTCTGCTCAGGGGGACCGCATCTGGAGGAGATCCTCCAATACGAGAACCCCAACACCGTGGCCGCCGTGATCGTCGAGCCGGTGACCGGAACGAACGGACTTCTGTACCCGCCTGACGGATACCTCCGCTCCCTTCGGGAGGTCTGCGACCGGTACGGCATCCTGCTCATCTTCGACGAGGTCATGTCGGGATTCGGCCGGACGGGCGAATGGTTCGCCTGCGACCACTGGGCCGTCGCCCCGGACATCCTCACCACCGCGAAGGGGCTCAACTCCGGTTACGTCCCGCTGGGTGCGATGACCGTGTCAGAGAAGATCTCCGACTGGTTGCGCGACAACATGTTCTGGGGCGGTCTCACCTACGCGGGACACCCGCTCGCCTGTGCCTCCGGTGTCGCCTCTCTGCGCATCATGCAGGACGAGGGTGTCGTCGAGAACGCCCGGCTCATGGGCCGGCGGCTTGGCGAAGGGCTGGCGTCCCTGGCGGACAGGCACCCGAGCATCGGTGACATTCGTGGCCGTGGCCTCTTCTACGGAGTCGAGCTCGTCAGGGACCGGGCGACACGCGAACCGCTCGTGCCGTTCAACGCCAAGGGCCCCGCGGCCGCACCGGTGAGTCGCCTGCTCAAGGCGGCGATGGAGCGTGGCCTGTACCTCACAGCGAACTTCAACGTGCTGCGCCTGACCCCGCCCCTGATCATCCGCGACTCGGAGATCGACCTGGCTCTCGATGTGCTGGACGAGGTGCTCACGCTGGCCGACGAGCACTACACCGGTTGATCAAACTGACCACCTAGCTGGTGTGGCCGGCCGTTCAAGAAGGAGAACGATGGGATCGACACTCATCAAAGGCGGTACCGTCGTCAACGCCGACGCCGCCGTCCGGGCCGATGTTCTGGTGCGCGACGGTCTCGTTGTCGCACTCGGGTTCGGCGACGGCTGGTCGGCCGACGAGGTCATCGACGCGACCGGGAAACTCGTCCTCCCCGGCGGGATCGATGTGCACACGCATCTGGAATACCCGATCGACGGCTTCACGACCCGAACGGCGGATGACTTCCACAACGGCACGATCGCGGCCGCACACGGCGGGACGACGACGGTCGTCGACTTCGTGAAGAAGGAGCCCGACCAGTCCCTCCTCGACTCGTATATGCGTCGCCGGGACGTGGCCGCCGAGAAGGCCGTCGTCGACTTCGGGTTGCACGCCATAGTGCCGCCACGCGACCAGCAGGAGAACGTGCTGGACGACTTGCGCCGCCTGGCCGGAGAAGGCGCGTCGAGCTGGAAGTTCTTCATGGCCTACCCCGGCACGCAGATGGTCGACGACGGCCAACTGCTCGAAGGCTTCGAACTCGCGGTCGAGTACGGCGTGCTGCCGATGGTGCATGCCGAGAACGGCCACATGGTGGCCCGAGAGACTCGCTTGCTGATCGAGAGTGGACGTACCGCGGAGAATTACCACGCCGCGGCGCACGACCACGAGTCCGAAGCCGAGGCGGTGCATCGGGCGATCGTCCTGGCGGACTCCGTTGGCAGTCCCCTCTACGTGGTGCATGTCTCCAGCGCGACGGCCGCGGCGGAGATCGGCCAGGCGCGGGGGCGGGGCTCGCTGGTGTGGGGGGAGACGTGCCCGCAGTATCTCGCGGTCGCGTACGAGGACTACGCCGAACTGGGCGAGAAAGCCGCCGCTTACCTCTGCTCGCCGCCGATCCGGGAGCGCGGCAACCAGGAGGGCTTGTGGCAGGCGCTCACCGTGGGGGCGCTGTCGACGGTGGCCACCGACCACGCGGGTTTCTGCCTGGAGCAACCCGACGATCTCCCCCCGCAGAAACTGCGCAGCCCCGGGTACTTCCCGAAGGTTCCCAACGGGGTTCCGGGAGTCGAGGACCGGCTCATGGTTCTCTGGGAGACAGGAGTCAAGACGGGCCGGATTGACATGTGCAGGTTCGTCGACCTTGTGGCGACGCGTCCGGCCAAGTTGTTCGGACTCTTCCCACACAAGGGTCTGGTAGCCGTGGGTGCGGACGCCGACCTCCTCGTGTGGGACCCCGCGGCGGACCACGTCATCACCACGGCGGGTTCGCACATGCGCACGGACTACAACCTCTACGACGGCATGCGGGTGACCGGACGACCGGTCCACGTGTTCTCCCGCGGCCATCACCTCGTCAACGACGGAGCCTTCGACGGGAAGCCCGGTCGCGGATCCTTCCTTACCCGAGGCAAGCCCCACCTCTTCTGACCCCTGACTGATCGGAGTTCTCCGGATATGAAACTTCCCCTCGGCATCCACGTTGGCGAGAGGCTGAGCCTCGAGCAGACCTACTGGCAGGCAGAGTTCGCGGATCGGAACGGATTCGAGTCGGTCTGGGTGGCCGAGGGCCGCTTGGCCAGGGACGGAATCGTGCCCGCGGCCATCATCGCGAGCAAGACCTCCAACCTGAAGATCGGCACGGGCGTCGTCAACAACAAGAGCCGCAACGCGGCACTGATGGCGGTGACCTTCAAGACCCTGGACGAGGTGGCTCCGGGTCGCGCGATCCTCGGCATCGGCGCCTGGTGGGAGCCGCTCGCCACGAAGGTCGGTCAGCCGCTCGTGAAGCCGATCGCCTCGATGCGCGAGTACATCACCGTCTGCCAGGCGTTCTTCCGCAATGAACTCGTCTCCTTCGAAGGGGAGTTCGTGCAGATGCGCGACGTGCGATTCGACAGCATGTACCGCGAGAACAAGCCGGTCGACATCCCGATCTACATCGGCGCGGTCGGGCCGAAGATGCTCGAACTCGCCGGAGAGATCAGCGATGGCGTCCACATGGACTTCCTCCTGCCGCCGTCCTATCTGACCGGCGCCAGAGAGGCGATCGGCCGGGGCGTCGCCAAGCGCACCGACGGTCGCACGGGGATCGACCTGACCCAGATCGTGGCATGCAGCGTCAACGACGACGACCCGCAGGAAGCCATCGACGCGTGCAAGGCGTTCCTGACCCTCTACCTCATGCAGCAGCCGCACATCGCCGAGCACTGTGGCGTGGAGCGCGAACTGGTCGACCGGCTGCAGGAGGTGGCGAAATGGCCCGCGACTCCTGAGGACATCAAGCGCGCGATGCCTCTCGTTCCGAACTCGCTGGTGCAGAACGTCACCGCGTGTGGGTCCACCTCACAGGCCTTCGACAAGCTCATGGAATACCACGAGGCCGGCGTCAGATGCCCGATCATCTCCACGCTCGGTGACAAGGAGCAGACGCTCACCCGCCTCGCCCTGGCCGCGAAGGACTGAACGATGGATCACCACTTTCCCCGAACGACCATCGCCATCGTGGGCGGGACCGGGCCGCAAGGCGGCGGCCTCGGCTACCGGCTGGCGCGTGCCGGACACGAGGTCATTCTGGGATCACGTGACGGAGACCGGGCCGCGCAGGCGGCCGTCGACCTCTCGAAGCTTCCCGCCGTGGAAACGACCGTCCGCGGAGACACCAATACGTTGGCGGTCGCCAACGCGGAGATCGTCATCCTGGCCGTGCCGTACGAGGGGCACGCGGACCTGGTCGGCAGCCTGGCCGCCGACCTCGACGGCAAGCTGTTGGTCAGTTGTGTGAATCCCCTCGGCTTCGACCGGCACGGCCCGTACGGACTGGACGTGCCGGATGGCAGCGCCGCGGAGGAGGCGGTGCGGATCGTATCCGGCGCCACGGTCGTTGGCGCGTTCCATCATCTCGCGGCACCACTCCTCCTCGATCCCGGCGCGGACCTGTCCCACGAGGACGTGCTGGTATGCGGTGACGACACGGAGGCCAAAACGCGCGTGATGGCACTGGCCGCCGATGTGACCGGCGGCCGAGGAGTCGATGCCGGTCGTCTGCGAATGGCACGCCAACTGGAGCCGCTCACCGCCGTGCTCATCTCCGTGAACAAGCGTTACCGCACGCGGTCTGGCGTCGCGCTGACCGGAATGCCGCAGCCTACTCCCGAAAAGGTGATCGCATGAAGCTCGCCGCAGTTCAGCTCCGTGCCACGGACGACCGGACCGAAACCATCGGCAGGGCCGGCGATCTCGTGGATGCCGCCGCCGGTCAGGGCGCCGGCATCGTTCTTCTTCCTGAGCTGTTCGCTGTCCCGTTCGTGCAACCTGACCCGGATCCGGATTACTTCGAGCTGGCGGAGCGTCTCGACGGCCCGTCGAACACGATGGCGGCTGACCGATCCCGTCGACACGGGATCACGGTGGTCTCTTCGGTATTCGAAGCCGGTGACGTGCCCGGCGTGTATTTCAACACCGCCTGCACGTACGTCGCGGGCGAGCTGAAGTCGGTCTATCGAAAGTCCCACCTGCCGTTCTCCAATGGATTCCCGGAGAAGTTCTATTTCCGGCCGGGGGGCACCGAGCCTGAAGTCGTACATACGGGTGAGACCGGGGTTGGCACGATCATCTGTTATGAGAGGCACTTCCCGGAGTTGAGCAGGATCGTCGCTCTTCAGGGCGGTTCGGTGCTGTGCGTGCCGGTCGCGTCCGCGAGCGCGCCCATGCGTGAGGTCTTCCAGCTCGAACTGAAGGCACACGCCGTGTTCAACGGGCTCTTCGTGATCTGCGCCAACCGGGTGGGCAGGGAAGGCGTCAAGGACTACTTCGGGATGAGCGCCGTCTACGGCCCCAACGGCGACGTCCTCGCTCAGGCGAGTGACAACACCGATGACGTCGCGGTCGCCGAAGTCGACCTCGAACTGATCGCGAGCTCGCGCCGGCGCCGCCCGTTCCTCCGTGACCGGCGCCCGGAACTGTACGACCGGTTGACGGCGATGTGACAGCGACGACGGGCTCGATCCGACTCAGGCAAGTACAGACCCGAGCGCAGTGGACGCGCCCGGGGAGTGGGCGCGTTTCGGGTGGCGCTATGAGGACTCCTCCGGCCGGAGCCTGCTGACCGGGATGGACGTGGTGCACGTCACCGTCGAGGGCGACATCGACGAAATAGTGATCTTCGCCGACTCCCCGGAGTGATTTCCGATTCGCCCGAGTGCTGGACGCGCTTCAGCACACCGCGCTAGGCCCCGTCTCCGCAAGGTTGATATTCGGTGCGGCCGAACGACCCGTACGAGGCATCGCACCCGCCGTTCCCAGGCGGCGAGGTTGAGCGCGACTGTACAGTTTTCGGCTCTGTCGCAGATTCGAAAGAGGCAGAGCCGTTAACTGGACACACCTGCAGCTAGCGAACGCAAAACTTGCTTGCTAGGGATCGCATCTGGTCAGCACACTCGGGTCCATGCATATCGTGTCCTTCCCTGAGTTGGCCACTCCCACCGAGCTGTTGTTCCAGGTCCGGGAGCTGCAGCGGGAAGCCTGGCCGTCCTACACTTTCCCAGCGCCCGGCAGTGGTGAGCCGAACCACGACCCCGCCCTGGCCCCGCTGTCCATGCTGCTGCTGGTCGACGACGACATCGTCGTGGCCGCCTTGGACATCCTCTCCAAAGAGATCATGCACCATGGCCAGCGTTATCGCGCTGCGGGGTTGAGCACCGTGGTGACCCGGAAGGCAGCACGCGGCCGGGGACACGGCCGCATGTTGATCACCGCCGCCCGCACAGCGATGGCGGACGCCGGCTTCGACATCGGCCTGTTCACCTGCGATCGCCCTCTTCAGGCCTTCTACGAAAGCGGCGGATGGCAGTTACTGCCTGGCACAGTCTTGATCGGAGGAACCCCTGAAGAGCCCTTCCCCAGCGATCAACCCGGCTTCGACAAAGTCACGATGGCCGACTTCTTCTCCGCTACGAGCCGGCAACACCGGCCGTCGTTCCACCACGCTCGAATCAAGCTCTATCCAGGCCTGATCGACAAACTCTGGTAGGGCCTCGAGCCCGTTACCCGGCGAAGTTGGCCTGGGCCATCGAATCACGCCCACCATGGCCTGGCGCCTTCGCTGTGACGCGGCCCCTTGCGAGCGAAGGACTGCCGCCGCCAAGCGCCGCGAGGCCACTGGTGCCATGCTGCCCGGCAAGAAGAAGACCGGCCGACCTCGTGTCATCGGCCCTGCCCAGCTGGCGACGCTGCGCCGCTTGGTCGACGACGGCGTCTCGGTCACCGAGGCCGCGCGCACCCTCGAAATCGGCCGTTCCACCGCCTACTCAGCCCTCACACAACGCTGACTAGCAGCTATCTCACCCCGCGGCCCGTTTCTGCCGTATTCCCGGTGGCACCCCAATAAGAGACCCCCGGCGGGGTGCTCCAACGGGGGAGGTGGAGCCGGAGCGGCACGCAGGTTCTTTCGTGGGGGACGAATCCGTGTGCCGCCACCCGCCGGGGGTGGTTCGTCGGCTCCCAGCGGGTGCTGGGAGCGGCGCGTCACCCCGGCTGAGCGGAGGTCGGCGCTCCGGTGAGGAGATCATCCGGAGACGACGGGGCTGATCTCTCGGCGAGACCCTCGTCAGAGCGCGGCGGATCCGCGGGAAGCTCGCACCAGACGGTCCGGCCGGGTTCGCGGCCGTGGGAGCGGTAGCCCCAGTTTCCGCCGGAGAGCATGCCGACGATGGCCAGCCCTCGGCCGTTCTCCATCAGGAGGCATGCCGGGTCCGCCCGGAGGCGGGGTTCCTCGGCGCCCAGGCCCGCGTCCACGACCTCGATGCGCAGCAGCCCGCCGTACGCCAGCAGCCGCAGGACCAGCGGATCGTTATTGGCGGCCCCGGCCTGCCCGGTGACCCCGTGCCGGGCGTGCTGGACGGCGTTGGTCACCAACTCGGACACGGCCAGCCGCGCGTTCTCATAGGCCGGATGACTCTCCCCCAGCCATTTACGAACCTCCTCCCGCGCGCTCGATGCGGCCTCGGGACCACTGGTCAGAAATATCTCGCTGAACGTCTCCGGTTTCATGGAATTGCCCCTTCCGACCGAATTAAGCCGACCTGCCGTCACCGGAGCCATTAACTGACATCCCGTGACAGCTATAGCTCGACAGGCACACGGTCCCAAACACCGAGGCACAGCGGAAGCCAAACCGCGCTTACCACGGGTTCACAGTTTGCGAAGTAAGTTCGCAACACTGTGAACCCACGAAAACTTCGTATCCATTCCCTCGGCAATGAAAATGAAGGAGACTCCTAAAGAGGCAACGAGAGGAGACCGAAATGAGCATCGTCCCGGAGCCGGAGCCAGAGCCAGACTCGGATCTAGAGTTTGATACGCACTCATACGAATCCACGCGCGTTCAATTCGGCAGAGAGCTACGGAAATACCGGATTTTATCCGGACTTACCCAGAGGCAACTCTGCATCGCGGTCCCCATCGCCATAAGCCATCTGAGCATGTTGGAGAACGGTCACCGGGCTCCTACCAGGAAACTGGCCCACCAGCTGGACGAGGCCCTCGACCTGGGCACAACGCTCGTCGACCTACTGGACCGCCTGGACCGCATCGCCACACAGGTCCCCCGCTGGTTCCGCTCCTGGCTGGAGTTCGAGCCCGGAGCAGAGGCGTTTCACATGTGGGAACTATCGATGATTCCCGGACTCATGCAGGTGGAGGGATACGCGCGAGCTCTGATCGGTAACGAACCGGACGTCACGCCAGAACAGACGGACAAGCGTGTAGCGGCTCGTCTGGAGCGACAGGAAATCCTCAGGAGGCCCAAGCCTCCCAAGATCTGGGCGGTGCTGGACGAAAGCATCCTGCACAGACCCGTAGGCAGTCCGGAAGTGATGAAGTGCCAGCTTCAGCATCTCCTGGAACTCGGAGAAAGTTCCTCCACGTCACTTCACCTGCTTCCGTACACGGCTTACAGCACTGTGGGCCTACTTGGAAGCTTCGTCATCGCGGACATGCCCGAAGGGCAGCCTTCCGTGGCCTACATCGATTCCCAGAGCATGGGAGATCGAGTAACCGAGCGGGCCGATGAGGTGAAAGAGCTAGCATTCAGGCACAACGAGATCCGAGCCGACGCCCTGTCCCGGCGCGATTCACTCAGCATGATCAAGGAGGCGATCCAGAGATGGACGACCTGACCCAGGAGCTCCCCAGCGCCCATTGGCGCAAATCCACCCTCTCCGGCGGAGATGGAAGCAACTGCGTCGAAATCGCCAACCTCTCCAACAACCACCGAGGCATCCGCGACAGCAAAAACCCCACCGCCCCCGCCCTCATCCTCACCCCCGCAGCATGGGCCGTCTTCGCCGACAGCATCAAGAACGGCGCCTTCGACTGACCCGACGTTCAGCCGTACCCGCAACAAGCCCTCTGGCCCACGACCGGAGGGCTTGTCAGTACTTCACAGGAGTAAAACCGTCGGCCTGATACCTCGCTCCGCAGCCGAGTGAGAAATCGGCAAGACCTGTGGATCGGGTGGTTGTCATACCGCCGTGGGGTCGGCGGGGTGTTCGACGAGTCGGCCGTTGATGAAGGTCACGCCGACGCTCTGCCGCGCTGCTGGTGAGCGTTCAGGCGATGTGGGTGTCGTACTCCTCGCGATTGGCGAATACCTCGTCCATGTGCGCCTCGGCCCACACCTTCATGCCGCGTATCACGTGGTGGAGCGAGAGACCGAGGTCGGTCAGCTCGTACGTGACCGTGACCGGCACCGTCGGCGTCACGGTGCGGGTGACCAGCCCGTCACGCTCAAGGGAGCGCAGCGTCTGGGTGAGCATCTTCTGGCTGACCCCGGCCAGCCTGCGGGACAGCTCGGAGTAGCGCATCGACCGCGGCTCACCGGCGCAGTCGCCTCCGGGCTGCTGCGGGCCGTCGCTGCCGAGCGCGGCCAGGATCAGCGCGACCCACTTGTCGGAGATCCGGTCGAGCAACTGGCGGCTTGGGCACCTCGCCAGGAACGCGTCGTAGTCCCCCTTCGCCTGTGTCCGCTTCTGGGCCGCCGTCCTCGTTGGCATCGGCCGCTCCTTCCTACCGGGGGGTGACCTACGCACTTCGAAGTGCGTACTTCCCGCTGGAGAGCTACCTGCCCATAGTGATGCAGGTCAACCGTCGAACACAAGCCACTCGGAATTCGCCAACACATCCCTACAGCAACGCATGGAGCGAGCATGATCTGGACAGCCGGCTTCCGCACCGCAGTGATCAGTCCCTACGAGCAGATCCAGCTCACCGAACCGCGCGGCTTCGCCGACCAGACAGTGCGTCAGGTGCTCCACATGGCCGGTGGCGGAGAACGCCTCCGCGTACGCCTGACGAACCGCTACGGCCGCACCCCCTTGACTATCGCCGCCGCGACGGCCGCCACCGAGCACGGGCAAGCCGCCCTCACCTTCAACGGCGCCGAGAAGCTCACCATCCCGCCGGGAGAAGAGGTCACCGGCGATCTGATGGATCTCCCCGTCGCCCCCGGCGCCGACCTGTTCCTCAGCCTCTACCTCCCTGAGGAGACAGGCCTGGCCACCTATTCCCACAGGCCCGCGGAGACCGCTCACATCGTCGGCGGGAACCACGTCGCCTCTCCCGCGCTCCCTGATGCCGAGCAGGTGGAAGCCAGGTTCTACGTCTCGGGCGTCGACGTGCTCACCCCGGACGACACCGCGCTCGCCGTGGCGTTCGGCGACTCCTGGTTCGAAGGGGTCGGCTCCACGACCGGCGCGAACAACCGCTTCGTGGACTTCCTCAACCGGCGCCTCAAGCGAGGATGGGTCGTCAACCAGGGCATCGCCGGAAACCGCCTACTGCGGGACGAGGTCGGCGAACACGCGCTGGCGCGCTTCGACCACGACGTCCTCCCGATTCCCGGCCTGACCCACGTCCTGGTGCACTTCGGCATAAACGACCTCGGCCTCCCCGGCATGTACGGCGAGCCTCCCGCCACCTCCGACGCCCTCGTCGAGGGCTTCAAGGCCCTGGCCCACCGCGCCCACCAGGCCGACCTGAAGATCCTCGCCGCCACCATCGGCCCCTTCGCGGGCGCCGTCTACCCCGGGATCAGTACCCCCGAGGGCCTCGCCGCCCGACGCGAGGTGAACGACTGGATCCGTACCACCGACACTTTCGACGCTGTCTTTGATGTGGCCCGAGCTGTCGAGGACCCCGAAGCCCCCGACTACATCCACCCCGCCCTGGACAGCGGCGACGGCATGCACCTCAACGACAAAGGCGCCCAGGCCATGGCCAACGCCGTAAACCTGGAAACCCTCGCCCTCTAGCCGCCTCTGTGACGGGCCCGAACGGCCGGCCTCCGAGTGTCCACCCCGCCGACGGCCCGAGTGAACCCCGAGCGGGCCCGCACGAACTCGATGCCCTCGTCAAACGCCTACCACCCCGCCGAGGACAAACGACTCGACCAGCGCCCACTGCTCGTCAACCCCACCGGCCCCGCCCTCATCCTCACCCCCGCGGCATGGGCCACCTTCGCCGACAGCATCAAGAACGGCGCCTTCGACTGACCCGACGTTCAGCCGTACGCTCCCTCAATCATGCCCTTCGGCCACCTGGCCGGAGGGCTCGTCAGTCCTCCACCGGGGCTGTGCTGGGATCAGGACTGGGACGCCGCGGTGAGCCTCGCGACATCGGAGGCGTAGACGGTCGTCCAGTGCGGATGCAGCCGGTAGTAGACCACGTCCTTGTCCCAGTCGAAGGCGTTGTCGCCGTAGAAGTCCTTGAAGTACGCGAGCAGGTCCGGCCAGTCCGCGGCCGGCTCGCCGTCCTGGGGGTTGAGGATCTCCACCGTGCCGTGCGTGAACACGCCCAGCTCCTCACCGCGCATGTGCGCGGCGCTGACGGCGGGCCGGGCCGCGAGATGTCGGGCCTTGGCGGCGTTGCGCGCCGTGCCGAAGTGCCACTTTCCGTGCAGGAAGTGCCCGTCCACACCGCTGATCCGCGGCTCGCCCTTCGCCGTCACGGTGGACAGGGCGAGGGTGCACATGCCGGTGAGGACCCCGGTGAGCTGCTCTGCGGTCAGGGTGCGCTCGCCGTTGATGATCGAGCGGAGGTGCGAGTTGGAGCGGGAGAGGGAGGCATCGAGGAGGGCCTGGAGCTCTTTGAGCTCTTCTGGCGTTTCGCGCATTGAAGTCCTTGTCTATCCGTAGGGCCCGGTCCACGCCCGCCATCGACGCCGACCGATGAAACCATGCTCGACCAAAAACCCGACACCTTGTGTCGTATTTCTTCATCCGTCTCGCGGACCGCGGCGGGCCGCCCAGCCGGACGCCACGCCCGGCGTCTTCGCGTACCCCCTCGCCCGTACCGACCCGCTCACCGTGGCCCGCTACCCGAGGTGGACGGTGTGGTCCCGCGTACCGGCACGGTCAGACCATGGCGGGGCCGACATAATCGCGGGGTGGACAGACCTTTCACCATCGGCGGCCTGACCCTGCGGACCGATGTGCGCCCCGCCGACTGGGCGGTGGCCGCGGCCCGGAACTTCAGCGACAACGTCGTGGGATGTCTGGTCCCACCGGTCTTCGCGGCCTACGCACGGGTGTTCCATCCGGCACTCCGGGAGGACGGCGAGCGGACCGAGGAGGTGTCCTGGGCGGAGGTGGCCGAGGCCAACGGGCGCCTGGCGCATCCGGCGATGCAGTGGCCCTCCATCACCGGCTCATGGCGGTTCGTCTCCTCCGACGACCAGCCGGGACTCTGGGACAGACTTCCGGAGGAGGGGTCCCTCCCGATACGGCAGGCGGCACGACTGGCCCGGATCCTCTCCGTGTACACCGCGACCCCCGAGCAGTGCTGGTTCGCCGTCTGGGAGGGCTTCGGTGGCCTCGGCCTTCCCGTGGAGGATGAGGAGATCCCGAGGGTGGAGATGCCCGCCCGGCCGATGCTGCTGCTGTCGGGGCCGCTGTCCGCCGCGACCGCCTCGCTCAGCGAGCCGTCGTGGCTCGACCAGCGGGCCAGCCTGTGGTGGCCGCGCGACCGCGCCTGGTGTGTCGCCACCGATGTCGACCTGATGTCCACCTACGTCGGCGGCACCCATGAGTGCGTCGCGACACTGGTCGCCGACGAGGAACTGGAGGCCATGGAGGTCGGCGCCGACCACCGACTCGCCTGGGACGGCGACTCCCTCAACCCGCCTCCTGCCGACCAGAGCCGGTAGGAGACGGCCCCGACCGGCCCAGGACCACTCACCTGACTTCCGGGTCCACCGTGATCACAACCTCGATCCCCACGCTCTCCCCCTGCTCCATCAGCCCGATCTGACGTAGGCGGGACAGGTCCACGTCCAGTCCGCGCTCCTCCGCCACGGCGAGCAGTGCGAGCACGGCCGGGTGCGCGGCGCCGTCGATCATCATCACTGGCTCCTCGAATCGCCAGCGCACCACCAGTTCGAGCGCCGCCTCGACGGTGCCGGTCTCGACTGTCCGTTCCGGCACCGAGAATCCGGCGGGCAGCGGCTGGGCAACAGGCCAGCAACACATCATCTCGATCGCCGTGTCACTGCCGGGTGTGGCCCGGAACGTCGACCAGAACGGGCCGGTCGGCGCGTTGCCAATCTCCGCCAGGGCCCGCCACAGCGCGGCGAACCCCTCGTTGACCTCCTCGTTCGCGCGTTCCACCTCGTCTGCTGTGAGATCGTCACCCCTCGGCATCCGCAGCACGACGCCCGCCCAGTGCTGCCGCTGCGCCCGGCGTTCCGCCACCTGCCAATCGTGGCGATCCTCACCGCCCAGCAACCGGCCGAGGACTTCGAACGCCTCATCCTGGCGTTCCCGCTCCGCGACCACCCTGCTGCGATGCTCGGCGAGCGTCGCGGCGGCCGTATCAGGATCGGCCAGGAGTCGCGGGGCGTCGGCCAGTGGGATATCGGCCGCGCGCAACACCTTCAGCCGGGTCGCCACCGCGAACTGGGAGGCGCGGTAGCGCCGGTGCCGCGACCACGGGTCTACCGAGGTCGGCTTCAGCAGGCCCTGCTCGTCGTAGAGACGTAGCGCCTTCAGGCTCAGTCCGGTCAACTCCGCGAATTCGCCGATGCTCATCATGAGATTCAGTGTGCGACCTCCCTCAGGGGGAGGTTCCACTCCTTTCACCGGAGGCTCTCCGGCGGAGCCCGACTCCCGACGCCGGCGATATTGTTCCCGCCATGCACCGATCAACCGAAGCCGGATCCTCCCCCGTGACGGCGGACGACCTTGACCTGGCCGTTCAGCTTGCCGTCGGCGTCCTTCGGGAGGCGCCTCCGGCGGCCTGGGAGGGCAAGGCCGGCTCGCTGGAGTGGGACTGCTGGGAGACCGTCGAGCACCTCAGCGACGACCTCTTCTCGTACGCCGCCCAGCTGGGCCCCAGGACACCGCCCCTGGACGGCGTCGTGCCCTTCGCGTGGGAGCGCAAAAGACCCCAAGGCCCGGCGAACGCCATCCACGCGGACCGCGCGGCGGGGCCGACCGGGCTGTTGCAGGTGCTGGAGGCGAGCGGCGCACTGCTGGTCGCCATGGTGCGTACGACACCGCCGGAGGTCCGCGCCCACCACGTGCACGGGACGTCGGACCCGGAGGGCTTCGCCGCGATGGGGATCGTGGAAACCCTGGTGCACACCCACGATCTGGCCGAGGGGCTGGGGCTCGTCTGGACCCCGCCCGCCGACCTGTGCTCGCGGGTGCTCGCCCGGCTCTTCCCGGACGTCCCGGCGAGCACGGACCCCTGGCCCACCCTGCTGTGGGCCACCGGACGCGCCGAACTCCCCGGGCGCCCACGTCTGACCACCTGGCGCTGGTACGGGGCACCCCGAGCGTAGATCTCCGAGGGCCCGCCGATGGTGACGGCTCCCGGCAGGGCCTTCGACACCGACGGCGTGCGCGGCGGCGAGACCTCCCCTGCCCGGCACCCCACTCGCTCTCTCATCCCTGCCCCACCCCTGAGAACCGATGATGAGTTGACTTATAAGAAACGTCCTCATCATTGATTGATGAGGTGAAGTACGGCGACGTCATCGGCCGCGCTCACCTTGAGCGCCTTGAGCGCCTCCGTGAACTGCTCATCCATCGCGACGACCGCGGGGCCCGGGGCGTACCGGGTGCGGGTGCACCTGCGCGGGCGCAAGCTCGTCTACCAGGTGCCGGACCCGCCTGACGGCGCCGTGGAGCTTCTGATCGTGGTGTTCCCCGGCGAGCAGAAGAAGCCGGTGGTCTACCGATAGAAGGCGACCCGAGCGCACGGTTGTCCATGCTTCCCAACGGGGGCAGATCCGGGGTCGAGGAACAGCGGGGCAGTCGTTGGCGGTGAGAAAGATCTTGTTTCTCGTTGTGGCGGTGAGCTGGTCGAATGCGAAAGGGCCAGGCGGTCAGAGCCCGCTGAAGTGAGGGCGCGGCTCCGGAAGACACCGCCCCGACGCCCTGCACAGTCTTCCGCGACCTGCGACGCAGCGGTTTACCGCCAATGACTGTCCCGCTGTTCCTCAACCCCGAAAACCGCTCTTCTTCTGGGCCTCCGAGTCGGGGTGTCGGTAAGACTCGTGCAGCCAGGTACAAGCGTTTGAGTTAGACCAGGCCGGACGGGTATCCGGGGATCTTTCGCGGACCGGGTGACGGGCTGGATCTTGTGCAGTCAGTATTGATCCGGATTCGTAGGGCGGTCGGTGGAAGGGCGGCCGCGGCTTGCGGGAGAGCCGGATGGCCGTGACGCACACGTTGGTGTGTCGTCCATGGAAACGCCTCACGGGCGTTGCAGCATGGACCCGTGAGTGATCAGAAGCTGCCCCGGCAGGACTGCGCCGCGACGGTGCTGGGCGGTCCCACGACCGTCATCGACGCCGGTGGCCTGCGTGTCGTCGTGGACCCGACCTTCGACGGCCCCGGCCCGCACGGCTACCTGACCAAGACGCTCGGCCCGGCGGTGACCGAGGACCGGCTGGGGGCCGTCGACCTGGTGCTGGTCAGCCACGACGCCCATCCGGACAACCTCGACGACCGGGGCCGCGCCTTCGCCATGGCGGCCCCGCTGACGCTCACTGTGCCCGGCGCGGCCGACCGGCTCGGCGCGTCGGCGGTGGGCCTGGCCCCCTGGACGACCTTCACCCTGCCCCGCCCGGACGGCGGCGGCGACCTGACCGTCCTGGCCGTCCCCGCCGTGCACGGCCCCGAGGACGGCGAGCGGGACCCGCAGGGCAACATCAACTGCGAGGTCACCGGCTTCGTGTTGTCGGGCGCGGACCTGCCCACCGTCTACGTCAGCGGCGACAACGCCTCCATGCGCGCCGTGGCCGCGATCGCCCGACGCGTGCCGGACATCGACGCGGCGGTGCTGAACGCCGGGGCGGCCCGCGTACCGGGCAAGTTCCGGCGACGTCCGGTGTCGCTGGACGGCCACCGGGCCGCGGCCGCCGCCGCGGTGCTGGGCGTCACGGTCGTGATCCCGGCCCACTACGACGGATGGACGCACTTCTCCGAAGGACGCGCGGAGGTGGAGACGGCCTTCGACGAGGCCGGCCTGTCAGCCCTGCTGCGCCTGGCCGACCACGGATCCTGGTCGGCACTGCGCGGCTAACGGTTCGCGTGGCCGCCGGCCATCGAAAAGGATGGGTGCGGATTGTGGCGACAAGACCGGACGCCCTGATGTTTCAGCAGCTCAGCCGTGCTCTGGCCGACTCCTTTTAGCGGTGACGAAGACCTCACCGACCAGGCACAACACGCTCGTCTGTACTTGATGACAGCCTTCGCACGCTGCTCCACCGTCATCACCGGCAGGGCCATCAGGCGCCTCTCCTATAGAGATCGGCTGGTCAGTGACTCCCGCCAGGGATCACGACGGGGCCGCCGTCGATCATCATCCCGCACAGCGTCAACAGATGTGACACCAAACCCGGTTCGCCGTTCCACTCCTACTGGCAGGCCAAGACGTCCCGGACGTCCGGCAAGACGTCCACGCAGACAGGCAGGACGTCCCCGCCGAGGAAGACGTCCCCATCGGGCGGGAGTGGAGCGAGACCGACGTGTGCCTGGCGCGCGTCGACGGCCGCCCTGGCAGAGGACGCCTGCTCACGCGGGGGTTGGCTCCGTACGCCAGCTCAGGCGCCTCAACTGCTCGCTGGGCCGGGGTGGCCTCGCGTCGCCGGGTCCTGGGCGTCGCCCGGTGCTGCTCCGGGAACGGCTGACCGCAGACGGCCTTGGGTTCCGGCGAACCCAAGGGTGCACAACCTCCCAGACCCCCCAACAGCCTGGGCTCGCCTCGTTGACCTGACCCGTCTCTACGAGGGTGTCTGAGCTTCCTCCCGTAGGCCGAGGGTCAGCGTGAGGCTGCCCGGGATCGCGGCGAAGGCGTCGCGGGTGTGGGCGGCCAGTTCGGCGCGGGTGGGGGCACCGGGCCGGGATATCCATGTCTCCAGGGCGCAGTGGAACGCGGCGACGAGCATGTCGAGGGCGAGCCTGGGGCGCAGGTCGTACGGGTCGGCCAGGTTGAACCTGCGGTGCAGGATCGCGAGTGCGGCGCGGCTGGTGCGGTCGCAGAAGTGCAGGCCGTGCGCGTCCATCGAGGGGGTTTTCTCCGCGAGTCGGCGACTGAGCCGAACACGGTTCTCCCAGCCCTCGGCGGTCATCCGGTCGAGGGCGGCGAGCAGGGCGTCCTGAAGCATCTCCAGGACGGGGCGGCCACCGGGTTCACGGGATTCGAGGTCGTCGAGGAAGGCGGTCCACAGGTCGTGGACGGGCGCCATCGCCACGTCTTCCTTACTGCTGAAGGTACGGAAGAAGGTGCGCTTGGAGATCTCGACCGCCGCGCAGAGCTCGTCGAGTGTCGTGCCGTCGAAACCCCGCTCGGTGAACAGTTCCAGAGCGGTGTCGATCAGCGCCTGGCGGGTGCGGAGCTTCTTGCGCTCGCGCAGCGGCAGCCGGTCGGCCGGGGTGGTCGGTGAGGGCGAGGTGGTCATCGCGGCCAGTCTAGCGAGATACGAATGCCACTTATAGGCTTATGCCACTCAGTGGCATTATGGTGATCGTCAACGTCCTCGCGAAAGGTTCACGACCCATGCGCGCTCTGCTTGTCGACCGTTCCCTGCCCGGCGGGCTGCGATCCGGCGAGGCCCCCGACCCCGCCCCCTCCCCCGGCCAGGCGCTGATCAGGGTGACAGCGACCTCCCTCAACTACGGCGAGGTCAAGTTCGGCCTGGACAACGCGCCCGAGGGCAGCGTGCCGGGCTGGGACGCGGCCGGGGTGGTGGAGCGAGCCGCCGCCGACGGCTCCGGCCCGGCCGCGGGCACCCCGGTGGTGACGCTCGCCGCCGACGGCGCGTGGGCCGAGTTGCGCGCCGTCGACACGGAGCTGATCGGCACGGTGCCGCAAGGTGCCGACCTCGGCGCGGTCGGCACCGTCCCGGTGGCGGGCGCCAGCGCACTGCGCGCCCTGCGCCGGCTTGGCCCGATCGCCGGAAAGCGGGTGCTGATCACCGGCGCCACCGGCGGGGTCGGACGGTACGCCGTGCAGCTCGCCCGGCTCGACGGCGCGCACGTGGTGGCGTCCACCGGCGACCCGGGAGCGCACGAGAACAGCCTGCGGGCACTGGGCGCGCACGAGGTGGTGGCCGGCCCATCCGAGGTCGATGCCCCGGTGAACGGCATCGTCGAACTGGTCGGCGGACGCCAGCTCGTGGACGGCTTCGACAAGCTTGCCGAGGGCGGCACACTCGTGTCCGTCGGGCACGCGACCAGCGAGGGCGAGCACTTCCCGTTCGGGGCGCTGTTCGGCGACCAGGGCCGCCACGACCGCTCGATCGTCACCTTCTTCCTGCTCGCCTGCTCGGGCCTGGCACCGGACCTGACCTGGCTGGCCGGGCAGGTCGCGGCCGGCCGCCTGGACCCGCAGATCTCCTGGCGGGGCGGCTGGGACAAGGCCGCCGAGGCGGTCGAGGCTCTCCGCGACCGCAGGCTGCACGGCAAGGCGGTTCTCGACATCGGCTGAGCCGGTCGCGTTTCCCTGATTCGCGAACGGCGGGCAGGCGACCAGACGCTCCTTCCTTGATGATCCGGGTGTTTCCGCACACCGGGGCGTGCGGAAACACCCGGATCAAGGAAGAGCCGACAGCGCCCTCCCGGCCCCGCTCCGAGATCCGCCGACGCGCTCACCGCGGAAATGAAAACGATTCTTTACATGACCTTGATTATGACTGTATGTTGTTGCCCGATCACCCTACGCACTCAAACGAATGTAGGTGAGCAACCATGCCGGACAACGGCACCGAACATCCCCCGGACCCCCGGGTGGCGTTCGCGGACGCCACGGCGGCCAGCACGGGAGAGACGAGCGAGCGGCCGGGAGCGGCCGACCGCGTCGCGGTCGTCGCGAAGAGCGACGACCACCTTCCCCCGGTGGCCGGCGAGGCGCTTGACGACAGGCCCCTCGCCCTGCGGTTCACGGAAGCGGAGGAGTAGACATGCAGCTGCGTTTCCGTAACCGCTACGGCTCCAAGGTGTGGGTCGCGATCATGTTCTACAGCCCCGACGGCTGCCGCGACTACGGTCAGTGGGGCACCCGGGGCTGGTGGGCCATCGACCCGGGCGGCGAGGCGTTCGTCCTCAACACCAACAACCGCTACGCCGCCTACTACGCCGAGGCCGCCAACGGGGCCGTCTGGACCGGCGCCTACGGCCCGATGTACGTCTATCAGAACGCCTTCGACTCCTGCATCAACATCGGCAGCACCGCGGCCAGGCGCGTGGGCACCCGTCTGATCGACATGAACGGCTACTCCACGTACTACGTCAACCTCGTCGCCTGATCCACCCCTCACCTGACGCCCCCGACCGGCACCGACCGGCACTGACCGGCCCGGCCCTGTGGTGAGGACCCAACTGAGCGCCTCCTGCGTGACGGACACCGATCTCCCTTCTCCGGGTCCGTCCCCTTCTACCGGGAGGCGCTCGCCCCCAGAGCGCACCTTCTCTCCTGAGAGATCACCTCACCTGTGGGTCCCGTTCCGGGCCAGCGTGACCGCCTCGGCGAAGCGGTGATATCGGGACAGCTCCTCCTCCATGGGGTCGAGCACCAGCTCGCGGGCGACCCGGTCGACACTCGCCCGCAACGCCCTCGCCGCCCTGCGGGCGCGGCGCCGGCCGCCGAGCCAGGAGGCCACCCGGGAGAGCAGCGCGATCAGCAGGCCGAGCAGGACACCCCCGATCAGCAGCGTGGTCGGCCAGGGCAGCTCTCCCGCGGTCGGCAGGTAGAGCTGCGGAAGTCGTAGGTAGTCGATGGCGACCAGGGCGAGCAGCCAGGCCCCTCCGGCGAGCACCGTCGCCAGCGCCAGCCACTGCGCCAGCCCGGCCAGCCGCCACCACAGGGGCCGCCGGGCGGCACCGAGAGAGGTGGTGGCGACCGCTCGGTCCAGGCCGTCCTCCAGCTCGTCCCCGTGTGACCTCGCCGCCTGCCGCACGGCCGTCGTCCACGGCGCGGGCAGCCCGGCCGAGGCGTTTCTCGCGGCCTCCCTGATCGCGTTGTCCATCCGGGAGCGCTGGACGACCGTCGCCACCGGGATCGAGGTCCTCCCGACGATGTCCCCCGGCTCCCCGGAGACACGGCTGGTGGCGTCCAGGCGGAGGCGGCGGAGCGGGTCGGGCCGCAGGCGGCGGATCCACCGGGTGGGCGGCCATCCCGTGGCGGCGACCGAGCGGTGCCGGTAGGACCTGGCCACGGCCTCGACGACGGCCGGCACCCCGGCGGCCTCCGACAGCGCGTCCCTCAGCGGCTTCACCAGATTGTCCATCGAGGGGGTCTCCCCCGGAGTGGTGACGCTGGACGCCTCTCCAAGCGCGTCGGCGGCCATGCCGGTGTCGGCGGCGAGACGTGCGGCCCAGGACCGCCGGTCGGCGACCCGGGAGGCGAGCAGGGAGCGCAGCTCGGGGATGCCCGCGCCGGTGCGGGCGGAGACCCCGATCACCGGCACCCCGGCCAGCCCGTCGGTGTCGAGGAGCCGCCGGAGGTCTTTCAGGCACCGCTCGGCGGCGGCCGGGGAGAGCCGGTCGATCTGGTTGAGGACGACGACCATGACCTCCCGGTGCCGGGCCAGCGGCCTGAGGTAGCGGTCGTGGACCGCCGCGTCGGCGTACTTCTGCGGATCGAGCACCCAGACCAGCAGGTCCACCAGCTCGACGAGCCGGTCGACCTCCAGCCGGTGCGAAGACTCGATCGAGTCGTGGTCGGGCAGGTCGAGCAGGATCAGCCCCACGGCCTCCCCGCCCATCCCGGACGGCTGACCGACGGGCACGGGAGCATCGGGGACGGCGGAACGGATCTCGCGACCGCCCTCGGAAACGCCGGAGCCGGGAACGTCGAGAAGCTCCTGCTCCCCGGAGCCGAACTCCTCCTGGGCGACGTCAGCGGAGCGGATCTCGCGATCTCTCTCGGGGGTGACACCGGCCGAGCCTGAGGTGTCGAGAAGCTCGTGGCGGCGGGGGACACCCAGCCAGTCGAGCAGCGGTCCCGCCCCGCCGCCCTCCCAGAGGGCGGCCTGGGCGGTCGAGGTGGTCGGCCGGGTGACCCCGACCGTGGCGAGCGAGGTGCCGGACAGCAGGTTGAACAGCGAGGACTTACCGCTGCCGGTGGCTCCGGCCAGCGCGACCGCGGTGTGGTCGACCGACAGGCTTGCCCGTACCCCGGCGCGGGAGACCACCGAACGCGCCGCGGCGACCGCCTCGGCGTCCAGCCGCCCGTCGGCCAGGTCGGCGGCCCGCGCCAGCGCCGCCAGCCGGTCGTCCAGCGAGACCGCCTTCTCCCGTCGCAGCAGCTTCACTCCTCGCCCGCCTCTCCCTCGCCGGGAGCCCGCCGGCCCCCGTCATCAGGTCCGCCCGGCGGACGCGGAGAGCCGGACCCGCCTGTCGCGCGCGGAGAATCAGGTTCACCGTCCGCCCGTGGAACATCGTCGGATCCGCCCGGCGAGCGCGAATGACCGGGTCCACCGGCCGCGTGCGGGAAATCCGGCCTTTCTGCCGGATGCTGGACGCCGTCGGACCGTCGCCGGGAATCGCATACGGTCTCCGAGCCTTCTTCAGGCGCCGTCGTGGCGGAAGCGGCGGAACCCGCGCCCTCTGGGACCGCGCCCGGCGAAAGAGCTGCCCGGCGGTTCGCGACGGGCAGTTCGCGCAGGTGCTCGCGTACCGCGTCCGCGGTGGCGCGGAGGGCGGGGGCGGTGCTCTCGGGGGGCTGGACGGCGTCCAGGAGGGCGATGAACCGGTCGGCGTCCTCACCGAGCAGGATCGCCACCCGGGCGCGCAGGTCGGAGCGGGCCTTGACGGTGAGGGTGCGGACGGCCTGGTCGCCGAAGACAGCCTCCAGGACCTTCTGGCTGAGCACGCTGGTGCCTCCGGCGATGCCGACCTCGATGCCGGTCAGGCCACCGGTCGAGGCGAACACCGCGAGCATCAGCAGCAGCCCGGCGCCGTTGAGTCCGAACGAGGTGATGCGGGCGGTGGTCCGCTTGTCCGCCCCCTCCTTTCTGACCAGGTCGAGCACGTACGACTGCCAGCCCCTGACCGCCTCCTGCGCCCTGGCGGGCAGGTCGGCGGAGGCCCGGCCGAGACGCCCCGCGGTGGCGACCCCCTCGCGCTCCAGCAGGGCGCGCCCCGCCGGGTGCGACGACCACGACTCCATCAGGCGCTCGGCGGCACCGTCGGCCGAGGCCCTGATCAGTGCCTCCACCCCGCTCTCCAGCGCGACCCGCAGCTCGCTCTCCGGCGCGGGCCGCCCGGTGACGAACGCCACGACCCGGTCCCTGAGCCGGCCGACCCGGCTCTCCAGGGAGCGCATCAGGTCACCGGTCCCGATGAAGTCCTGCCAGCGGGCCAGGACCTCCCCCCTCAGCAGCGACCCGTCTCGCATGCCCTCGTCGAAGGAGGCGAGGCCCACGGCGTAGGCGGCGTCCGCCATCGAGCGCAGTTCGGCGGCCCCGGCGTGCTGGCGCTCGACCGCTCCGGCGAGCGCGGGAACGCGGGTGGAGAGGCTCTCCAGCGCACCGGACAGGGTGTGGCGCACCACGTCGGCGCGGGAACGGGAGTCGGCGGCGATGACGGTGAGCCAGTCGGCGATCGGCTGGACCGCCTGGCGCGGCAGCCGGGCGTTCTCCTCGGGCAGCACCAGCTCGGGCACCTCGAAAAGCTGAGTTCCGCCCAGACCGTTGGCCTCCAGCAGCCGGGCCAGGTCCTTGCGCACCACGCCCAGCGCCTCCGGCGGCACCCGGGAGAGGATGACGGCCAAGGCCGTGCTCCGCTCACTGGCCGAGCGCAGGAAACTCCAGGGGACCTCGTCGGCGTACCGGGCGGCGGTGGTGGTGAACAGCCACAGGTCGGCGGCGGCGAGCAGCTGGGCGGCCAGCTCGCGGTTGGCGGTGACGACCGAGTCGATGTCGGGGGCGTCCAGCAGGGCCAGTCCCGGCGGGAGCGCCTCGGTGGTGACGACCCTGAGCGAGCCGGGCTCGCCCCTGCGGTTCCCGGTGACGCGGGGCAGGCCGGGCAGGATGTTCTGGGCGGTGAACCAGTCGCGGTCGGCGGGACTGGTGACCAGGGTGGGGGCCATCGTCGTGGGCCGCAGCACGCCGGGCTCGGAGACGTCCGCACCGACCAGGGAGTTCACCAGCGTGGACTTGCCGGCCCCGGTGGAGCCGCCGACGACGGCGAGCAGCGGGGCGTCGATGGCGCTCAGCCTGGGGATGAGGTAGTCGTCGAGCTGGCCGGTCAGCTCGCGCAGTGCCCGGCGGTCAGCCGTCACGTCGCCGATCGCGAGGGGGAACAGGTCACGGTCGAGATGTCGCCGCAACTCTCGCAACGTCTCCAGCAGACCGTCGTTGTCGCCCATACGGTCGATCCTGCCCGACAGGATGCCCCTCTAGACGCGATCGGCACCACCGCTCGCCCGGGTCATGGCGGCGAACCCTGCCGACGGGACCCCCTCCGACGAAATTGGCCCCACCGCCTGACCGGGTTACGGGGGCGAACTCGGTAAAGCGGTGGGGCCCAGCCCTCGGATCCCAGCCGCGGACCGTGCCGGACTCGTCTCCCCCGCAGCTGGAGGCGAGCCCGAGTCCATCGGATGGCTCCGAGGCGATCGGGGGTCGTGCAGTGTCTATTTGAACACACAAAACTCAGAATCAGGTCAGGTAGCGCTGAATATCGGCTGAAAATTCAATCACTGTGCGGGGGGCGCAGCACGTACCCCACCCCGCGGAGGGTGTGGATGAGCCTCGGCTCGGCCGTGTCGACCTTCCGGCGCAGGTAGGAGACGTAGGACTCGACCACTCCGGCGTCGCCGCCGAAGTCGTAGTTCCAGACGTGGTCGAGGATCTGTGCCTTGGACAGCACCCTGCCGCTGTTGACCATGAAGTAGTGCAGGAGCTTGAACTCGGTGGGCGACAGCCGCACCGGAACGCCGGACCGCCAGACCTGGTGCGCCTCCTCGTCCAGCTCCAGGTCACCGACCTGGAGGCGGGCCGGCAGGTCGAGGTCTCCCCTGGTACGCCGGAGCACGGCCCGGATGCGGGCGAGCACCTCCTCCAGGCTGAACGGCTTGGTCACGTAGTCGTCGGCCACGCGCAGCCCGGCGACCTTGTCGTCGGTACCGTCCCGCGCGGTGAGGAAGAGCACCGGCAGCTGCCCGCTCATCTCCCGCAGCCGCCCGGCCACGGCGAAGCCATCCATGTCGGGCAGCATCACGTCCAGCACGACGAGGTCGGGGCGGATGCGCTCGGCGAACTGCACAGCCTCCCGACCGTCCACCGCGGTCACCACCTCGAACCCGGACAGTCGCAGGCTGGCCGAGAGCAGCTCCCTGATATTCGGTTCGTCGTCCACGACCAGCAATCGGGCTTCCACTCTGTCCAGCACCCCCTGAGGCTCGCTCACCTCTCTGGAACGAAGCTCAGCCGAAGCTGAACGTTTCCTGGGAACCGGCTCACCGTCGGCCGCCCCCCTCGTTGATCGCGGTCGCGCTGACCGAGCCGTCCTCGGCCCTGGCTCCCTGTACGACCACCGTGCCACCGGGCTTGAGGTCCGCGACCCTGCCCTCCTTGGTGAGGCGCACGGACGTCTCGTCCGTGGTGTTCACCGTCACGACGGATCCGTCGGCCGTCTGGAGGTAGACCTTCTCGCCCTCCACCCGCTGCACGGTGCCGACGGTCATGCCGCCCCGGCCGCCACCGCCCTGCCCCGGCCCCGACCCCGGCCCCTGGCCACCCTGCTGCCCGTTTCCAAAGCCGCCGGGACCCACACCCTGCCGCATCGCGGCTCCCGGGACACCGGTGGGACCGGACGTGCCACCCGTCGCCTTCTGCACCTGGATGCCCACGATCACCCCTGCCACGAGCATCACCCCGGCGCCCAGCACGAGGGTGAGCGTGGACAGCCGGCGCGGCGGCCGGGCCGCCAGCTCGCTGTCCAGGTCCCCCCGGAACGGGGAGCCCTCCAGGGATCTCCCCGCCGGGACCGTCTCGTCGGCGTTGCCGCCCATGTCTCTCTCCTTGCCTAAGCCGTACGGGTCACTCGTGGCGCAGGGCCTCGATGGGCCGGAGCTTGGCCGCCCGGTTGGCCGGGTAGCCGCCGAAGAACAGCCCGATGCCCACCGAGACGCCGAGGGCCAGTGCGATCGAGGACGGTACGAGCACCGGTGAGATCCCGGCGATCGTGAAGCGGGTGCCGGCGAACGCGATCGCGACGCCCAGCAGGCCGCCCACCAGGCTCAGCACCGTCGCCTCCAGCAGGAACTGGCCGAGAATGGCGCTCCTGGGCGCGCCGATGGCCTTTCTGATGCCGATCTCCCTGGTCCGCTCGGTGACGGTGACCAGCATGATGTTGGTGATGCCGATGCCGCCGACCAGCAGGGAGATGGCGGCGACCGCACCGAGCAGGGCGGTGAAGATCCCGATGGTCGAGCTGACCGTCTCCTGCAGGGTGGCCTGGTTCAGGATCCGGTAGTCCGCGGTGCCCGTCGGGGTGATGCCGTGCCGCTGGTTGAGTACGGCGGTGACCTCGGCCTGCGCCGAGTCGGTGGCGTCCGCACCGGTCGCCTGCACGATGATGGAACCGAGCGCGCCGAACCCGGTCAGGCTCTGCTGCACGGCGGGCAACGGCACGATGGCCACGTCATCGGCGTCCTGCATGCCCGTGGAGCCCGACTCCTTGAGCACCCCGATCACGGTGAACGGCACGCCTGAGACGCTGACCGGCTTGCCGACCGGATCGGCGGTGCCGAACAGCCCCTCGGCCACGGTCCGCCCGATCACCATGACCTTCCTGGCGGTGATCACGTCGTCGTTGACGAAGTAGGTACCGCTCTCCACGGGCTTGTTCGTCGCCTCGAAGTAGCTGGGGTAGGTGCCCACGAGCTGCGCGATCGTATGGCTGGCGCCCTCGTGGACCGCGGCGGCCGAGTTCGCGGTCACCACGGGCGACACGCTCCGTACCGAGGGCACCTGCTCGTGGTCGGTCAGCGCTCTGGCGTCCTCCAGGGTGAGCGGCCTGGCCTGGGTACGCGGGCCGGCGTTCTGTCCCGCGCTCACCCGGCCTCCCCCGGCGCCGCCGAAACCGCCACCGCCTCCACCGCCCCCGGCGAAGGACGCCGAGATGGTGAGGGTGTTGGCGCCGAGCCGCTGGATGGACTGCTGGATGCTCTGTGAGGCTCCCTCGCCGAAGGCGACCAGCAGGATCACGGCCGCCACCCCGATCAGGATGCCGAGCGTGGTCAGGAAGCTGCGCAGCTTGTTCGCGGCCAGCCCGCGGAGTGCGAACCGCAGGATCTCCAGTTGGCTCACGCGATGACCTCCGGCATGCGGGGCGGGAGCCCGTCGACGGGGGCCTGGCGGCGGTCCTCGATGATCCGGCCGTCCACCAGACGGATGACCCGCTTGGCGTGAGCGGCCACGTCATCCTCATGGGTGATGATCACGATCGTCCTGCCTGAGACGCTGAGCCCGTCGAGGATGCCCAGCACGTCCTCGGTGGAGGCGGTGTCGAGGTTGCCGGTCGGCTCGTCGGCGAGGAGGAGGGCGGGCGCGGTGACCAGCGCCCTGGCCACGGCCACCCGCTGCTGCTGGCCACCGGAGAGCTCGTTCGGCTCGTGGCGGACCCGGTCGGAGAGACCGACCTGCTCCAGGGCCGCCAGGGCGCGGGCCCGCCGGTCCGCGGCGCCGACCCCGCCGTACGCCATGGGCAGCTCGACGTTGGCGAGCGCGCTCATCCGGGGGATGAGGTTGAACGACTGGAAGACGAAGCCGATCTTCCGGTTGCGGAGCACGGCGAGCCGGCGCTCGTCCAGCGAGCCGACATCGGTGCCATCGATGCGGTAATCGCCCGAAGTGGGCACGTCCAGGCAACCCAGGATGTTCATGAGCGTGGACTTGCCGGACCCGGAGGCGCCCATGATGGCGACGTAGTCGCCCCGTTCGACGCTGAGCGAGACACCGCGCAACGCCCGGACCTCGGCGTCTCCTCGGCCGTACACCTTGGTGATGTCCTTCAGGGAGAGGACGGGGACGGTCATCTGCCGGCCCCTCCCCCGCCGCCGAAGCCGCCACCGCCGCCGATACCGCGACCGCCGCCCCCGCCCCCGAAGCCGGGGAAGCCGCCCTGCTGGGTGGTCCCGGTGGCCGCCGGGCGGACCACCTGGTCGCCCTCGTTCAGCCCGGATTTGATCTCGGTGAGCGTGTCGCCCTTGACCCCGACCTCCACCTGGACGGGCACCTGCTGCCCGTCGCGCAGGACCATCACCGTGCTGCGGGAGCCCGTGGTGGAGATCACCGTGGAGGAGAGCGCGAGCACGTTCTCCACGCTCTCGACGACGACCCCGACCGTGGCGGTCTGGCCCAGCCTGACCTCGTCCGGCACCTCGGTGAAGGAGATCGTCACCGGGTACTGGACCACGTTGTTGCTGGTGGTGGCGGTCGGCTGGATCTGGGTGACCTTCCCGGCCGCGGTGACGCCGTTGAGCGCGTCGAACCCGATGGAGGCCGCCTGGCCGACCTTGAGCCGGGTGACGTCGGACTCCGTGAAGGTGCCGACGAGTTGGAGCCTGCCGGTGTCCGCGATGTCGATGAAACCGCCCGAGCCGCTCGCCGCACCGCCGGAGGAACCCGCACCGGCCGCGTTGCCCGAGTTGCCCGCGCCGCCGGTGTTTCCGGTGTTTCCGGTGGCCTTGGCGGAGGCGCCCGAGGAGCCCCCGACCGTGCCGTTGACCGCGGTGACCGTACCGGAGAACGGCGCCTTGATGACCGTGCCGTCCACAGCGCGCTTCGCGGCCCGGTAGGTGTTCCTGGCCGTGATGTACTGGGCGTAGGCCGCGGCGGTCGAGGTGTCGTCGTCCGCGGTGTCGAGGGCGGCGGCGGCCGCGTCCAGGCTCTCCTGCGCCGAGTCGTCGTCCAGTCTGGCGAGGATCTGGCCCTTGGTGACCTTGTCCCCCACCTTGACGTAGATCTTCTCGACGGTACCGCTCGATGCGAAATCCAGCGCCCGCGCGCGGGCGCTGGCCACGGTCCCCGAGGCGGAGACGGAGGCGGAGACGGAGGCCCGGGTCACCTGCACGGTCCGCACCGCGGCGTCGGCGGATGAGGCCTCGCCGCCGAGGGAGGAGTAGGCGATCACCGCTCCGCCCAGCAACAGGACCCCGAGGGTCCCGTTCACGATCAGCGCTCCGCGCTTGGTCGACAGCTTCACAGCGCTCGACCCTGGCGTACCAGGCTTGGGCCTACCCCGACAAAGGCTGAAGATTTCCTGTAGACCGTGTCGTACCGCTCAGGATGCACAGCAAACCTTCAGGCACCTGTGAGCATGCTGTGAATCAGACGGTCCAGGATTGTCCGCCATGAGACCGACCCATCTGTCGAAGAACCTGCGCGTGGGAGGGCTTGCCCTCGCCGCCCTCGTCCTGGTGGGCGCGGGCGCGATCGTCGTGCTCGACGGCGGCTCCGACCAGGCTCCCCGGGTGGAGTTGGCCTCCGCCAGGCGCGGGACGGTGACCGCCGCGGTGTCGGCCGCGGGCAACACCGTGGACGACGGCACCCGGGACCTGGCCTTCGGCGGATCGGGAACGGTCACGAAGGTCTATGTCAAGGCCGGGGACAAGGTCAGCAAGGGGGATGTGCTCGCCAGGATCGGCTCCGCACCCGCACGCGAGCGTTACACCGCCGCGAAGGCGCAGCTCGCGGCGGCCGAGGAGGCGCTGGAGGAGGCCGGAAGCACGACCGGAAACACAGCGGGGGACGCGGCAGGCGGAGCTCCCCAGCAGCAGCAGCAGCAGTCGACACCGGGCCAGACCGGGACCGGCCGGTCCGATCCCGCCGGGCAGACCGGATGCGAGCCCACCGCGACGCGGCCTCCGGGGGCGGGCGCCACCCCCGCACCGACCGGGACGAGCGCCCCGGCCCCGGCGCCCGAGCCGACCGGAGCGGAGCGGGAGGTACGGGTCGTCCCGGCCGCTGGTATCGCACCCGCCGGATACCGCCTCATGACGGCACCGGTCACCCCGACGCCCGTACCTGACCCGGCGCGCTCCTCCACTACGGCCGCCGCGCTCACCCGGACCTCGCCCGCGACGCCCACTCCCACCCCGTCAGCGGCGGGACAGCCGGGGGACGACTCTCCCCAGCCCGCCCCGACGGTCACCGTCACCGTGACGGCCGCTCCGACGGTGACGGTGACGGCCACCGCGACGGTCACCGTGACCGCGAGGCCGGACGGTGGCGGGCCGCCCGCGACCACGGAGCCGGTGCCCACGGCCCAGCCCTCCGGTCCGACGACCGGCCCGGGTGGGCCCGCAGGACCGACGGCCCACCCCGGCCCGACAGCCGCCCCCACCGGCGTGGCCAAGCCGACGGCGACCGCCAGGCCCACCACCGTCAGGACGCCGACCCCCGGACCCACCGGATGCTCCACCCCGAAGCCGGGCGCGAACACCGGCGCGGGTGCGAACACCGGCGCAGGTGCGAACGCAGGCGCGGGTGCGGGCCGGAACTCCGGGCAGGCCGCCAAGCAGGGCACCGCCCCGAACACCGTCCCGAACACCGGACAGAGCGGCGGGGCCGGGCGGGGGACGCTCAGCGTGGAGCAGGCCGAGGCCCGCGTGAAGCAGGCCCAGGCGGAGCTGACCGACGCCAAGGAGGAACTGGCGGGCGTGCGGATCGTCGCTCCCGCCGACGGCACCGTCATGTCCGTGGCCGGCGCGGTCGGCGACAGCGCGGGCACCGGGACGTTCCTCACCCTGGGGGACCTGGACGAGCTTCAGGTGGAGGCGCTGTTCACCGAGTCGGACATCGGCAGCCTGGAGCTGGGCCAGCAGGCGGCGATCACCCTGGCCACCCGGCAGGGGAAGCGGTACACGGGCACCGTGACCGGCATCGCCCCCACCGCGACCACCACGGACCGCCTGGTGAGGTACGGCGTCACGATCGCGTTCGACGAGCCCCCGGCGGACCTCATGGTGGGCCAGACCGCCTCGGTCACCGTGACCGTCGCCAAGTCGGCGGAGGCTCTCTACGTCCCGGCCCAGGCGGTGAGGACCAGTGCGGGGGTCTCCCGGGTCACCGTGCAGGGCGGCGTCGAGCGGGTCGTGGAGACGGGCGTCCGGGGCGACCAGTACGTCGAGATCACCTCAGGGCTGGCCGAGAACGACCGGGTGGTACTGCCCGGCGGCGCGGCCGGCGGGGAGTTCCCCGACAGCAGCTGGCCGGAGGCCGGCACCGGCGCCCGCTGAGCCCGGACGACCACCGCCGGCACGAGAGCCGGGGTGGGGCCGCCACACCCCGGCCCCACCCCGAACAGACTGCGTCGTACCGGACGGGAGGTCAGTCGGACTCGGGGGCGAGGGGAAGAAGCACCCGGAACGTCGCGCCCTTGCCGAGTTCCGAGTCCACGGCGACGCTGCCGCCGTGGGCCTCGACCATCGCGGCCACGATGGCCAGGCCGAGCCCGCTCCCGCCGTCCTCGGGGGCGCGGCGCCCCCGGGCGGAGTCGACCCGGTAGAACCGCTCGAAAACGCGTTCGCGCTGCTCGGAGGTGAGGCCGGGCCCCTCGTCCGCGACCTCGATGACGGCCATCCCGTCATCGGCGGAGAGCGCCACCCGCACGGGGGTCCGCTCGGGAGTGTGGGTGAGCGCGTTGGTCATGAGGTTGCCCACGACCTGGCGGAGCCGTACCTCGTCGCCGGAGACGATGAGCGCGGAACCGTCCACCGAGAGCGTGACCTCGCGCTCGGGGGCGAGGATGCGGGCGTCGTGGACGGCGTCGGCGGCGATGGCGAGCAGGTCGACCGGGCGCATGACCAGCGGCCGTTGCTGGTCCATTCGGGCGAGCATCAACAGGTCGTCGACGAGCAGGCCCATCCTGACCGCCTCGGACTCGACCCGGCGCATCAGCGGCGCGGCGTCGATTCCCGGCCCCTGCCGGTAGAACTCGGCGAACCCCCGGATCGAGGTCAGCGGCGTGCGGAGCTCGTGCGAGGCGTCCGCCACGAACCTTCGCATGCGCTCCTCCGACCTGCGAGCCGAGGACTCCGACTCCGAACGGGCCCGAAAGGCGGTCTCGATCTGGGCGAGCATGCCGTTGAGCGACCGGCCGAGGCGGCCCACCTCGGTGCGCGGGTCGGCATCGGGGACCCGGCGGCTCAGGTCTCCGGCGGCGATGGCCTCGGCGGTGCGCTCGATCTCCTCCAGCGGGCGCAGGCTCCTGCGGATGATCAAAATCCCGGCCCCGGCGAGCATCAGCATCAGACCGCCACCGCCGAGAAGTTCCACCAGCGCCAGCTGGCCGACGATCTGCCGGACCTCGGCCATGTCCACGGCGGCGACGAGATTTCCACCGCCGTTCAACGGGACCGCGCGAGCTCGCCAGTCGCCGCTGTCGAACGGCCGGTTGTCCTGGCCCTGAGGCACCGACGGCCCCGGCTTGCCCTCCACGTCGGCGCCGCTGTAGACGTCGAAGGTCCTGCCGCTGGAGCCGCGGAGCTCCAACCTCGCGTCGGGCGACAGCGGCTTGCCGATCGGTATGACTCCCCGGTTCATCCGGCGCAGCGCGGTGTCGACCATCATGTCGATCTGGGTGTCGACGCGGTCGATCAGGTAACCACGCATGATCGAGACACTGCCGATCCCGATGAGGGTGAGCGCGATCGTCAGCAGGGCCAGGATGACGGCGATCAGCTTCACCCGCAGCGGGGTCGCGTTGAGCATCACGGCGTCGGCGGCAGGCGCAACACGTATCCGACGCCACGCAGCGTGTGGATCAGCCGCGGGTCCGTGTTGTCGATCTTGCGACGGAGCACGGAGACGTAGGACTCCACGATCCCGACATCGCCCCGGAAGTCGTAGTCCCACACGTGGTCGAGAATCTGGGCCTTGGACAGCACCCGCCCCGCGTTCGCCATGAAGTAGCGGAGCAGTTTGAACTCCGTGGGGGACAGTGCCACCGCCTTGCCCTTGCGCCACACCTCGTGGCTCTCCTCGTCGAGCTCGACGTCCGCGAAGTTGAGCCGGGGCTGGCGGGGGGCGAGGTCGCCGGAGCCGGTACGGCGCAGCACCGCCCTGATCCGGGCCACGACCTCCTCCAGGCTGAACGGCTTGGTCACGTAGTCGTCCCCGCCCAGGGTCAGCCCCCGGATCTTGTCCTCGGTGGCGTCGCGCGCGGTGAGGAAGACCACGGGGGTGTCGCTGCCACCACCGCGCAGACGCCGTACGACGTCGAAGCCGTCCATGTCCGGGAGCATCACGTCAAGCACGATGAGATCGGGCCGGTGCCGCTGGACGGCGGCGACGGCGTCCGTGCCGTTGCCCGCCGTGTTGACGCCGAACCCGGCGAACCTCAGGCTCGCGGCCAGAAGCTCAAGGATGTTCGGCTCGTCCTCGACGATCAGCAGACGTGCCTCGGGTGAGTCGGTCACTGGTCTATTTTCACCGGCCCACATGAGAAAGCAGTTAACTGGTCAACACAGAGGCTAACCCCACAATATGTCTGGCAATGGCCAGGCTGGAGGTTGCCGCCGGTGAGGGGGCGTTGCGCACGAGGGCGACGCGGCCGTGCACGTCGATCGCGAAGTCGTCCAGCATGCCGCCGGAGGCGTCCACGGCCTGTGCGCGAACGCCGCCGGTGGTCCTGACCAGGTCGGCGGCGGTCAGGGCCGGGACGTAGCGGCGCGCGGCCTTCAGGAACGACCTCCTGCCCATCGAACCGGTCACCTCCCTGATCCCGGTCCGCCAGTGCCGGGCGGCCAGCCGCCGGGTGCCACGCCAGGCCAGAATCCGGCCCAGCTCCACCAGGTCGACGTCCCGCCAGGAGTAGCCCTCCAGCGCCAACGCCATGACCGCGTTGGGGCCGACCAGCACCTCACCGTCGATCCTGCGGGTCAGGTGCACGCCGAGGAACGGGTAGCGGGGGTCGGGAACCGGGTAGACGAGCCCTCGGACCAGGTCCTTCGCCGCGCCGGCCAGCGCGTAGTACTCACCGCGGAAAGGGACGATCCGCACGTCCCCGGCGGCCTTGACCATCCGTGCGACGGTGTCGGTACCGAGCCCGGCACAGACGATCAGCCGGTCGAAGCTCAGCGTCCGCTCCCCCGCCAGGACCTTCACCCCGCTCGCGGTCTCCCGTACCGCGCGCACCGGGTGTGAGAGCAGCACCGATCCGCCGTTCTCCTCCACATCCGCGGCCAGACGCCTGGCGACGGCGGGGAAGTCGGCGATCGCGGTGCGCGGGGAGTGCACGGCACCCGTGCCGACGGTGTGCGGCTCGACCTCCCGCAGGGCCAGCGCGTCCAGCTCGGCGATGCCGGGAACCCCGTTCGCACGGGCCCGCTCGGCGATCCGCCGCAGCTCGGGCCGCTCGGCCGAGGTCGAGGCGACGACGAGCTTGCCGACCTCGTCGTAGGGGATACGGTGCTCGGCGCAGTACTGCCGCAGCAGTGCCACGCCCTCACGGCAGAGCGTGGCCTTGAGCGAGCCGGGCCGGTAGTAGATCCCGGCGTGGACGACGCCGCTGTTGTGCCCGGTCTGGTGGGCTCCGACGCGGTCCTCCTTGTCCAGCACCGTCACTCTGGCCCCGCGGGTCAGCGCCACCTCCCTGGCCACGGCCAGACCGACGATCCCCGCACCGACGACCCCGACGTTCATCGCCACCCCCCACCCACACCTCGACCCCGGCACCCATCGCCGACACCCACCCACAAACCGGCCACGGCCAGACCGACGTTCATCGCCGTCCCCCGCCCACACCTCGACCCCGGCACCCATCGCCGACGCCCACCCGCGAACCGGCCACGGCCAACCCGACGTCCATCGTCGACTCCTGACTGTGAGGTGGTCACCGCCGCCACCCCTGTCGCGCTGGAGGGATCGCGTTACCGCGTGACACTACCCGCCAGCCTGCCGACCTTGTCCAGACCGAGATGCCCTTCCTGCGCCAGCCAGCGCAGCGAGTCGGTGACGGTCTCCTGGACCGGCCGCAGCCCCACGCCGAGCGCCTCAAGGGTCGGGGTGTCGTACGCGCGGACCATCGTGACCATCATCTCGACGGCGTCCCTGGTCAGCGGGTAGTCGATCTCCTTGATCAGTTTCATCGCGTCGACCACGGCCGCCGCGCCGCGCAGCACCGAGCGGTGGACCCGGAACCTCCGGCAGCGGTTCCCGGTCACCTCGTCGCAGACGTCGGCGAGCTGCGCCCAGGTGAGGTAGTGCCCGCCCAGCATGAACCGGCGAGGTCCCCGCCCCGGTTCGAGGCAGCGGGCGAGTATGAGAGCCAGATCCCGTACGTCGACGACGCCGACGCCACCGGCGGTGATCGGCCATCCCTGTTCCAGCCCCGCGCGCAGCCCGTCCATCAGCGCGTCCAGCGCGGGCTGGCACGGTCCGGCGACCGCCGCCGGGTAGACGATCGTGACCGGCATCCCCTGTTCCTGAAGCCGCCTGGCGTAGTGCTCGGCGGAGATCTTGCTTCTGCCGTACTCGTTCCTCGGCGTGGAAAGCGGACTCTCGGTCGTGATCACCGGGCCGGTCGGGGGCACGAAGACACCGATGCTCGAGATGTGCACGACCGGGTCGAGACCGAGTTCGACGGCCTGCCCGAGGACGTTCTTCGCTCCGGTCACATTCGTACCGGCCAGGTCACCGACACGGCCGATGACCCCGATTTCCGCGGCGGCGTGAATGACCGCGTCACACTGTTCGAGCCCGTCCCGCACGGCCGCAGTGTCGCGGATATCGGCCCTGTGCAGGGGAACCGGATCCGTCACCCCGACACCGGCCAGCACTTCGCGCGTTCTCTCTGGATTGCGTATGAGAAGAAGCGGCTCGTGCCCGTCGGCGAGAAGCGCGGCGACCGCATGCGAGCCGACGAAACCTGATGCCCCGGTTACCAGAACGCGCATCTTCGAAAGTTATCGGCAATCCTCACTGGAAGAGAAGGGATAACCCCTCTGGTTCTTAACCATCATTGCCTATTGCCGGAAATCCATCCGGGACGGTTGAGGAATACCCGAATATGTCAGGGCAATAAATCTGGATGCGGTCATTCATCTTCGGCATGGGGTCACGTTCCGGACCGGTCGGCGGCACGGGAGACGAGCGATGGTCCTCGTAGCCGTTACGCACATGTCTCCCGCCCGTCGCCCACCCCGGCGGTCCGGCGGGGTATACCTTGATCAGGTCGGACGACAGCCGAAACCGACAGCTTCACCGGGTGGAAATGCGAGGCGATGAGCAGAGAACTCTCCATCGGCGTCGACCACCACGAGCGTGCCGGCTGCACCGTGATCAGCGTCGCGGGCGATATCGACCGTAACTCCAGCGAGCTACTCAGGGAGACCATCGAGCGGCTGGTCTCCGAATACCACCCCCGTATCGTCGTCGACGCCCAGAAGATCACTTTCTGCGACTCCACCGGGCTGCGGGTGCTTCTCAGCGGCGTGCGCATGACCTCGGAGGCGGGCGGCTGGTTGCGGCTGGCGGAGGTGTCGGACGTCCTGGAACGTCTTCTGCAGATAACCGGGCTGTACGCCTGGTTTCCCATCGACGCCGACGTGGCGGCCTCCCTGTCCCACACCTCCCCCCACCACCCACAACTTCCCGACTGAACCAGCCAAGACGGCCCGATCACCTCTCAGCAGACGTTGCGGACGATCAAACTGGCCCACACCTCCCCCCACCACCCACAACTTCCCGACTGAACCAGCCGAGACGGCCCGATCGTCTCTCAGCGGGTGTTACGGGCGATCAAGGTGATGGTGCCCGTCGCGCCCGCGGCGATGGCCAGCCAGAGAAGCACGGCCGAGGTCGGCACCCCCGCGTCCTCGCCGGTGTCGCCCTGTTCGGCCTTCGCCCCGGCGACCGGCGTGGAGGCCAGTTCGGGATCCGGCGTGGGAGCCGGTGCGGGAGCCGCCCGCCGCAGGGCGGTCGTGGGTTCCGGAGCCGCCTCACGGAGAACCTCCTCGGGCAGCGGCACCTGGTAGACCGGGCTACGCTTCCCCTCGCTACCGGTCAGCAGGTACCTGCCGTCACGCGTGTAGGTGATCGACTCGGCCTGCTCCAGCTGCGGCATCGTCACCCGGGTGATCTGTTCGCCGGGAGCACGGTAGACCGTGGCGGAGAAGTAGGTCCGGATCACGAAGCTCGACCCGTCGGGAGCGTAGGCGGCGTCGGTGGCCATGATGGGCGCCGGGCCGACCTTGCGGAGCACGTTGACCCTGTCGGTGCGCAGCCGTTTCGGTGCCTCGTAGACGGCGCCGGCGAACTGCTTGGTCACGATGTAGAGGCGCCCGGTGCGGGGGTTCACCATGACGCCCTCCGCGTTGTGCCCGCCGTCCTCGTAGCGGAAGCGGTAGCGCACGGCGGGGACGACGGCGTCGCTCAGCACCGTGGGCTCCGCGACCTTGTATACCGAGATATCGGGCCAGGCCCCGTCGAAGTTGTCGCCGATGTCCGCGAACCAGAGCACCCCCCGGCCGGTCTTCTGGTCGATGGAGGCGGCCATGCCCTCCCAGTCGCGGGCCTCCGCCCCCCGCAGGGTGAAGGTCGCGCGGGTCTGACCGTTGGGACCGACCGCGTAGAAGACCGGCCCGGCGCCGCTGTCGTTGTGCGTGTAGTAGACGTCCTCGTGGGTCGGCGAGACCGCCAGCCCGCTCGACTCGCTGATCCGGCTGTCCTTGAAGCGAAAGAGCATCCGCTCCTCACCGTCCGCCCGCACCCCCTGCCCCGCGCCCTGACCCGCGTCGGCCCATGCCGCCCGCCCGTCGCCCACCGATGCGCTCTGCCCCGTGAAGGCCATGGCCGCGGTCAGGCCGACCACCGCGAACGCGCGAACCAAGACTTCCCCCGGCTTACTCAGCATCCAGCCATCATGCCCCGGCGGGACCGGCGGGCAGCACAGACGCGACGGGGCCGGCCGACACGGATTTCCCCGCTGATTCCTCTCGCCTGGAGTGCACTCCAGGTATTTAGTGTGGGGCGCATGGAATACACGCAGCTTGGCCGTACCGGCCTGAAGGTCAGCCGCCTCTGCCTGGGCACGATGAACTTCGGCCCCTTGACCTCGGAGGAAGACTCCTTCGCGATCATGGACCACGCCCATGAGCTGGGGATCAACTTCTTCGACACGGCCAACGTGTACGGCTGGAAGAAGGGCGAGGGCATCACCGAGAAGATCATCGGCCGATGGTTCGCCAAGGGAGGCGAGCGCCGCGAGAAGACGGTGATCGCCACGAAGCTCTACGGTGACATGGGCGACTGGCCCAATGAGGGTCGCCTGTCCGCGCTCAACATCCGGCGCGCCGCCGACGCGTCGCTGAAGCGGATGCAGACCGACTACATCGATCTCTACCAGGCACACCACATCGACCGGAACACCCCGTTCGAGGAGTTCTGGGAGGCCATGGACATCCTCAAGCAGCAGGGCAAGATCCTGTACGTGGGGTCGTCCAACTTCGCGGGCTGGCACATCGCCAAGGCCCAGGAGAGCGCGCGGCGGCGCAACACTCTCGGCCTGGTCTCCGAGCAGTCCCACTACAACCTGATCGTCCGCGCCCCCGAGCTTGAGGTCATCCCGGCGGCCGAGGACTACGGCCTGGGTCTGATCCCGTGGAGCCCGCTCGCGGGCGGCCTGCTCGGCGGCATCCTCAAGAAGATCGACAAGGGCCGGTCGGCCTCGGAGCAGATCACCGCCCAGTTGGAGAAGCACCGCGACAAGATCGAGCGCTACGAGGCGTTCGCGGACGAGCTCGGTGTGGACCCGGCCAACCTCGCGCTGGCCTGGCTGCTCCACCAGCAGGTCGTCACCGCGCCGATCATCGGGCCGCGCACGCTCGACCAGCTCGACGGCACCACCAAGGCGCTGGAGATCGCGCTGGACGAGAAGGCCCTGACCCGCCTGGACGAGATCTTCCCCGGCTTCAAGACGGCGCCGGAGGAGTACGCCTGGTAGGCGGTGCCCGAACGGTGACCCCCGCGAGATCGCCGGGCAAGCCGCCGGTGGGCGGCCAGAGCCCCTGTCCCGCGGATCTCGCCGTGGCCAGGCTCGGTCAGCGGGCCTCTCGTGAGGCGCGGTGACCGACGAGGCCCCGCCTGCAGATCCAAGGGACACGGGGCCTAGGACACGAGTGCGCCGATCACCACGAGGAGCACGAGAAGCACGAGCACCGTGGGCAGCAGCCAGCGACGGGGACGATCCACGCCCTGGAGCCTAGCCCTGCCCACGAGGTGCCCGTGCCGCCAGGTCCCATTCCTCAACCGTTTCGTAGCGAACCCTGGCTCCGAGGTTGCTCCGTATCAGGTGCACCGTCTCCAGTTCCCACTCGGTGCCGGAGAACGGCCCGAACGCCTCGACCAGGGGACCGATGTCCGTCTCGGGGCGGCATCTGGCCAGACTCAGATGCGGTGTGAACCTCCGGTGCTCCGCCTGTCCGGCTCCGGCGCGGCGCGCCCCGGCCGCCACGGAGTCGGCCAGGCGGCCCAGCCGGGGGAGGTCACCGCACAGCCCGGTCCAGAAGACCCGGGCCCTGCCCGCCGAGGGAAACGCGCCGGCGCCGGCGAAGGACAGCGTCATCGGAGCGTGCCGCGCGGCCGCCCTGGCGAGGCGCGTCCGCAGCTCGGGCAGCACCCGGTCGGGCACCTCCCCCAGGAACGCCAGCGTCACGTGCCAGTTCTCCGCGTCCAGCCAGCGCAGCCCCGGCCATCGCACCAGGTGAGGTTCGAGGGCGCGGACGAGCTCATCACGCGCCGGCGCCGGCGGCGGTAATCCCACGAACAGCCGCATGCGACCTCCTGCTGATCAGCCTTGTCAGCATTGTCGCCGCAGCGGCGCCGATCAGGGTGAGCACCCCGCCGATCACGACTCCGGTACGCACCCCGCCCAGCTCGGAGATCCAGCCGAGCAGCGGCGCGCCGAGGGGGGCTCCCCCGGTGAACACGAGCACGTAGATCCCCATCACCCGGCCGCGCATCTCCGGCGAGGTGGCCAGCTGCACGCTGGCGTTGGCCGCGGTGTTTATCGAGATCAGCGCGACGCCGGTGGGCACGAGCAGGATCAGGTAGAGCGGATACCAGGGTGCCAGGCCGCTGGCGATCTGGAACAGGCCGAACGCGACGGCGCCGCCGACCAGCAGGCGCCTGCTCGGCTTGACCCGCCGCGCCGCCACGAGGGCACCCGCCAGCGCTCCGACCGCGAACATGCTGGAGGCGAGCCCGAACGAGGAGGCCCCGGCCCCGAAGACCTCGCGCGCCATCAGCGCTATCGACATCGAGAACGACTGCGTGAACATCGAGACGAAGGCGATCAGCAGTATCGGCATGAGCAGCTCGGAGCGCTCCATCACGTAGCGCAGCCCCTCGCGGAGCTGGCCCTTCCCCCTGGGAACCGGTTCCGGGGTGGTCAGCTGGGAGGTGCGCATCAGCAGCAGCCCGCTGAGCACCGCGGCGAACGACACGAAATTGATCAGAAAGATCGGGCCGGTGCCCCCCAGCGCGTGGATCAGGACACCGGCGACGGCCGGGCCGACCACGCGGGCCAGGTTGAAGCTCGACGCGTTCAGCGCGATCGCGTTGGACAGGTCCTTGCGGCCGACCATCTCGACGACGAACGCCTGCCGGGTCGGTATCTCGACACAGGCGATGAGGCCGAGCATGAAGGCCATCACGTACACCTGCCAGACCTGGGCCGAGCCGGTCACGGTGAGCACACCCATGGTGAGCGCGAGCAGGCCCATCAGCGACTGGCAGACGATCAGCAGCGACCGTTTGGGGTAGCGGTCGGCGAGCATGCCGCCCCAGAGGCCGAACAGCAGCAGCGGCAGGAACTGCAGCGCGACGGTCAGGCCCAGCGCGGCGGCGCTGCCCTTCGTCAGGTCGAGCACCAGCCAGTCCTGCGCAGTGCGCTGCATCCAGGTGCCGACGTTGGAGACCACGCCTCCGGCCGCGAACAGCCGGTAGTTGTAGACGCGGAGCGACCGGAACATCCCGTCCCGCGTCTCGGGCACGGCCTGGGCCGATCCGCTCTCGGTGGCCTGGAGCTCGTTCACGGTGGCGGCCCTCGCGGCCCGCCGCCGCATCCGCGCCCGCAGTCCGAGCCTTCTCCTGGACTTTCCGCCTGGCACGGCGGACGCCCCGGCGTCACTCGGGACCGCCGGGGCCCCGGGTTCCTCGGGGTCGGCTAGATCCGGCTGAGCTTCTCCAGTATCGGGGCCGCCTGCCTGAGCGTCGCCCTCTCCTCGGGTGTCAGCTCCTTCAGCTGCCGCGTCAGCCACGCCTCCTTGAGACGGCGCTCCTCCTTCAGCAGCGCCGAACCCTGGTCGGTCACGCTCACGGTCACCTGGCGCCGGTCGGTCGGGTGCGGTGTACGCGACACCAGCCCCCGCTCGACCAGCACGGCGATCACGCGGGTCATCGAGGGCGGTTGCACCTTCTCTAGATCGGCCAATTCTCCGGGGGTTATCCCGGAATGCCGTTCCACGGCGGCGAGGGTCGCGAGCTGGGTGGGCGTCAGCGAGTGCACCGCGGCCTGCCTGCGCAGGCGCCTGTTCAGTCGTGCCAGAGACACGCGCAGGGCCGAAGCCAGACCGGCGTCGCTTCGCAGGATCGCGACGTGGTCCTTCCTGGGATGATTCGTTATCATAAGTCATTACCTTTGCTAACTATATACGACTGCACGTGATTCCCTCCAGGGGTTTACTTCTCGACGCGGGCCGTACGGCGCGCCGGACGGCCAGGGCTCGCCAATCTTGGCGTGAAGCAGTCGCCCTTGACACGCGAAAGCCGCCACGGCGACCGACATGGGTCGAGCACCGTGACGGCTTCCGCGCCGACTCTCAGCCCAGGTTGAGCAGGGCCTTGATCGGGCCGAGGGCGAAGTAGACGGCGAACAGCGCCGCGACGATCCACATCAGCGCGTGCAGTTCGCGGGCCTTGCCCTTGATCAGCTTGATCAGCACGAAGGTGACGAAGCCCGCGCCGATACCGGTGGCGATCGAGTACGTGAACGGCATCAGGACGATCGTGAGGAACGCCGGGATGGCGATCTCGTAGTCGGTGAAGTCGATCTCCCGGATCGAGGTCATCATCAGGAAGCCGACCACGACCAGGGCGGGGGCGGCGGCCTCGTAGGGGACGACGGCGACGAGCGGTGAGAAGAAGATCGCCAGCAGGAACAGGGCGCCGGTGACGACGCTGGCGAGGCCGGTGCGCGCGCCCTCGCCGACACCCGCGGCCGACTCGATGTAGGTCGTGTTGGAGGAGACGGAGGCCGCGCCTCCGGCCGCCGCACCGATCGAGTCGACGAGGAGGATCTCCCTGGTCCTGGGCAGGGTGCCGTCCTCCTTGACCAACCCGGCCTGGCTGCCGACGCCCACGATCGTGCCCATGGTGTCGAAGAAGTCGGTGATCAGCAGGGTGAAGATGAGCAGCAGGGCCACGATGACCGAGACCGAGCCGAAGGCACCGATCGGGTCGAACTCCGCGAACAGCACCAGCGGGTTGTGGAACCCGAAGATCTCCTTGGGCATTTCCGGAACGACGAGCTGCCAGCCCGCCGGGTTGGGGTCCTGGCCCGGCACCGTCGCGGCGCCGACCTTGGTGACGGCCTGGACGATGATCGCGAGAACCGTCGTGGCGACGATGCCGATCAGGATGGCGCCCTTCGTCTTACGCGCCACCAGCACCACCATCAGCAGCAGGCCGACCACGAAGACGAAGATCGGCCAGCTGGCCAGCGAACCCGCGATGCCGAGTTCCAGGGGCGGCCCCGCGGCCACCCGGCGGACGAAGCCCGAGTCCACGAAACCGATCAGGGCGATGAACAGGCCGATGCCGACGCTGATCGCGGTCTTGAGCTGGGGTGGGATGGCGTTGAACACGGCGGTGCGGAACCCGGTCAGCACCAGGATCCCGATGATCACGCCCTCCAGGAACACCAGGCCCATCGCCGACTCCCAGGACATCTGCGAGGCGATGCCGAAGGTGACGAAGGCGTTCAGGCCGAGGCCCGCGGCCATCGCGAAGGGGACCTTGCCGATGACCCCCATCAGGATGCTGAGCACTCCCGCCACAAAGGCGGTACCGGCCGCGACGAGCGGGACGTTGGGCACACTTCCGTCGCCGATGAACTGGCCCTCGACGTCCGGGACGGTAGCGATGATCAGCGGGTTGAGCACGACGATGTAGGCCATCGTGAAGAACGTGGCGAACCCACCACGCACCTCCCGACCCACGGAGGAGCCCCGGTCGGAGATGTGGAAGAAACGGTCAAGTCCACTTATTTGGGAGGTTTTACTATCTTTCACTCACGCAGAGTGACAGCGAGTGCCTCTTTCGGGAAGACCCGGTTGCCGATGGTGATGGTTTCGAGATGGATTCGCGCCTTCACGTAATCCGTTTTGCGAACAGTGAGACACCGTCGCCTAGTCTGGAGCACGTGAACCAGCCACGACGCCCGGATCTGCAGCCGTTGAAGACCAACGACACGCTCACGATCCTCACGGGTACGGGTCTGTGGGCCGTCGCCCTGGTCGTCCTCCTGGTCGTGCAGCCGGACCCCGAGCACCGCTGGTGGATCTGGATGTGCGTGTCGGGCATCTGCGGCGGCCTTTTCGGCCTCTGGTTCGTACGCCGCCGCGACAGCCGCCTCCCGCCCCCGTCCGAGGGTCCGATCGAGCCCACCACGGCGACCTTCTGAGCCGCTCGGCCGGTCCCCGTGCCGGCCACGCCCGCGCCGATTCCGGCAGCGTGCCCGGAACCGGTGCGAGCGTGACCTGACGAAGCTCGGCGGACGTGTCACCCGGCGCGCGCCCGAGATGATCGTCCAGGCCGGGCCCTACGTCGAGCCCCTAGGTCGAGGCGGTCCAGCTGTCCAGGTCGGCCTCGGCGAGCAGCAGCGGCACCGCCGCGGGATCGCGCAGCAGCGCCGCCACCGCGAGCCGGTCGCCCCACTGGCCGGACGCCCAGGCGAGCCCGCGCGCCAGCCCCTCCACATCCGAGGCGTGCACCGTGCCCTCGAAGAACCGCCAGGCCGCGGGGACACCGTCCACCAGCAGCCGCTCGTGCGCCACGTAGCTCGCGGGCGCGGTCGGCAGCAGCGACCGTACAGCGGGCGGGACGTCGCGGACCTCGCCCGAGGACGTCACCTCCCCGGCCGCCTCCTCACCGGCCAGCGGCAGGTCGAGCAGCTCGGAGAGCGCCTCCGCCAGGTCGAACGGGGCCAGGATCAACGGCCGTCCCGCGACGAGCGGCAGCAGGTCGGGCGCCTCGACCACGACCGGCTCGCCCGCGCCCTCGTTCCCCGAACCGGCGTCGGCGGACACCGGCCGGCCGTCAGCGGCGTCGACGACGACGATCTCGTCACCCAGGACCGCGCGGACGGCGCGCGGGGGCGCGACGCGGGCGGGGTCGACGGCGGCGAGGGCCACCCACAGGGAGCGGAGCTGCGCCCGGTCGACCTCCACGGAGGGGTCGCCCAGCAGATCGAGCAGCTCGTCCGGACCTCCGTGGGAGGCGAGCAGGTCGGCCAGCGTGCTCCGGACGCCGATCATCGCCAGCGCGGCCTCGTCGACATCCGCCGGGGCGTCCCCGTACAGGCCGAACAGCAGCGGGTCACCCGCCGGGAGCCGCAGCTGCGTGGGGCGCCTGCCACCGAGCACCGGGTGCGTGGAGAGCCACCACGCGGTGTAGGACGGGACCTCCACGATCTCCCCCGACACCAGGATCCGCAGCGGGTGCAGTACCGAGCGGAGCGGCGGGCGGGACAGCAGGGCGAGGGCGGCGGGCCAGTCGGCGACGTACTCCAGGTCCCGGACCGCGGAGAACTCCCGGGCGACCGGCGGCACGTTCATCTCGGGCAGCAGGTCGAGGACCGTCTCCAGCCACTCGTCCTCGCGGTCGAGGTCGTGGTCGCACTCGTCCGGGTCGATCATCACGTCGTGATCGTTGACCACGGCGAAGCCGTCGAGCACCCCGACCGCGGCGAGTACCCTCCGGCCGTACCGCTCGACCAGCTCGGGCGCGGCGGTGCCGAAGTGCGTCTCCGCGTCGAGCAGCCCGGCCAGCGCCCCGTCGGCGAGGAGCAGTTCGCCCGCCGGGTACAGCTCACCGTCGGCGCCGCGCAACGCCAGCTCGGCCAGCCAGGGCGCGTCGCCCGCGGTCAGCCCCGCGGCGTCGACCAGCGCGAGCACCGCCTGGGCCACCGGTTCCGGGTCGGGGCTTTCCAGCGACTCCGAGACGGCGGAGCGGGTCAGCGGATCCTCCAGGACCGTGCGGGGCGTCGCCTCACCCGCGCCGAGCCTGAGCAGGAGGGGGTGGGCCGCGTCCGGGTGCACCACGCGCAGCCCGAGCGGGGCGAGGACCGCCGGATCCAGCGCGGAGCCGTCGGTCAGCAGCAGCGTGCCGCGCGGCCCCCTGACCAGGCGGCCGTCGGCGAGCGGCACCGGCAGCGCGCCGAGTGCCTCCGGGTCGTCGGCGGGCAGCACCTCGTACAGCGACCGCCACCAGGCCGGATCCCTGTCCTTGACGGCGTCGCCGGAGAGCATGTCCACGATGTCGGAGAGCTGCACCCGCCTGACGCCGAGCGCGTTGATCGCCGGATGCCGTGACGGCCACCCCGCGGGCAGCAGCCCGCCGATCATCGGAGCGACCCTCTCCAGCAGCTCGGCCGTGGCCGTGACCACGGACGCCTGCCGCCCCGAGATGACCAGGTCCGCGCCGACCGCGGGCGGAGCCCAGGCCGCGCCGGCGCTCTCCGCGAGGTCGTCGGGAAGCAGGGGCGAGGCTCCGGCCTCGGAACCCTGGTCGGCCGGCAGGGAGAGCGCGGGGAGCAGCGGGGCGTCCGGGAGCCTGCGCAGGATCGCCCGGCGGATGCTCGCGTCAAGCTCGCCCTTGCCCATCAGGCCGGGGACGAGGTCGAGGAGCCGGGGCGTCCGCGGCAGGCCGGTGAGCAGTTCCAGGTAGGTGTCCGCGGCGCGCTCGACCAGGAAGTCGGCCAGCGGGCCCGGTGCTACGTGCCGCCGGTCGGTGGCCATCGGGAACGAGGCGATCAACAGCGCGGGCAGGTCAAGCGGCTCGTCACTCGGCGTGGGCGCGTGCACCACGGGCGGCACCGGCGCGGGCAGCGGCCGGGGCTCCCCGGTCGCCTCGCTCACGGGTACGGCCCAGCGGACCAGCCAGTGCGGCCGGGAGCGCTCCTCGGTCGGGCGGTCGGCGAAGAGCTCGGCCATCTGCTCGGGGGTGAACCGCCCGGAGGCCGAGACGACCTTCCAGCCCTCCGCGGTGACGATCCTCGTCTCCCCGTCCAGGTCGACCTCGATCACCTCCAGAGCGGGCAGGCCCAGCAGCAGAGCCGGGCTGGTCTCCCGCAACATCGTTCTGACCGCGTCCTCGGCCGCCCTGTCCCGGAGCGGCAGCCGCACGAGCGTGTCGAACCCGGCGGGGATCTCGACCGGGCCGGCGGGGAAGGGCAGGCGCAGCAGCGGGACGTGCCCACCGCGCTCGGCGAGCTCCTTGGCCAGCTCGGGCTCGGCGGCCACCAGGGCGGCGGTCTGGTCGCGGGACCAGCGGACGACCCCTGAGCCGAGCGAGCCGATCACCGGTTCGTCGCAGACCGACACCACGGCCGCGAACCCGACGCCGAACCGGCCGGCCGCGTGGGCGTCGCCGCGCTTGGCGGAGACGCGCAGCGTGGACAGCGCCTCGATCCCGTGGGCGTCGATGGGAGCGCCGATGTTGGCCGCCGACAGCACACCCTCGCGCAGCGAGAGACGTAGCCTTCCCGGCACCCCGGCGCGGAGCGCGGCGTCCGCGGCGTTCTGGGCGAGCTCGACGATCAGCCGGTCACGGTAGCCGCCGAGCGCGAAGTCCTCCTCCGCGTTGGCGTCCTCGCGGAAACGCGCGGGTGACGCCTTCCAGGCGGCCAGGACGGTGGAGCGCAGTCGTTCGGTGCCGAAGATGTCAGTCAAGGCGATCTTCCAAAGGTCGGGGCCCACGCGGCCAGGCACCCCGGCCGGGACACCACGGGAGTCGCGCCCGAACGGCGGCGGCCGGGCGGACCGCTGGGATGGGCGGCGGGGGCGGCTGCGGGGCGGAACAGACCCGGCGGCGCCGGGTCAGGAGTGACCGAGCGGCTCGGAGGCCGTATCGTCCACCGACCCGGTCAGGTCGGGTTCCGGGACGTCCTCGGCGGTGTCGTACGAGAGCGAGAGATCGTCGAGGATCGGCGCGGTCGGCTCGACCTGGTGCGGCAGCACCGCGGCCTCGGAGTGCGCGCCGCAGCCGTGGTCGGCGGCGACCACCCGCCCGTCGTCGGGGGCGTACTCGTTCGCGCAGACGCCGAAGCCGGTACGCAGCGCACCCGCGAGCGGCCAGTAGAAACCGCAGGTGGAGCACTGGGCGGGGGCGGCGTGCGCGAGCGGGGTGTGCGGCCCCGACTCGCCGGAGTGCCAGCGCCGCACGGCTCGGTCGCGGCCGATCGGGGAGAGCACCCGGGCCCGGCCGAGGCCGTACTCGAAGATCATCTGCTGGTCGGAGTCGTCACCGGTCTCGGTGAAGCCGGGCGCGAGCCGGTCGTCGTCCTCCGAGGTGGGCAGCAGGTCGCCCACGCCGAGGTCCCCCGGGCGGAGACGATCGCTCCAGGGCACCCACTGCGGCGGCATCAGCGCGCCCGCCCCCGGCAGGAGCACGACCTCGCTGACCGTCACGTTGCGTGCCCGCGAGGCGCGGGCGACGGTGACGGCCCAGCGCCAGCCGCGGTAGGCGCGGTCGAGACATGCGAAGTAGTGGGTGACGACACGGTCGCCCTCGCCCTCGACCCCGAGGTGCTCGCCCACATCGCCCGGCCTGACGTTCTCCTCGACCGCGGCACGGGCCAGGTCGACGGCCGCGACACACGCCTGGTCAAGGACCACGGCGCGGGATCGAGTCCGGCTCACGAGTCGTCTCCCGTCAGCCCCGCAGCACGACGGCTGCTGTCCCTACTGGCTCGCTCGCTCACTGCGCTCACAGTTCATTCTCACCCATGACCGGAGCGAACGGCACCGCGGACTCCCGTTAGCCCGGGGAGTGACCAGGCGCACCGGACAACTCCCCCACCCTTCGGGTATGACTGGATACGTGGCAGCTGGGTGGGAGCGGGTTCGCAAGACGGTGAGTGACGCCTCTCGACAGGTCGGCAGGTCGGCCGCCGCCGCGGGCCGAGCGGGCGCGCGCGCCGGCCGGGGCACGGGCCGGGCGACGACGCGGGCGGCCCTGGGCGCGGTCAACGGTACCCAGCGAGTGGGCAGGGCCGCGCGACGACTGACCCACGCCCAGGGCGCGGGCCGCACCGGGCTGGGCCAGCTGATCGAGCTGACCGCCGCGCACAGCGCGGGTGACGCCCTGGTCACCGCGGCCCTGGCCGGGACGCTCTTCAAGCTCCCGGTGAACGAGGCCCGCGGCCAGGTCGCTCTCTACCTGCTGATCACGATGATTCCGTTCGTGGTGGTCGCGCCCTTCGTCGGCCCGGTCCTCGACCGGTTTCGCTCGGGGCGGCGCTTCGTGATGGCCGGCACCCTCTTCGGCCGCGGGCTGCTCTGCTTCGCGATGGCGGCGGCGATCGTCCCCGGCGACGTGTTCACGATCTTCCCGGCGGCGCTGGCCGTGCTGGTGCTGTCGAAGGCGTACAACGTCTCCCGCGCGGCGATCATGCCGAGCGTGCTGCCCGCCGACATCGCGCTGGTCACGGCCAACGCGAGGGTCGCCCTGTTCGCGCTGGTCACGGCCGGCGTCGCGGTGCCGGTCGGCGCGGGCGTCAGCGCCTGGCTCGGCGCCGAGTGGGTGCTGCGCGGGGCGACGGTGCTCTTCCTGCTCCAGGGTGTGCTGGCCGTACGGCTCCCGCGCCACGTCGACTCCCCCGACCTGGAGGAGCTGGACGAGAGCGGCGAGGAGCGGCCGCACCGCTGGCGCACGATGCTGAACGTGGGCCCGGTGGTGGCCGAGGCGATGTGGGCCAACGTGGCCATCCGCCTCTACTCCGGGTTCCTCCTCTTCTACCTGCTCTTCCTCGTGCAGGACAGGAACCTGCCCGGCCTTCCGCCGACGGTCGCCATCGGTGTGCTGGCCGTGGCCGCCGGTGCCGGCGGGCTGGCGGGCACGGCCGTGGCCTCCTGGGTGCGCAACCACTCCCCGCAGGTCATCGTGCTGGCCACGCTCGCGGTGACGACCACGATCACGGTGCTGGCCGCGGTCGTCTTCCAGCTGTGGAGCGCGGTGGCGGTCGCGCTGGTGGCCGCCTTCGCCCAGGGCCTGGGCAAGCTCGCGCTGGACGCGATCGTGCAACGGGAGATCGGCGAGGAGGTGCGCTCGTCCACGTTCGGCGTGGTGGAGGCCTTTCTGCAGATCTCCTGGGTGCTGGGCGGCCTGATCGGGCTGCTGCTCTCGCTGTTCGCCGGCGGATCGGCCGGGCTGGCCCTGATGACCGTGGTGCTGGCGGGCTCGCTCGGCTGGCTGCTGGTCCGTCGCCGCAGGCGGGTCCGGGAGGTGGACGCCAGGGTCGAGGCCGCCCGGGGTCCGGGCACGCCTCGTCCCGCCGAAGGTACAGAGCGGTTCGCACGGGACGGGGTGTCCGCCGAGTGGGTCAGGCCGCGGGCCGCGGGGACGGCCACAGTGGTCGTGCGGCCTGAGAACGCCCCCACGGAGAAGCGGACCAGACCGCTGACCACCCCCCACGGCTGAGCCGGGGCACGCGGGGGGCGGGCGGTCGGCGGGCTGTCAGTCGTCCAGGTCGTCGGCCACCGCCCGGAGCACGGCAGCGATCTTCTTCGCGTGCGTGGCCTCGGGGTGTTTGCCCTTCTGGTACGACATGGAGACCGTGTCCAGGAGCTTGATCAGGTCTTCCACGATGACGACCATCTCGTCGGGCTTCTTGCGCTTGCCCTTGGGCTTGGCGGTCTTGGCGAGCGTGGGGGGCTGGTCGATCACTCGAACCGAGAGCGCCTGCTGGCCGCGGCGCCCCTCGGCCACACCGAACTCGACCTTCTGGCCCGGCTTGAGGGAGTCCACGCCGGAGGGCAGCGCGGAAGAATGCACGAAGACCTCACCGCCGTCGTCGCGGGTGAGGAAACCGAAACCCTTGTCGGCGTCGTACCACTTGACCTTGCCACTCGGCACAGGGGTGACCTCGTTCAGACTGTCGTGAAAAGGAATGGATGTAGGTTATGCCCAGCGGGCGCCGAGAGCGACCGTGTATTGGGGCCCGAATTACACAAGAGCCGTGGGAGTTCGCCAGCCGTCGAACCATTCGGCGAACTCGGTCAGATCGCCCAGGATCACATCTGCTCCGTGATCACGCAGTTCCACCGCCGGATAGACGCCCGTTGCCACCGCCACGCTGACGGCTCCTCCCGCTCGCGCCGCCTCGATGTCCGCGACATGATCTCCAACATAGGCGGCGGCGCCGAAAGTCGCGAGCGCGGGCCCCTTGGCCGCCCCGAAGACCGATCCGACGAGCTCGTCCACTTCCAGGCCGAGGAACTCGACGGTGTGCGCCGCGTCGCGGGCGTTCTTCCCCGTCACCACGGTGACCCTGCCCCCGGCCCGCCGTACCGCGTCGACCGCCTCGCGCGCACCGGGCATGAGGGTGGTGACCGGGACCGCGATCGACGGGTAAAGCCGCCGGTAGACGTCGGCCGCCGCGGGGACCTCGGCGGCGGGCATCCAGTTGGCCAGTTCCCACTCCAGCGGCGGCCCCAGCCTGGCCAGCACGGCGCCGCTGTCGATGAAGAAGCCGGTGCGCAACGCCACCTCGTCGTAAACGGCGGCGATGCCCGCGCGGGTGTCGGCAAGCGTCAGATCGAGGTCGAATCCCACCGAGTTCATCGGGTCACTCACCGCTCCTTGTCAGCTACTCGAAGAGGTTTCTTCGAGAAGCCCTCAAAGAATGCCAAATCCCCCTAAATATGGCCAATCCCAAGTGTTGTACATGACGCCGCCCACTGTGGAACCCTGCACCGGAAGGATTTACTTATCCGCCGGCAAACGGTCCCTCCCCGGACGGTTCCCCCTGAGCGCCCGACGGCCGGCACGCCCTCTCGGCGGGTCGGCCGGCGTGCCCTCGCAACGGGCTTGGACCGGCGCGGTGCGACCCGGCATGGTCGGCACTGGATAGGGTCATGGTGGAGGTATCGGCAGAGAAATGACCAGATCAACGCGCGAGCGGATCATCGACGAGGCCCTGCGGCTGTTCGCCGAGCGGGGCTACTCGGCAACCTCGGTGGCCGAGATCGAGGCCGCCTCCGGGCTGTCACCGGGCGCCGGTGGTCTCTACCGGCACTTCAAGTCCAAGTACGAGGTGCTGGCCGCGGCGGTGAACGAGCACGCGGCCAGAACACGGGCGCAGATCGCCGAGAGCCTGGCCGAACTCAGCGTCGTCGACACCTCGATCGAGATCGAGGAGCGGCTGGCCCAGCTGTGCAGGTCCGGGCTGGCCAAGGTCCGCGAGGAGAGAGACCTCACGCGCGTGTTCTTCCGCGACCTGAGCCAGTTCCCCGAGCTGGTCGCGACCGTACGCGACGGCCTCCTACAGCCCATGTTCGACGCGATCACCACCTGGTTTCGCGCCCAGCCCGAGTACGCCGGGGCCGATGCCGACTGGCCCGCCATCGGTGCCGTGCTCGGCGGGGCGGTGGTCCATTATCGGCTGTTCGAGGAGACCGTGGGCGAACCCCCCGGCCGTGCGGAGCGCGACCGTTTCGTCGCGGCCTGGGTGTGCCTCGCGCTCGGCCTGCTGCCCCGGTCGGCGGTCCAGGCCATCGGCTGAGAGCCCCCGGCACGGCCCGCGGAGCGTCACCTGCCTCCCCGCCCCGCGATGACCTCGGGATCGAGCAGGCGGCAGGCCAGCCAGAAGACCCCCCATGCCGCGCCCAGCAGGAACATGAGCCCGCTGATGCCGAAGAACTCATCCACCACGGTGCCGAGGTCGTTCCTGGCCCGGACGAGGGCGACCAGGCCGCCACCGAGGGTGTAGCTCACGATCGGAGCGGCCAACCCGAGCACCTTGTCAGAGGTGTGCCAGCTCTGGCAGGCGATCACAACGAGCACCGCGACGGCCCAGACCAGCACCGGGATCCGGAAGATCGCGATCGGCGCGAGGGGGATGGGGATCAGCAGCCCGGCCAGGGCCAGCAGGCCCATGCCGACCGTCTCACGCCGGTGGCTCAGCAGGATCGCCCGGGTGTCACGCGCGGCGGGGGCGACGTCCTCCCGCGACCGGGCCGGGCTCCACCGGCGCGGCCACCCCCGCTGACCGCGTACCCGGCGCCTGGCCAGTAGCTCCTCTGCCGCCCGCATGCCCCTGACCACACCGGGCGGCAGCTGGCCCCGTGACCCCGTGTCCTCCGGCCTCCCACCCGGCGCTTCCGGCGACGCCCCTTCCACCGCCTCCGGCCGAGCCGTTCCCGATGCCGCGGGTGCCGCCGGTGCGGCCTCCCGCGCCTCAGGCGGGGCTCCCTGCGCTTCCTGCGGCGAAAGATCCCGTATGAGTGGTATCTCCTCGGTCGGCGGATCGCCCTCCACGATGTCCTCCCACTCGTCCACGGAGTCCTCTCCACCGCCCGATCCGCCACCCGGGTCGTCGTCGGGGGTGACCGGTGACGCCCCCTGGTCCTTGCGCCCTGACCCGCGAGCGGCCGAGAGGCCGGGATCGCCCGGTGCGGGCTCGGCGGCATCCGAGGGGACTCCCGTCGAGGCGTACGGATGCCCCCGCGCGGGCCGGCGGGGAGCGGGGACACCGAGATCGCCCGGTGCGGTCTCGCCGGGGTCCCGCGCCTCGCGGCCGGCCGCACCGGAATCCGCCGGATCGGAACCGGGGGCGGAATCGTCCGGTGTGGGCGCGGCAAGGGGCATGGCCGGAGCGACGACGCCCGCGGTCCGGGAGCGCGGCTGGGCGCCCAGGCGGCGCAGCTCGCGGCGGACCAGCGCGGCGGGGTCACCGAACCGGGCCAGCACCCTCTCCACCGCGGCCGGATCGTCCGTTCCCGCCCGCTCGGCGTCGATCCGCCTGCGCAGCACCGCGACGAAGTCGATCCGCTGCCTCGGCTGCAGCACGCCCTGGGCGGCGTCGGCCGCCTTGCTGACGTAGTCCAGGACGAGCTGGTCGGCACGCTCGGTCACACTGGCCATCCTCTCTCGACATCGTCTCGCTCGTGAGCTTCTTCCCCCATTCACCCCCCGTCACGTGATCGATTCACCCCCTTTGTGTGATCACGGAATTCGCTCAGGCCGCATGATGTCGGTCAAGCCTCTTACCATTGACGGAATGAGCACGGAGTTCACCGAGTGGCTGCGCAGTCAGAGCGACGACCGGTTGCGGGCACTCGTCTCCGTACGCCCCGAGCTCATCACCCCCGTGCCCGCGCATCTGGAGGGGCTGGCCGGGCGAGCCGGCAGCCCGTCGGCGGTGGGCAGGGCACTCGACCGGCTCGACCGGTTCACACTCGCGGTCATGGAGACGCTGGTCGTGCTCCCCGCCCCTGTCCCCTACAGGTCACTACGCGCCCAGCTGGCCCGCGCCCTGCCGGGGGCGGCAGGCCCGGCGTTCCAGAGCGCCCTCAAGGAGGCGGTCGAGCGGCTGCGCACCATGGCGCTGGTCTACGGGCCCGACCGGGCCCTGACTCCGGCCCCCGGGGTGCGGGGGGCGCTGGACGCTCCCGCCGGGCTCGGCCCGCCCGCCGAGGAGGCGTTCCGGCACCATTCCGCCGAGCGGCTGGCCGAGCTGATCCAGGACGCCGGAGGCGAGGGCGGCGACACCAGGGAGGCCCTCGCCACGCTGCTCGGCGATCCGGAGATCGTCGGACGGCTGGTCGAGGAGGTCTCGCCGCAGGCCCGGTCGGCGCTCAACGAGCTGGCCTGGGGTCCGGCCAGCGGCCGGGTGCCCAACGCCCGCCGCGAGGTTCGGGCCGCCACCGCACAGTCGCCGATCGAACAGCTCCTCTCCCGCGCGCTGCTGGCCGCCACCGGCGAGGAGACCGTGGTGCTGCCCCGCGAGGTCGCGCTGTTCCTGCGCGACGGCCGGATCCACCGGGACCTGTCCCCCCTCCCTCCCGCGTCCGGGGGCACCGAGCGCGACCAGGGGCTCGCCGACCGTACGGCGGCCGGACAGGCGTTCACCTTCACCCGCGCGGTGGAGGAGCTGTGCGAACGCTGGAGCGTCGACCCGCCCGGCGTGCTCCGCAGCGGCGGCCTGGCCGTGCGCGATCTCAGACGGGTCGCGACCCTGCTCGACCTGCCCGAGTGGGTGGCGGGGATGATCATCGAGGTGTGCTACGCGGCGGGGCTGGTCGCGGCGAGCGGCGCGGTCGACGGGGAGTGGATGCCCACCCCCGGCTACGACGGCTGGCGGGTGAAGGCCACCGAGGACCGCTGGGCCGTGCTGGCAGGTGCCTGGCTCACCATGGACCGGGTGCCGGGGGTCATCGGCGAGCGCGACGAGCGTGACCGGCTGCTCAACGCCCTCCATCCCGACCTGCGCCGCGCCGCCGCCGCCGAGGTGCGCGCCACCACCCTGGCCATGCTCGCCGCGACGCCGGGGGTGGCCCCCACTCTCGACGCGGTGCGGACGCGTCTGGCCTGGGAGCAGCCCCGCCGTCGCGGCGGCCAGCGCGACCAGTTGGTGGAGTTCACGCTGCGCGAGGCCGAGCAGATCGGTGTCACCGGCCTCGGACTGCTCTCCGGCCACGGCCGCGCCCTGCTTCCCGAGGCCCTCGACGGCCCCGGCGTCTCCGGTGACCCCGGCGGTGGCCGTGCCGCCTCCGCCGCCCGCCTGCTGCTCCCGTTGCTGCCCGAGCCGCTCGACCACGTGCTCCTCCAGGCCGACCTGACCGCCGTCGCCCCCGGGCCGCTCACCGGCGACCTGAGACGGTGGCTGGCACTGGCGGCCGAGGTGGAGTCGACCGGCGGTGCGACGGTCTACCGCTTCGACGAACGGTCGATCCGGCGGGCACTGGACTCCGGGCAGGGCGCCGAGGAGATGCTGGCCATGCTGGAGCGCCACTCGACCACGCCGGTGCCGCAACCGCTCAGCTACCTGGTCACCGACGTGGCCCGGCGCCACGGCCGGATGCGCGTCGGCACGGCGAGCGCGTACGTGCGGTGCGACGACTCCTCGCTGCTGGACGAGGTGATGGCCGACAAACGGGCGATCCCGTTACGGCTGCGGCGGCTCGCCCCCACGGTGATCGCTGCCCAGTCCTCCCGGCCGACGCTGGTCGACTCGCTGCGCGCGATGGGTTACGCCCCGGCCGCGGAGTCCCTCGACGGCGACGTGATCATCACCCAGCTCGACGTCCGCAGGACCGAGAGCACCCTGGCGGCCCGCGCCCCGGTCACGTTCGGCGGCCCCGAGGCCGACGTGGTGGCGGCCGCCGTCCGTGCCGTGCGCGCGGGTGACGCCGCCCACCAGGCCCGCAGGGCCCCGGTGGCCGCCCCCGGCGGCCAGGTGCCGCGCTCCCCCGCCACCGCCACGATCGTCGCCCTGCGCGAGGCCATCCGGCAGGGGTCGCAGGTCTGGATCGGCTACCTCGACTCCCAGGGCAACGCCACCAGCCGGATCCTCGAACCGGCCCGGATGGAGGGCGGCTATCTCACCGCCTACGACGAGACGCGGGCGGCGGTGCACCGCTTCGCCCTGCACCGCATCACCGGCATCGCCGACATCGCCTGAGATATCCTCGGCGGGTCCGGCCGGGATCGGGGACGGCCCCGGCATGCCAGGGAAAGGCCACGGGGTAGTCTCGATCTCGGGATGAGGCCGCCGCGAGCTCGGTCACCGGTCCTGCGGGACCGCGTCACCCGCCGGGACGCGAGGGCCCCTTCTCAGTCTCATCCCGGCCTTGGGCTCTGTCCCGCGGATCTTGACACCGCGAGGATCGGTCGGGTGCTGCCTCGCGAGGCGGAGGGAGGGAGCCGCGGTGGCCGACGACGCGGCGGGGCGTCGGCTGAGCGACCGCGATGGGCAAAAATTCCAGGAGGGTAGGGCCTAGCTGCCGGAATGCGACCGATTCCATTCGCCAAAGGCGCACGGCTTACGACCCATATCGTGATATCTGTTGATGTTCCGAGCTCCACAGAAGTGAGAGATCCACAGTGAGCAGCGGTCACTCCGAAGGCCCCAGCACCAACCCGGACGACTGGAAGAGCCCCTATAACACGGGGCCCGGCCAGACCCCCGGCTACGGTCAACCCCAGCAGGGTAACCACTCCGAGCACTTCCAGCCGTCCGGCTACGGCCAGACCCCCGGCTACGGACAGCCCGGTTACGGCGAACCCGGCTACGGTCAGGGCTACGGGCAGCCCGGCTACGGCGAGCAGCCCTACGGGCAGGGTTACGGCGAGCCCGGCTACGGACAACCCGGCTACGGAAAGGGCTACGGCGCACCCCCGTACCGCAACACCGAGGGTGTCAGGACCCACGCGATCGTCGCCATGGTCATCAGCATCGTGCTCACGCTGAGCTGCTACGTGACCCTCGGCGGCCTGGTCGGCGTCATCCTGTCGAGTGTCGCCCTGGGCAGGGTGGACACCGACCCCCCGGGCGCCAGGAACCTGCTCAAGTGGACCTGGATCAGCATCGGCATCAACATCGGGCTGATCATCCTGGGTGCGGCCGCCTTCATCATCGCCGGCATCAACGGCGCCTTCGACTGAACATCCCCGGGGACCGCCATCCGCGGCCTGTGGTCGCGCACGGGTGCCGTAGACCGGGCAGGCGAGGAATCGCCGGGTGGTGAGATCCATCACGCCGGACGGGAGGCGGGACTGCCCGGGCGTTCCCGCCCGTTGCACACAGGAGACATGGAGCGGGGCGCACCCGCGAGTGCGACCATGAGCTGATCCGCCGTAACCCGCAGCGACCATAGGGAGAAGTCTGTGACTGACGGACCACTGATCGTCCAATCGGACAAGACCCTGCTCCTTGAGGTCGATCACGAGAAGGCCGGGGAGTGCCGCAAGGCGATCGCCCCGTTCGCGGAGCTGGAGCGCGCGCCCGAGCACGTGCACACCTACCGTGTCACCCCCCTGGCGCTGTGGAACGCGCGGGCCGCCGGGCACGACGCCGAGCAGGTGATCGACGCGCTGATCGCCCACAGCCGCTACCCCGTGCCGCACGCGCTGCTGGTCGACGTCGCCGAGACGATGTCGCGGTACGGCAGGCTCCGCCTGGAGAAGCACCCCGCCCACGGGCTCGTCCTGACCAGCACCGACAGGGCGGTGCTGGAGGAGGTGCTGCGCTCCAAGAAGATCCAGCCGCTGCTGGGCGAGCGGCTGGGCGACGACGGCGTGGCCGTGCACCCGAGCGAGCGCGGCAACATCAAGCAGCATCTGCTCAAGCTGGGCTGGCCCGCCGAGGACATGGCCGGGTACGTCGACGGCGAGCACCACCCGATCGCGCTCACCGAGGACGGCTGGGAGCTGCGCGCCTACCAGCGGGAGGCCGCCGAGGCGTTCTGGCACGGCGGCTCCGGCGTCGTCGTGCTCCCCTGCGGCGCGGGCAAGACGATCGTGGGCGCGGCGGCGATGGCGCAGGCCAAGGCGACGACGCTGATCCTGGTGACCAACACGGTCTCGGCGCACCAGTGGAAGCAGGAGCTGCTCAAGCGGACCTCGCTGACCGCGGACGAGATCGGCGAGTACACCGGTACGAAGAAGGAGATCCGGCCCGTCACCATCGCCACGTACCAGGTGATGACGACCCGCAGGCAGGGCGTCTACCGGCACCTGGAGCTGTTCGACGCCCGCGACTGGGGCCTGGTCGTCTACGACGAGGTGCACCTGCTGCCCGCGCCGATCTTCCGGATGACCGCCGACCTGCAGGCCAGGCGGCGGGTGGGCCTGACCGCGACACTCGTACGCGAGGACGGCCGCGAGGGCGACGTGTTCTCCCTGATCGGCCCCAAGCGGTACGACGCGCCGTGGCGGGAGATGGAGAACCAGGGCTGGATCGCCCCGGCCGACTGCGTCGAGGTGCGGGTGACGCTGACCGACGCCGAGCGGCTGGCCTACGCGATGGCCGAGTCCGAGGAGCGCTACCGGTTCTGCGCGACCACACCGTCCAAGACCCGGGTGACCGAGGCGCTGGTCCGGCAGCACCCGGGCGAGCAGGTGCTGGTCATCGGGCAGTACATCGACCAGCTCGACGAGCTGGGCGAGCACCTGAACGCGCCGGTGATCAAGGGGGAGACGAAGGTCAAGGAGCGGGAGCGGCTCTTCCAGGCGTTCCGCGACAGGGAGATCCAGGTCCTGGTCGTCTCCAAGGTCGCCAATTTCTCGATCGACCTGCCGGAGGCGGCGGTGGCCATCCAGGTCTCGGGCACCTTCGGGTCGCGGCAGGAGGAGGCGCAGCGGCTCGGCCGGGTGCTCCGGCCGAAGGCGAACGGAGGCGGGGCCCGGTTCTACTCGGTGGTCAGCCGCGACACGGTCGATCAGGATTTCGCCGCCCACCGGCAGCGGTTCCTGGCCGAGCAGGGGTACGCATATCAGATCATCGACGCGGACGACGTGCTCGCCGGAGAATAGCCCCACATGGCGAACACGTCGTCAATTTGTGTCAGGTCCACGAAATCCCGCGGGCTTTCGACAAACAAACCACCCCCTCGCTAGGCCTCGCGGCCACTGGCGACATACCCCCATGATCTGCGGGAGTCACCATGTTCGCCTGGCTTTTTCGCCATTTCACAGGAGAATGACGGAGGGTGCCAGGATGATTACCGAACGATCAGTCCGCCGACAAAGAAAACGCTTTCCGCGATCATCCACATGATCACCGCGGCGATCATCAGGGCGATAAAACGATTTTCGTCACCGCGAATCCGGGGCATCAGCCAGGCACCCGCTGTGCAACCGGCCGCGATCACCGCGAACAGGGCCGATGCCCCGGCCACCCCGTCCAGCCGAGCCACGCAGCCCGGGTCGGAGCAGAATGCCTCCGGCCCCCAGCCCGCGAACACCGAAAACCCCCAGAGCGCGGCCAGGAGAAGATTGGCGACCGTCGGTATGACAGGGGAGATCCGCACGCCCATCGGGATACCCACGCCCGCCGCGCCCCAGTCCGACGTTAATCCTTTTGAGACACACCGGTGCCACCGCTAAGCTGGCCCATTCGCTACCCGATGACCACCACCTCCGTTTATCGAATGGGAGGCGCTTCAGCGTGCCCGCACATCAATTGGCCCCTGACATAGCCGACGATCCCGCCCGGACCCTCGCCGCCGAGCGCGAGCACCTGGCCACCTCCAGAACGGCGCTGCGCGCGATGCGCGAGCACGCCCAGTCCCTCTCCTCCGACGCCGCCGGAGACTGGGTCTCCCAGCAGATCCTGCAGGCGCTGCTGGACCAGCGGGTGGCGGCGCTCGCCGACCACTCGGGCACGCCCCTGTTCTTCGGCCGCCTCGACCGCCAGGCGGACGACGACCTTCCCGGCACGGTCTACGTCGGGCGCAGGCACGTCCACGACGAGCGCAGCCGCCCCCTGGTGATCGACTGGCGCGCCCCGGTCTCGCGGGCCTTCTACCAGGCCAGCCCGTCCGACCCGATGCGCGTCGTGTTGCGCCGCCGGTTCGGCTACCAGGGCGGCGACCTGACCGCCTACGAGGACGAGCGCCTCGACCAGGGCGGCGCCGCCCTCGCCCAGAGCAGGATCCTCACCGAGGAGATCGAGCGCCCCCGCTCGGGACCGATGCGCGACATCGTCGCGACGATCCAGCCCGACCAGGACGAGATCGTCCGCTCCGAACTCGGCCGGACGGTGTGCGTCCAGGGTGCCCCCGGCACCGGGAAGACCGCCGTCGGCCTGCACCGGGCCGCCTACCTGCTCTTCACCCACCGTGAGCGGCTCGCCAGGTCGGGCGTGATGATCGTCGGCCCGAACCGGGCGTTCCTCTCCTACATCTCCTCGGTCCTGCCCGCGCTGGGCGAGGTCAAGGTCGACCAGACCACGATCGCCGGGATCCTCGGCGACCACTCCGCGCCCGAGGACCCCGTGGTCGGCGCGCTCAAGGGCGACGCGAGGATCGTCGGTGTGCTGCGACGCGCCCTGTGGGCGCACGTGGTCAAGCCCACCGAGGGCGTGCTGTTCACCAAGGGGATCAACCGCTATCGGGTGGCGGACCACGAGGTCCGCGAGATCGTCGCCTCGCTCCGCGGCACCACCCGCTACGGTCCGGGGCGCGCGACGCTCGCCCAGCGGCTCGCCCACCTGGTGCTCGTCCGGATGGAGCAGCGCGGTGAGTCTCCCGACGACCGGGTGCAGGACGCGGTCGCCAGGTCCAAGCCGGTCAGGCAGCTCGTGGACGCGGTCTGGCCCAAGCTGACCCCGCAGCAGGTGCTCCATCGGCTGTTCAGCGACCCCGCCTTCCTCGCCGCCGCCGCCAAGGACGATCTCACCGCCGCCGAGCAGTCGCTGCTGCTCTGGCCCAAGCCTCCCAAGTCCTTCCGCTCGGCGAAGTGGTCGGCGGCCGACGGCGCGCTGATGGACGAGCTGGGCGACATGATCGAGCGGACCGTCCCGCTGGGCCACCTGGTCGTGGACGAGGCCCAGGACCTGTCGGCGATGCAGTTGCGCGCCCTCGGCCGGCGCTGCCGCACCGGCTCCGCCACCGTTCTGGGCGACCTCGCCCAGGGCACCACGCCCTGGTCCGCCCGGTCCTGGACCGAGGTCCTGGGCCATCTGGGCTTCGAGGACGGCGCCGTCACCGAGCTGACCCTCGGCTTCCGCGTGCCCCGCGAGGTCCTCGACTACGCGGCCAGGCTGCTGCCCTCCGTCGCCCCGGACCTGGCCGCCCCCCGGTCACTGCGCCCCGGCGCGGGCTCCCTGTCGGTGCGGCCGGCACCCGACCTGGCCGCGGCGCTGGCCCATGCCGCGCGGAAGGCGCTCGCCCGCGAGGGCTCGATCGGCGTCATCGTCCCCGACGCCCTGGTGGGCGCCGCGTCCGAGGCCCTGTCCGACCTGGATCACCGGGTGCTGAGCCCCGACACCGTCGAGGACCACCGCCTCCTGGTCATCCCGGCGACCCTGGCCAAGGGCCTGGAGTACGACCACGTGATCGTGGCCGAACCCGCGGACATCGTCGACGCCGAACCTCGCGGCCTGGCCCGCCTGTATGTGGTCCTGACCCGGGCCGTCACCTCACTGACCGTCCTGCACGCCCGGGAGCTTCCCGCCCAGCTCGCCGGGTGACCGCCTGATCGGGCTATGGCCCGCTCCCCGGCCCGCGCGCTCTGGTCGGGGCGGTACTCCGCCGAATGTGATGCGCCGCTCTGATCCCGAAAGGATTTATACCGACCGGGATGACCCTGATGACCCCGTTGGTCTTGGGGTTGATCACAGTCACGCTGTCCGTGTCCAGGTTGGCCACATAGATCTGGGCACCGTCAGGGGAGATCGTGATTCCGAAGGGAGAGCCCTCGACCGGGATGGTGGCGGTGACCTTGTTGGTCTTGGCGTCGATCACCGTCACGACGTTCGGAATCAGGTTGGTCACGTAGACGTAGGCGCCGTCATCGGAGACCGCGATCCTGAAAGGATGGTTGCCCGCGGGAATCTCGGCGATGACCTTGTTGGTCCTCACGTTGATCACCGACACGGTGTCGGAGTCCTGGTTGGCCACATAGACAAGGGGACGAGTGGGAGAGAACCTGATCCCGAACGGACTGTGGCCGACCGGGATGGTGGCGATGACCCTGTTGGTCACCATGTCGATCACCGACACGGTGTCGGAGTCCTGATTGGCCACATAGACACGGCGATAGGGAGCGGCGGCGAGTCTGAAGGGGCTGTGGCCGACCGGGATGATGGCGATGACCCTGTTGCTCCTCGTGTCGATCACCGACACGACGTTCGCCTGCACATCGGTCACGTAGACGCGGGTGCCACCGTAGGAGACGTCGACCCCGACGGGGTGGCCGTCGATGGGGATGGTGGCGGTGACCTTGTTGCTCCTTGTGTCGATCACCGACACGTTGTCCGACTGCGCGTTGGTCACGTAGACATGTACGTTGTCGGGAGCGACCGCCACCCCGATGGGGTTCTCACCGACGGTGATGGTGGCGGTGACCTTGTTGGTCGTCGTGTCGATCACCGACACGGTGTTCGACTGTGAGTTGGCCACGTAAACGACATTCTCCGGCGGCGTGGTCGCCACAGCCGTGGCCGTCGGCGCCGCCAGTCCGGCCACGATGACCAGCACCGCCATGGCCGGGAGGACACGTGACCGCCACCCACCCCCCGGTAACCGACCAGGTGGTTTCCAGTGGTTATGATCCATCGTTCCCCTCACCTACCGCTGCACCGCCAAGAACCCCGTCACTACAGCAAGGACTTTGTTCTATGGCTGCACGGCAGCGCGTCCCGGAAACGACACACCGGCTTGAACTCTTGTTCCGTCCGCCTTGTCCATTTATTGCTTGATAGCACCGAAGTCAGCCAGCCAGCTGGGATGTGACCGCGCCCCTCGGCCGGTCCCCGGCTTTTCGAGATCCCTCTTCTCCGTACCGGCCGGCGCCGGATCGAACTCCGCGGCTCGTGGCCTCTCCGGCGGCGCCCATCGGGACGGCCCCTTCGAGGACGCATGACGACAGGTGACGGACAATGCCTCGGGGAACACGTAAAAGAGGCGCCCCCGACATCTCGGGGTCGCCTCTTTTACCTGAAAGCGGTTGGACTTAGAAGTCCATGTCGCCGCCGCCGGGCATGGCGGGAGCGGCTCCGGCCTTCTCGGGCTTCTCGGCGATGACAGCCTCGGTGGTCAGGAACAGCGCCGCGATGGACGCCGCGTTCTGCAGAGCGGAACGCGTCACCTTGGCCGGGTCGATGATGCCCGTCTCGAACAGGTTGACGTACTCGCCGGTGGCGGCGTTGAGACCCTCACCCGCGGGAAGGTTGCGCACCTTCTCCACCACGACGCCGCCCTCAAGGCCGGCGTTGACGGCGATCTGCTTCAGCGGCTCCTCAAGGGCCTTCTTGACGATCGCGGCACCGGTGGCCTCGTCGCCGGAGAGCTCCAGCTTGTCGAACGCCTTGGCGCCGGCCTGCAGCAGGGCCACGCCACCGCCGGGGACGATGCCCTCCTCGACGGCCGCCTTCGCGTTGCGAACGGCGTCCTCGATGCGGTGCTTGCGCTCCTTGAGCTCGACCTCGGTCGCCGCGCCGGCCTTGATGACGGCCACGCCGCCGGCCAGCTTGGCGAGACGCTCCTGGAGCTTCTCGCGGTCGTAGTCGGAGTCGGTGTTGTCGATCTCGGCGCGGATCTGGTTGACCCGGCCGGCGATCTGCTCGGCGTCACCGGCACCGTCGACGATGGTGGTCTCGTCCTTGGTGACGATGACCTGGCGGGCACGGCCGAGCTGGTCCAGCGTGGTGGACTCCAGCTTGAGGCCGAGGTCCTCGCTGATGACCTGGGCACCGGTCAGGATGCCGATGTCGCCCAGCATGGCCTTGCGGCGGTCACCGAAGCCGGGCGCCTTGACGGCGACCGAGCGGAACAGACCGCGGATCTTGTTGACGACCAGGGTGGCCAGGGCCTCGCCCTCGACGTCCTCGGCGATGATCAGCAGCGGCTTGCCGGCCTGCACGACCTTGTCGAGAACCGGGAGCAGGTCCTTGTTGGCGGACACCTTGGAGTTGACGACCAGGATGTACGGGTCGTCGAGGACGGCCTCCATACGCTCCGGGTCGGTCACGAAGTACATCGAGGTGAGGCCCTTGTCGAAGCGCATGCCCTCGGTGAGCTCAAGCTCCAGGCCGAAGGTGTTGCTCTCCTCGACGGTGATGACGCCTTCCTTGCCGACCTTGTCCATCGCCTCGGCGATCATCTCGCCGATCTGCGGGTCACCCGCGGAGATGGAGGCGGTGGAGGCGATCTGCGCCTTCGTCTCCACGTCCTTGGCCAGCTTGGACAGCTCCTCCGAGACACGCTCGACGGCGGCCTCGATGCCCTTCTTCAGGGACATCGGGTTGGCGCCGGCGGCGACGTTGCGGAGACCCTCGCGTACGAGAGCCTGAGCGAGCACGGTGGCGGTGGTGGTGCCGTCACCCGCGACGTCGTCGGTCTTCTTGGCGACCTCCTTGACGAGCTCGGCCCCGATCTTCTCCCACGGGTCCTCGAGCTCGATCTCCTTCGCAATGGAGACACCATCGTTGGTGATGGTGGGGGCGCCCCACTTCTTCTCCAGAACGACATTGCGGCCCTTGGGGCCGAGGGTCACCTTAACGGCGTCCGCGAGCTGGTTCATGCCACGCTCGAGACCGCGCCTGGCGTCCTCGTTAAACGCGATCATCTTGGCTGCCATACGGCTAGACCTCCCAGAGACAGGGTGGCTTGCACCGGACCGAGCCGACGCCCGCGACGGCATGTGGGCCCACGACTCCGTTCGGCGGGCCCCATCGCCTCGATCCAGGGTTGGCACTCTCTATGCGCGAGTGCCAACAATGTGTTTAGCACTCTACCTTGTCGAGTGCAAGCCACGATCCCTTGACCTGCGCCGTGCCCGGCGCGGACATCCGCTCCGGGCCACGTCAGCGCATGCTCCGCGTCATGCAGGCGTTCGTTCCGCGCAAAGCGAAGACCCGGCTCGCCGGTTGGGGAGGCGAGCCGGGCCTAGGCGATGTGGATCCAGCGGACCGCGTTGCCGCGGGGTCCACCGACCCCTCCCTGCGGGTTCACGGGACGGCCATGTCAGACCGCCCGGACGGACTCCGCCTGGGGACCCTTCTGACCTTGGGTGATCTCGAACTCGACTCGCTGGCCCTGTTCGAGTGCACGGTAGCCATCCATCATGATCGCGGAGTAATGGACGAACACATCCTTACCACCGTCTACCGCGATGAAGCCGTAGCCCTTGTCCGCGTTGAACCATTTGACGGTGCCCTGCGCCACTTGCGACTCCTCTTACTGGACTTAAGGACGACGCCCATTCCTCGCGCGAAGTCCTCAATCTCCGGGGCGGACTTCGCCACATCGATCGTCCTCGACCATACCTGTGGGAACCGGTAGGGCAACAGAGTCAAGCACCAAACTAGCTCTTTACAAGAGCATTTAGTACGAGAACACAGTTTGACTATCACTATTAGTTAGTTAAAGATTACATTATCTTTCCCCACCGCGAATACCGGTTTACGCCACAAAGCAGGACACCCGCACACGGCCGGAGCCGGGCGGGTGTCCTGGAGAGGCGTCGCGAGCGCCCCGGAAGGTGAGGCGGGTGCGACCGGCGCAGTGCGGGCGGGGCGGGACTCAGCCCCCGGCGACCGCCGGGATGATGGAGATCTGGACGCCGGAGGGCGTGGCCGTGTCGAGGTTGTCGGCGAAGCGGACATCCTCATCTCCGACATAGACGTTGACAAAACGGCGAATCTTGCCCGTTTCATCAAGAATTCGGGCGCCGATCCCCGGGAAGTCCGCGTCAAGCTTCTGGAGGACGTCGCGCAGGGTCTCACCCTCTCCGGTCACCTCGGCAGCACCATCGGTGTAAGTCCGGAGAATCGTCGGAATCCGCACAGAAACGCTCATAATTCAGTACCTTTCACGATTTCTAGGCGATTGCCGCACGGAATGCGTCAAGAGAGGGGCGGATCACGGCGGTGGGGCGCGCCTCGGCGGCCACCGCGTCGAGGGTCTTGAGACCGTCGCCGGTGTTGAGGACCACGGTCTCCGCCTCCGGGTCGAGCCTCCCTGTCGCGACCAGCTTGCGAAGCACGCCGACGGTGACACCTCCGGCGGTCTCGGCGAAGATGCCCTCGGTCCTGGCCAGCAACCGGATCGCGTCGACGATCTCGGGGTCGGTGACGTCCTCGACCGCGCCGCCGGTACGGCGGGCGATGTCCAGCACGTACGGGCCGTCGGCGGGGTTGCCGATCGCCAGCGACTTGGCGATCGTGTCCGGCTTCACCGGGCGGATCACGTCGTGGCCCGCCTTGTAGGCGGCGGAGACCGGGGAGCACCCCTCGGCCTGGGCCGCAAAGATCTTGTACGGCCTGTCCTCGACGAGACCGAGCTCGATCAGTTCCTTGAAACCCTTGTCGATCTTCGTGAGCTGGGAGCCCGACGCGACCGGCACGACGATCTGGTCGGGAACGCGCCAGCCGAGCTGCTCGGCGATCTCGTACGCCAGCGTCTTGGAGCCCTCGGCGTAGTACGGCCGCAGGTTGACGTTGACGAAGCCCCACTTCTCGCCCAGCTCGTCGCCGATGAGCTCCGAGCAGAAACGGTTCACATCGTCGTAGGTGCCCTCGATGCCGATGAGCCTGCCCCCGTACACGGAGGCCATGACGACCTTGGCCTGCTCCAGGTCGGCGGGGATGAACACGCAGGCGTCCAGCCCGGCCCGCGCGGCGGCGGCGGCAGCGGCACCGGCCAGGTTGCCGGTGGAGGAGCAGGAGAGGGTGTGGAAGCCGAAGTTACGGGCCGCCTCGACGGCGATGGCCACCACGCGGTCCTTGAAGGAGTGCGTGGGGTTGCCGGAGTCGTCCTTCACGTGCAGCGAGCGCATGCCCAGTTCACGGGCGAGGTTGCCGGCGTTGACGAGCCTGGTCCAGCCGGGCTCCATGTTGGGCTTGGTGGCCACGTCGGCGGGGACGGGCAGCAGCGAGCGGTAACGCCAGATGTTGGCCGGCCCCTCGGCGATCTGCTCCCGGGTCACCCGCCCGAAGTCGTAGGCGATCTCAAGGGGCCCGAAACACTCGGCACAGGCGAAGCTCGGGCCGAGGTCGTAGCGGGCACCGCACTCGCGACAGGACAGGGCCACAGCGGGGCCGAACTGCTGGTTTTGCGTGTCTTCGACACGACCAAGCGAGGTGGTGGTGTTCTCAGTGGTTGCGAGCGCCATGAAGCGAGGCCTTTCCCTCATCTTCGTCTGCGGACCACCCTGGTCACAGACCGGAATTGGCACCTGTCCCGGCCGACCTCGTGTCGATCACGAGTCTTGAACCGGGATGGTTGCCGGGGCTTCGCAGGGCCGATCCCTCCACCCCTCTGGATGAGCAAATATTCAGTTGGAAACCTGACACGCAGGTCCTAAGCACTCTACATCGCCGTACCGCCGCCCCGGCCACCTGTCTCACTCTACGAGACATGACGTGTTACCTGCCGGACAGAGCTCCCCAGCCCCAGGGGCGCTCCGCCACTGCCCGCAGGAACCGCACCACGGTGGACGTCCCGTGGAACCTCCCGCGGAAGGCGGGTCAGGGGGCTTTGGTCTTCAGTGTGTAGGGGCTGGAGCCGCTCACGGAGACCACCTGGTAGCGGTAGAAGCCGGGCGGGCCGGTGTAGCTGATCTGCTCGTCGGGGCCCGCGCCCTCGGAGCCGGCGACGGTGGTCCAGCTCGACCGTTGCCACCTTTGGAGGTAGAGGTCGAAGTCGACGCCGTCACCGCCGTCCAGGCAGGCGGAGTGCGTACCGGCGACGGCGGCCCGGTAGTACCGGCTCGGCTGGGAGACGGACTGACCGTTGTTCAGCGTGCCGGTGTAGGTCTTCGGGTAGCCGGTGCAGACCGCCGGAGCGGGCGAGGCGGCGCCCGGCGGGGTGGCTGCGCTGCCGGTCAGCAGGGTCAGGTCGTAGGCGGTGAGGATCTCGTTGAGCGGCTGGAAGTAGGTGACGCCACCCGAGGTGCAGTTGCCGGAGCCGCCGGAGGTGACTCCCTGGGCCTGGTCCACCGAGATGAACGAACCACCCGAGTCACCCGGCTCGGCGCAGACACTGGTACGGGTCAGCCCGTGGATGGTGCCCTGGGGGTAGGTGACGCTGGCACTGAGCTGCCGGATGAGACCGCAGTGCCAGTCGGTGGTGGAGCCGGACCGGCAGACCGAGGCACCCTCCAGGGCCGGCCTGGAACCGGCGACGGGCACGATGCCGCCACTGCCGTTGCTCACCACCGGCCTGGGCGTCCAGCCGGCGTTCACCGCGACCCAGGCATAGTCGTTCTCGGGAAAGGACGACGCCCGGAAGACCCCCTGGGGCACCCGGTTGAAACCGGTGGTGGCATCGCCCGTCTTACCGCAGTGACCGGCACTGACGAAACCCGCCTGGGTCCCGCGCATCACCGAGAAACCGACGGAGCAACGATTCGAACTGCCGATGTAGTAGGCGTCACCACCCTGCACGTCAGTGAGGAGCCGGGGCCGCTCGGTGGACGGCACCACCTTCACCACGCTCGAGTCGGCCCCCACTGCCTCCACGAGATCCTCGGTTGCCAGGGGGCTCTTCGACAGGATGACGATCCTGTTGTTCCTGGCGTCGACGAAGCGCACATCGCCCCCTCCGCCACGTCCCGGCAGGTCCACGTTAAGGTCACTGATGAGCCCGGCGAGTTCGGTCAGCGACCGTTTGACGAGTTCGGCTCTGGCGCCCGCCGCGACGATGGTGGGGAGGTCGGCGGGCTTGGTGGTGGCCACCACGAGAGTCTGCGAGATGGTTCCCATCAGCCACGAGCCGCCGAAACGCTCGCCGAGCGCCTCGCGGAGGTCTGCCTCGATCCCCGACATACGGATCTCGTTGGCCAGACGTGCCCGCACCTGTTCCTTGGTCAGGCCCAGGTCGCGTTGGAGCGCCTCCAGCATGCCCGACGGCGGTTTCCAGGCGGGCGCGGTGACCGGAACGTCCTGCGCCCGGGGTCCGGCGGCGACGGCCGGCACGCCCGCCAGGGTGAGCGCGGTGACCGCCAGCACGCAGCCCGTGGCGACGACATGTCTGCGGGACATGAATCCCTCCTCGACCTCGGCTTTCACAGCAAGAGGGGGAGAGCGCCCCACGGGCAACGCCACCCTAATCCAGCCGTTGCCTCCAAGGCCCCCAAAAGCCACACGCCACGCGGCAGACGATTTACGGCCATCCGGGCCGCGGCCTGGGCGAGACCGCGGAAGGCGGGTCAGGGTGCCTTGGCTTTCAGTGTGTAGGGGCTGGAGCCGCTCACGGAGACCACCTGGTAGCGGTAGAAGCCGGGCGGGCCGGTGTAGCTGATCTGCTCGTCGGGGCCCGCGCCCTCGGAGCTGGCGACGGTGGTCCAGCTCGACCGTTGCCACCTTTGGAGGTAGAGGTCGAAGTCGACGCCGTCACCGCCGTCCAGGCAGGCGGAGTGCGTACCGGCGACGGCGGCCCGGTAGTACCGGCTCGGCTGGGAGACGGACTGACCGTTGTTCAGCGTGCCGGTGTAGGTCTTCGGGTAGCCGCTGCAGTCCTGCTTGCCCGATGGAGCGGTGCCCGGGGAGATGTCACCCGACGAGCTGGCGGTGCTGTCGGTCAGCAGGGTCAGGTCGTAGGCGGTGAGGATCTCGTTGAGCGGCTGGAAGTAGGTGACGCCACCCGAGGTGCAGTCCCCGGAGCCGCCGGAGGTGACCCCCTGGGCCTGGTCCACCGAGATGAACGAACCACCCGAGTCACCCGGCTCGGCGCAGACACTGGTACGGCCCAGACCGTGGATGGTGCCCTGGGGGTAGGTGACGCTGGCACTGAGCTGCCGGATGAGACCGCAGTGCCAGTCGGTGGTGGAGCCGGACCGGCAGATCGAGGCACCCTCCAGGGCTGGCCTGGAGCCCGCGACGGGCACGGTACCGCCGACGCCGTTGCTCACCACCGGCTTGGGGCTCCAGCCGGCGTTCACCGCGACCCAGGCATAGTCGTTCTCGGGAAAGGAGGACGCCCGGAAGACCCCCTGGGGCACCCGGTTGAAACCGGTGGTGGCATCGCCCGTCTTACCGCAGTGACCGGCACTGACGAAACCCGCCTGGGTCCCGCGCATCACCGAGAAACCGACGGAGCAACGACTCGCGACACCGACGTAGTAGGCGTCACCACCCTGCACGTCACTGAGGAGCCGGGGCCGCTCGGTGGACGGCACCACCTTCACCGCCTCCGTGTCGAGGCCGGCGGCCTCGATGAGGTCCTCCGCGACCAACGGCTCCGACGACAGGACGACGACCCTGTTGTTCCTGGCATCGACATAGCGGACGCTTCCCTCGTTCTTGGCGCCGGGTACCGACTGGTCGAGGCCGTCTATGTGCCTGTCGAGCTCCGCCAGCGACCGCTTGACGACCTCGGCCCGGGCACCCGCCGCGATGATGTGGGGGATGTCGGCCTCGTTGGTGGTGGCCACCACAAGGGTCTGCGCGATGGTTCCCATCAGCCACGAGCCGCCGAAACGGTCACCGAGTCTCGCACGGAGCTCCGCCGCCACTCCCGTCAGGCGAGCCTCGTTGAGCAGGCGTGCCTGGGCCTGTTCCCTGGTCAGTTCCAGGTCGCGTTGGAGCGCCTCCAGCATGCCCGACGGCGGTTTCCAGACGGGCGCGGTGACCGGAACACCCGTCACCTTCGGTCCGGCGGCGACGGCCGGCACGCCCGTCAGGGTGAGCGCGGTGACCGCCAGCACGCAGCCCGTGGCGACGACATGTCTGCGGGACATGAATCCCTCCTCGACCTCGGCTTCCACAGCAAGAGGGGGAGAGCGCCCCACGGGCAACGCCACCCTAATCCAGCCGTTGCCTCCAAGACCCCCAAAAGCCACACGCCACGCGGCAGACGATTTCGATCGAGATCTCGCCTCGCCGGCGCGCCCTCGTTCTCGCGAGGGGCGACCCCCAGGGCCCCCGGCCCCGTCGAGATCAGAAGCCGTAGGCGTCGCCCAGAGCGCCCTGGACGTACTTGCGCGCCTGGTGAATGCGGGACTTGGCGGTGCCCAGCGGGATGCCGAGTTGCTCGGCCACCTCGTTGTAGTCGAGCTGGCAGATGTCGCGCAGCACCAGTGCCTGGGCGAGGTCGGGCTTCTCCGCCTCCAGGGCCTCCATCACGTCGAGCAGGTCCAGCCTGGACCCGGCGATCACGCTCACCCTGGCGACGTCCGGCTTCTGCAGCGGCAACTCGTCCGAGCTCTGCTCCGCGGCGCGACGCTTCAGCGAACGGTAGGTGGTCCTGGCGCAGTTGGCGGTCACGATGTGCAGCCAGGTGCTGAACTTGGCGCGCCCCTCGAAGCGGCCGATGTTGCGTGCCACCGCCAGCAGGGTGTCCTGGCAGGCCTCCTCCGCGTCCTGCCGGAAGGGAAGGATGCGCCCGCAGTGCCGGAGCACCGCGGGCTCGATACGCTTCAGCAGCTCGCCGAGCGCGCGGTGGTCACCTTGGGCGGCCGCCCGGGCCAGCTCCTCGGTCGTCTCGTCCAGCGCCATCACGAGCCCCCATCAGCGGTCACGGTCGCTGGACATCCTACGGTCGGAGATCCCCGTTGCCGACCTTCGGCTTCGTTACAAAAGCACACGAACCCGAAATATGGTGATTTTCACTTCTAGCTGTGCCCCCAGCGGGTCCGCTGAGGGCACAGGACCGGTTGTCACGGTGTCGTGAACCCCAGGATGTAGGGGCTGGAGCCGCTCACGGAGGCCACCCGGTAGCGGTAGGCACCGGCCGTGCCGGTGTAGCTGATCTGCTCGTCGGGACCCGAACTGTCCGAGACGGCGACGGTGCCCCAACCGGTCCCCTTCCACTTCTCGAGGTAGAGGTCGAGGTCGACGCCGTCGTCCCCGTCCAGGCAGCCATGGTGCTGACCTGCGACGGTCGCCCGGTAGTAGCTGGTACCCGGCCGGTAGACGACCTGACCGCTCTCCAGATTACCGACGTAGATCTTCGGGTAGCCGGTGCAGGTGCCCGTGCTCGGCGAGGTGATCGTGTCGGTCACCAGGGTCAGGCCGTAGGCGTTGAGGATCTCGTTGACCGGCTGGAAATAGGTGACGCCACCCGAGGTGCAGTCCCCGGAGCCGCCGGAGGCGACCCCCTGGGCCTGGTCCACCGAGATGAACGAACCACCCGAGTCACCCGGCTCGGCGCAGACGTTCGTGCGGGTCAGCCCGGAGACCGCACCCTGGGGGTAGGTGACGCTGGCACTGAGCTGCAGGATGACTCCGCAGTGCCAGTCGGTGGTGGAGCCGGATCGGCAGACCGAGGAACCCTCGATGGCCACCTTGGAGCCGACGACGGACACGGTGCCGCCGATGCCGTTGCTGACCGCCGGCTTGGGCATCCAGTTGTGGTTCACCGCGACCCAGGCGTAGTCCCTGCCCGGGAAGACCGACGCCTGGAAGGTCCCCTGGGGCACCCGGTTGAAGCCGGTGGTGGCATCGCCCGTCTTACCGCAGTGGCCGGCACTGACGAAACCCGCCTGGGCTTCGCGGGTCACCGAGAAACCGATCGAGCAGCGGCTCGCGACACCGATGTAGTAGGCGTCGCCGCCCTGCACATCGTGGAGGGGCTGGGGCTGCTCGGTGGACAACACCACGCTCACCGCGTCCGTGTCCACATTCGCACCCTTGATGAGGTCCTCGGCCACCGTGGGCTGCGCGGACAGAACGACCACCCTGTTCCTCTTCGCGTCGACGTAGCGCACGCCCGCCACGCGCGGCTTGGCGGGCAGCACGTCGTCGACCTTCTCCCTGACCAGGAGGAGTTCCGCCATCGACCGGGGGACGATCTCGGCCCGGGCACCCGCCGCGATGATGTGGGGGATGTCGGCCTCGTCGGTGGTGGCCACCACAAGGGTCTGCGAAACGGCTCCCATCAGCCATGAGCCGCCGAAACGGTCGGCGAGCCTCCTGCGGAGCTGCGCCGCGATCGGAATCATGCGGGCCTCGTTGAGCAGGCGTGCCTGGGCCTGCCGCCTGGTCAGGCCCAGGTCGCGTTGGAGCGCCTCCAGCATGCCCGACGGCGGTTTCCGCACGGACGCGGTGACCACACTCCTTGCCCGGGGCCTGGCGTCGGCCGGCACGCCCGTCAGGGTGAGCGCGGTGACCGCCAGCACGCAGCCCGTGGCGACGACATGTCTGCGGGACATGAATCCCTCCTCGACCTCGGCTTCCACAGCAAGAGGGGGAGAGCGCCCCACGGGCAACGCCACCCTAATCCAGCCGTTGCCTCCAAGACCCCCAAAAGCCACACGCCACGCGGACGCCCCCCCGGAACGCCCCGGGCCGGATTCCGGTCCTACCGACCTGTGCCGGCAGGGGCGCCGAGCTTCCGATCCGTCCCCGGAAAGTCATGAAACCGGGACGCACTAACTGAGCTACCGACAAGAGCTGACACACTTAAATAAACGCCATTCTTCCTTGGCCCGAAGAGCAGGGCGTCCCGGCCGGGCGCCGGTTAATCTTCTGGACAAGCGTGTCCCTAGCCAGCGAAGGGATCTGATGAACGCGATCCTGGTGGCCTCCAACCGCGGTCCCGTCTCCTTCACCCTCTCCGAGGACGGCTCCCTGTCCATGCGCAGGGGAGGGGGCGGCCTGGTGTCGGGCCTGTCGGAGGTCGCGAAGGACCTCGACGTCCTCTGGGTCTGCGCGGCGCTGTCCGACGGCGACCGCGGAGCGGTGCGGCTGGCGCCCGGCGGCCGTCTCGATCAGGCGGGCTATGAGACCGGGGCGCTGCGCATGCTCGACATCCCCCCGGCGACCTTCCACCGCGCGTACAACGCGGTCGCCAACTCCACGCTCTGGTTCGTCCACCATCTGCTGTACGACACCCCCAACAGACCGCATTTCGACGCCAGGTTCCGCAGGGAGTGGGAGTCGTACCAGGCGTACAACGAGGCGTTCGCGGTGGCGCTGGCCGAGGATGCCCCGCACGGGGCGCGGGTGATGGTGCAGGACTACCACCTGAGCCTGGTTCCGGCCATGCTCAGGGGGGAGCGGCCCGACCTGCGGGTGGCCCACTTCTCGCACACCCCGTGGGCCCCGCCCGAATACTTCAGCCTGCTCCCCGACGACGTCGCGGCCGAGGTCCTGGAGGGCATCCTGGGCGCCGACCACGCGGGTTTCCTGACCGCCCGCTGGGGCGGGGCGTTCATGGACTGCTGCGAGACCGTGCTCGGCGCCCGGGTCGAGCGCGCGAGCCGTACGGTCACGTACGGGGGCAGGACCACCCGGGTCGGCACGCACAGCCTGGGCGTGGACGGTAAGGCACTCTGGGCACGGGCCTCCGAGCCGGATGTGGAGTCGCACATGGCCGCGCTCCGCACCCAGGTGGGCGACCGCAGGCTGATCGTGCGGATCGACAGGACAGAGCTGTCGAAGAACATCGTCAGGGGTCTGGTCGCCTACCGGGAGTTCCTCTCGGCCCACCCGGAGTGGCACGGCCGGGTCACCCACCTCGCCTTCGCCTACCCGTCCCGGCACGACCTGCCCGAATACCGCGAGTACACCGCGGCGGTGCAGCGCTGTGCCAAGGAGATCGAGGACGAGTACGCCACCGAGGACTGGGACCCGCTGATCCTCAACGTCGACGACGACTACCCGCGCTCGCTGGCCGCCTACCGGCTGGCCGACGTGCTGCTGGTCAACCCGATCCGCGACGGCATGAACCTGGTGGCCAAGGAGGGGCCGATCCTGTCGCCGGGCAGCGCGCTGGTGCTGTCGCGAGAGGCGGGCGCCGCCGCCGAGCTGGGCGAGCACGCGGTGACCGTCAATCCCTACGACGTCTCGGCCACGGCCGCCGCGCTACACGAGGGGCTGACGATGCCCGAGGCCGAGCGTGCCAGGAGGGGCGCCCTGCTGGCCACGGCGGCGACCGCGCTTCCGCCGCACCGGTGGTTCGCCGAGCAACTCGACGCTCTCGGATAAGGACGGGAAGTTTCAGGCCCTCATGAGATAGTTTTCGCGGCTATCTAATTTTTTACCTACGGGGAGCCTGAATTGACCGCGATCGCTCCCGTCAGGCTGATCCGCGACCGCGCGACCTGGCTGATCTACCTGCAGCTCGGTGTCTTCGCCACCTATCTGTACGGCCTCAGCGCCGCGCTCCCGCTGCTCCGCATCGACCAGGGCATCTCCCAGGCGGTCGCCGGGCTGCACGGGACCTCGATGGCCCTGGGCGGCATCATCACCGGCCTCGCCCTCCCCTGGTTGACGGGGAGAATCGGCCGCCGGGCCGTCACCTGGACCGGGCTGGCCGGGATGAGCGTCGGCACGCTCCTGGTCGCGGCGGGCCCCACCGCGCTGCCGATCACCCTCCTCGGCTACGGCGTCGCCAGCGGGATGGCCTCCATCACCCTGTACTCGGGCATGGCCGCGCTCGACGACCACCACGGTCCCGCGGGCCCGGCGGCGATCAGCGAGGCCAACGCGGTCTGCGTGATCGTCGGCATCGGGGTCCCCTTCGTGGTCAGCGCCGCCGCGCAGAGCGTCTTCGGCTGGCGGGCGGCGCTACTGGTGCCCGCCGTGCTGACCGTGCTGCTCGCGCTGCTCATGGGGCGCGTCTGGATTCCGGAGCGGGAGGATGCGGCGGCCGGAACCGCCCCGGAGGCCGGGTCCCGCTTCGGCTGGCGCTTCTACCTGGCCGGGGCCGTGCTGTTCTGCTGCGTCGCGATGGAGTTCTGCTTCAACCTGTGGGCGGCCAAGCTGTTCTCCGACCAGACCGGACTGCCCGCGGCGGTGGCGGCGACCGCGGTCGCGGCGTTCACCGCCGGGTTGGCGGTGGGGCGGCTGGCCGGGGGGCGGTTGGCCCTGCGGGTGCCGCCGACCGTGCTGTTCATCGGGGCGCTCCTGGTCACCGCCACCGGATGGGCGATCTTCTGGCTGAGCGGGGACCCGGTGTTCTCCTACGTGGGCCTGGCCGTATCCGGGCTTGGGGTCGCGCTGCACTTCCCGATGGCGCTGTCGCGGGTGCTGGCCGCCTCCGGCGGGCGGCGGGACCAGGCGTCGGCCCTGGCCTCGATCTTCGCCGGCCTGGCGGTGGGAAGCGGGCCGTTCCTGCTCGGCGCGCTGGCCGACGGGTTCGGCACCCAGCAGGCGTTCCTCATGGTCCCGGTCCTGATCGGACTGGCCGTCGGAGGGCTACTGATCGGCTCCGGCAGGCGCGCCTGAGCGGGCGGGGCGGCGGGTAACGCCCATCCGGCTGCGGCCCCACCCGCTCAGCGGGGCGCCTCTCCCTCGATGGCGTCGGCGATCGAGCCGAGAAGCTCCAGGACCCCCGGGGGCCCGTCCACCACGATGTCGGCCTCCACCTCGATCTCGGGCGACCCGCTGAACACCGTCACCCCCGGCAGCCCGGAGGCTCGTACCGCCGCGAACGCCGCGAGATCTCCCAGATCGTCCCCGGCGAACAGCACGGACCTGGCGGCCCGCTCGCGCAGGAAGGCGCTCAGCGCCACCCCCTTGTCCATCCCCGGCGGGCGCAGCTCCAGCACGAACTTGCCCGGCTCCACCACCAGCCCGGCCTTGGCGGCCAGCGCGGCGACCGGCTCGCGCAGCGCCTCAAGCGTCGCCCACGGGTCGGCGGCCTGCCGGGTGTGCACGGCCATCGCCCGCTCCTTGTCCTCGACCCTGACCCCGTCCCACCCCTCGACCAGTGCGGGGAGCCCCGCCCTGACCAGGTCGAGGCCCGGGTGGACGGGCGGCGCGGCCAGCGCACCCGCCTCCCAGCGTTCGAGGCCGTAGTGTCCGAGCACCACCAGGCCGGGCACGCCGGCCAGGGAGCCGTACTCGACGGCCGTGGCGGCCGGGCGGCCGGTCACGACCACCAAGGCGCCGACCAGGCCGCCGAGCCTGGCCAGCACCTCGGGCCCACCAGGGTGGATTCTGGCCTCCGCGGGGTCGGAGACGATCGGGGACAGCGTGCCGTCGAAGTCGAGCCCGATCACCGCTCCCCCGGGGTCGGCCACGATCGCCTTCAGCCCGTCGGGCGGGTTCGCCGTCATGTCCGGCTCCTCTCCGTCTCCACCGTCTCATCGGCCCCGCCCTCCGGCGATCGCCCGCCTGACCGGTCGTACCCGGAGATCAGCCACGCAAGCTATCTTTTCCGGCTTCTCGGCCAATCCGGGCGCGCCTCATCAGTCCCACCCTCCGCGGTCGGCTGCCCGACCGGTCGGACCCGGCGTCAGGGGCGAAAGCCCGTCTTCCGGGCGGCCCGGTCGCTCCGGCGCGTCTCACGGAGCCGGCGCAGGCGCTTGACCAGCATCGGGTCGTGGGCAAGTGCCGCGGGTAGCTCGATGAGCTCACTGAGCAGTTGGTAGTAGCGCGTCGCGGAGATGTCGAAGGCCTCGCGGACTGCCTGTTCCTTGGCGCCCGCGTGGCGCCACCACCGGCGCTCGAAGGCGAGCAACTCCCGCTCCCTGTCGGTGAGAGCACGCGACGCGGGCTCTCGGGCAGCCCCGCCGTCGGCACTGTCACCGGGGGTCGGCTCGGTGTCCATGGCTTCCTCCTCGGTCGGGGCACATGGCGATGACACCGCGCACACGCGGCCCGAAGTCAGAATAGTCCGGAATTTCGCGCTGTTCATGACGGATGCGGAGCCGTACAGTCACCAAGTGTGACCTCTGTCATCAGCCTTCTCACCGACTACGGACTGGAAGACGGCTACGTCGCCGCCTGTCACGGCGTGATCGTCGGAATCTCTCCGGAGTCGCGAATCATTGACGTGTGCCATCTGGTGCCTCTGGGAGACGTACGGCGCGGTGCGGCGATCCTGGCCCAGACGATCACCTACCTGCCTCCCGGCGTGCACGTCGCCGCGGTGGATCCCAGCGGCTCGCGCAGGGCCGTGGCGGTCGAGGCCGGCGACCACGTGTTCCTGGGCCCGGACAACGGGCTGCTGTCGTGGGCGATCCACGCCAGCGGAGGCGCGCGGGCCGCCTACGAGCTGTCCAACGAGGAGTTCTTCCTGCCTCCTCTCTCGCCGACCTTCCACGGGCGCGACCTCTTCGCGCCCGTCGCGGCGTATCTGGCGATCGGGCGGCATCCGGCCGAACTGGGGCCGGAGATCCCGATAAACCGATTGATCTCGCTGCCCGCGCCCACCTCGACGGTCCAGGACGACCACGCCGAGGGGGAGGTGCTGTCGGTCAACCGGCACGGCAACGTCCAGCTGTCGATCGGCGCCGCCGACCTGATGACGCTGGGCGTCTCACCGGGAGACACCCTGGTGGTCTGGATGGGCGGATGGCGGCTCGCGGTGCCGTTCAGGGAGTCCTTCACCGCGGTCCCTCCCGGAGAGACCGTGGCCTTCATCGACTCGGTCGGACTGGTCGCGCTGGCGATCAACTCCGGCGACGCCTCCCAACGACTGGGCCTGCCGCCGGGAGCCCGCGTGCGTCTCTCACCCGCGCCATGACATGCGGGTCAGCGGCCGGCCCACGGATTTCCGCCGGGCCCGCTCCCCGAAGGGGGGATGTTACCTAGCAAGCGCTTGTGTCATATTGGCCCTATGACCGCATCCGTGATCAACGGCTGGTTCACCGTGGACGGCGGCACCGCGCACCTGCTCGGCACCCGCTGCGCGGACTGCCGGACCGTCTACTTCCCGCCCCGGACGGGCTTCTGCCGCAACCCGTACTGCGACGGCGAGGACCTGGCGGAGACGCGCATGCCGCGCCGGGGCACCGTGTGGTCCTACACCAACTCCTGCTACCCACCGCCCGCCCCGTTCGTGACCGCCGACCCCTACGTTCCCGTCACCCTCGCGGCGGTGGAGCTGGCGGGGACGGGGATCGTCGTGCTCGGCCAGGTCAAGGACCTCACGGTGGACGACCTGCGGGTGGGCATGGAGCTCGAACTGACCACGGGCCCGCTCGCCGACGGCCCACTGGTCTGGATGTGGGGCGCCCCCGGCGCCCCCGGCACCGCAGCGGAGCGGCAGAACGGGGAGAGTCCATGAGCGACGTCGTCATCCTCGGCGCGGGAATGCACCCCTGGGGCAAGTGGGGGCGGCCCTTCGTCGAGTACGGGGTGGCGGCGGCCAGGGCCGCGCTGCGCGACGCGGGTCTGGAGTGGACGGACGTGCGGTTCGTGGTGGGTGCCGACACCATCAGGAACGGCTACCCGGGCTTCGTCGCTGGCGCCACCTTCGCCCAGGCCATGGGCTGGAACGGGGCGCGCATCGCCTCGTGCTACGCGGCGTGCGCCTCGGGCGCGCAGGCGCTGGACATCGCCAGGACCCGCATCCTGGCCGGCCTCTGCGACGTGGCGCTGGTCGTCGGTGCCGACTCCACGCCGAAGGGGTTCTTCGCGCCGGTGGGCGGCGACCGCCCCGACGACCCCGACTGGCTCAGGTTCCGGCTGCTCGGCGCCACCAACCCGGCGTACTTCGCGCTCTACGCGCGCAGGCGGATGGCCCTGTACGGCGACACCGCCGAGGACTTCGCCGCCGTCAAGGTGAAGAACGCCCTCGCCGGCTCGACGAACGAGAACGCCCGTTACCGCAGGACCGTCACCGCCGCGCAGGTGCTCGCCTCCCCCCTGGTGGCCGACCCGCTGCGGTTGATGGACATCTGCGCCACCTCCGACGGCGGCGCCGCGCTGGTCCTGGCCTCCGCGGAGTTCGCCCGCCGCCACGGCGTGAGCCGCCCGGTACGGCTCGCGGCCGTCTCCACGGTGACACCGTCCTTCCCCAGCACCGTGCTCGAACTGCCGGACTTCGCCACCGACTCCACCGCGGCGGTGCCGCCCCCCGAGCGCCCGTTCCGCGCCGCCATCGCCCACGCCGCCTACGAGGAGGCGGCCTTGGGCCCCGACGACCTGTCGTTCGCCGAGGTGTACGACCTGTCCACCGCGCTGGAGCTCGACTGGGTCGAGGACCTCGGCCTCTGCGCGCGGGGCGAGGCCGCGAAGCTGCTGCGCGCCGGAGACACCGCGCTCGGCGGCCGGATCCCGGTGAATCCCTCCGGCGGGCTGGCCTCCTTCGGCGAGGCGGTCCCCGCCCAGGCCATCGCCCAGGTATGCGAGCTGACCTGGCAGTTGAGGGGCGTGGCGGGAGCCCGGCAGGTGGAAGGCGCCCGGATCGGGCTGGCGATCAACCAGGGTCTGTTCGGCCACGGCTCTTCGATCATTGCCACAAGCTGACCATTCTTGACCCTCCCCAAAGCATGTCGCTGGATAGTCTCACTCCCGTTACTTTGAGTAGCCGCGCGCAGACGGTCCGTTCCAGAGGCCCCAGACACTGCCGCGATTTCCTTCCAGGGGGAACCACACATGATTCGTCGTCTTCTCATCACTTCCGCGTGCGTCGGCATCGCCGTCCTCGCACCGGCCGTGGCCGCTTCCGCGTCCACGTCCTCCACCACCTCCACCACCAAGGCCGCGACCAAGTCCGTGGCCAAGGCCAAGGCCGCCAAGGCCGACTGCTGCGGCGTCGGCGTCGTCAGCGCGCCGCTCGCCGTCGCCTGCCCGACCGCCGTGGTCGCGGCTCCCACCGTGGTCGCGGCTCCCGTGTACGGGGGCGGCATCTACGGCGGCGGCGTCTACGGGGCCGGCTGCGGCGGCGTCTACGGCGGCGGGATCTACGGCGGCGGCGTCTACGGCGGCGGGATCTACGGCGGCGGCGTCTACGGCGGCGGCGTCTACGGGGGCGGCATCGGCGGCGGCATCCTCGGCGGCGGCATCGGCCGGGGCAACAACATCGTCGGCGGTGGCAACGTGATCAGCAGCGGTAGCGGCGTCGGCCACGGCGTCGGCATCGGCGGCCTCGTCGGCATCGGCGGCGTCGGCGTCGACATCCTCTAGTAGGACGGCATCCTGCCGTAGCACAGCAGGGCGCGGCCCCCACATCTCGTTGTGGGGGCCGCGCCTTCCGCTTCTCCTGACCCTGCTACGCGTGTGTCACGTCGTGGGTCTCGGCGAAGTGGCAGGCACTCGCGTGCGCGCTGCCCGGCCGGATCCGCAGCGGCGGCTCCTCGACGGCGCAGATCTCCGCCGCCTTCCAGCACCGCGTACGGAATCGGCAGCCCGACGGCGGGTTGGCCGGGGACGGCGGGTCGCCTTGGAGGATGATCCGTTCGCGCCGCTCCCGCCCCTCCGGGTTGGGCACCGGCGCGGCCGACAGCAGCGCCTGGGTGTAGGGATGGGCGGGCCGGTCGTAGATCTCGGTCTCCTGGCCGAGTTCGACCATCTTCCCCAGGTACATCACTCCGACCCGGTCGGAGATGTGCCGGACCACCGACAGGTCGTGGGCGATGAAGACGTAGGCGAGGCCGAACTCGTCCTGCAGCCGTTCCAGCAGGTTGACGACCTGCGCCTGGATCGACACGTCCAGCGCGGAGACCGGCTCGTCGCACACGATGATCTCGGGCTGGAGCGCGAGCCCTCGGGCGATGCCGATGCGCTGGCGCTGGCCACCGGAGAACTGGTGCGGGTAGCGGTTGACGTGGTCGGGGTCCAGCCCCACGACCTCCAGGAGTTCCTGCACCCTGCGGCGCCGGTCGCCCTTGGGGGCCACGTCCCGGTGGATCTCGAACGGCTCGCCGACGATGTCGCCCACGGTCATCCGGGGGTTCAGCGAGGTGTAGGGGTCCTGCATGACCATCTGGATGTTGCGGCGGACCCGCTTGAGCTCGCCGCCCCTGGCCTGGGCGACCTCCCTGCCGTTGATCCTCACCGATCCCGAGGTGGGCCGCTCCAGCGCCATCAGGAGCTTGGCCAGCGTGGACTTGCCGCAGCCCGACTCCCCCACGATGCCGAGCGTCTCGCCCCGGCGCAGGTCGAAGGAGACCCCGTCGACCGCCCTGATCGCGCCGATCTGCTTGCGCACCACGACGCCCTGGGTCAGCGGGAAGTGCTTGACCAGGTCACGAACCTCAAGGATCGGCTCACTCGTGGCTGCCATCGAGGACCTCCCTCCAGTAGTGGCACGCGCTGGCGCGCGTGGGGCCGATCTCGTACAGCGGGGGCGCGTCGGTGACGCAGTCGTTCTGGCGGTAGGGACACCGGGGGTGGAAGGAACAGCCCGAGGGCATGTCGAGCAGGTTCGGCGGCATGCCCTTGATGGCGAAAAGCTGCCGCCCCTTCCGATCGCCCCTGGGAACCGAGTCGAGCAGGCCCTTGGCGTACGGGTGGGCGGGCTCCCGGTAGATGTCGTGCACGGGGGCCTTCTCCACGATCCGCCCGCCGTACATGACCGCGATCCTGTCGGCGACGTCCGCCACCACACCGAGGTCGTGAGTGATCAGGATCAGGCCCATGTCGCTCTCACGCCGCAGTTCGGCCAGTAGCTCCATGATCTGGGCCTGCACCGTCACGTCGAGGGCCGTGGTCGGCTCGTCGGCGATCAGCACCTCCGGGTCGAGCGCGATCGCCATCGCGATCATGATGCGCTGGCGCATCCCCCCGGAGAACTGGTGCGGGTAGTCGTGCACCCGCTGCCTGGCACCGGGGATGCGGACCCGGTCCATCAGCTCGATCGCCTTCCGCTCCGCGTCACGCCTGGAGGCACCCCGGTGCACCCGGAACATCTCGCCGATCTGGAACCCGACGGTGAACACCGGGTTCAGCGCGGAGAGCGCGTCCTGGAAGATCATCGCGATCCGCCGGCCGCGGATCTGGGAGCGTTCCTGCTCGGGCAGCCCGAGCAGGTCCGTGCCCCGGAAGCGGATCTCCCCTCGGGAGACGCGGGCCGGCGGCGTGTCGAGGATGCCCATGATGGCCTGTGCGGTCACCGACTTGCCCGAGCCCGACTCGCCGAGCACGGCGAGCGTCTCCCCGGGGTTCAGCGAGTAGCTGACCCCGTTGACCGCCCTGACCACGCCCCGCCTGGTCGTGAACTCCACGTGCAGGTCGTCGACGGCGAGCAGCGGCTCGCCGTCGGGAGCCTGGCCGGCCGGCACCACCGGTGTCGAGGTCTTCTTCACGGGTCCCCCTACCGCAGCTTCGGGTCGAGGGCGTCGCGGACGGCGTCGCCCAGCATGATGAAGGCCAGCACCGTCAGGCTCAGGAACAGTGCCGGGAACAGCAGCGGCCACGGAGCCTCCAGGAAACGCTCCCTGGCGTCGGAGATCATGAGCCCCCACGAGATGTCGGGCGAGCGCAGGCCCACCCCGAGGAACGACAGGCCGGCCTCGGCGGCGATGAAGGTGCCCAGGTTGATCGTGGCGACCACGATCACCGAGGCGGCCGCGTTCGGCAGGATGTGCCGGAACATGATCCTCGGCGCGGAGGCGCCGAGCGCCCGCGCCGCGAGCACGTAGTCCTGGCCCTTGGCGGTGATCACCGCCGCCCGCATGATCCGGTACGTCATCGGCCAGGCCAGCACCGCCAGCGCGAGCATGACCGTCCACACGTTGCCCGTACGGAAGATCGCCAGGATGAGCAGGGCGCCGAGGATCGACGGGATCGCGAAGAAGATCTCCGTGATCCGGGAGAGCAACGTGTCCAGCGCACCGCCCCTGAACCCGGCGAGGAGGCCGAGCAGACCGCCCACCAGCGCGGTGACGACCGTGGTGCTCAGGCCGACGACCATCGAGTTACGGGCGCCGTGGACGACGCGGGAGTAGACGTCGCAGCCGAGGTTGTCGGTGCCGAACCAGTGCACGGCGCTCATGCCCTGCCTGGCCTGGGCCAGATCGCAGGTCGCGGCGTCGAACGGGTTCACCGAGGTGAACAGCGAGGGGAACGCCGCCATGGCCACCAGGACACCGATGAGGACCGCCGAGCCGACGAAGAGCGGCCGGCGGCGCAGGTCGTACCAGGCGTCGGTCCACAGGCTCGCGGCCCTGGGCGGTTTGGCCGGCCTGGACGTTCTCACATGCCTTCCCGGTCCACCGTTCCGGCGCTTCTTGACCGGGGCAAGGGCGTCACTCATAGCGGATCCTCGGGTCGAGCACGGCGTAGAGCAGGTCGACGACCAGGTTGGCCAGGATGTAGATCAGCACCAGCACCGTCACGATGCCGACGACCACCGGCTGCTCGCGCAGGTAGACGGAGGTGAACAGCTGCTGGCCGATGCCCGGCAGGTTGAAGATCGTTTCGGTGATCACCGCACCGCCCATCAACGCGCCGAGATCGGCACCGAGGTAGGTGATCAGCGGGATCAGCGCGTTGCGCAGCGCGTGCCTGCCGACGACCCGGCTCCTGGGCAGGCCCTTGGCCACCGCGGTGCGGATGTAGTCGGCACGCATGATCTCCACCAGGCTGTTCCTGGTGAGCCGGGTGAGGTAGGCGATCGACGTCCCGGCGAGCACGAAGCCGGGCAGCAGGTAGCTGCGCCAGCCCTCCGACACGCCCGCGACGGGGAAGAGGTCGATCCCGGCCTGCTTGAGCCGCACGCCCAGCAGCAACTGGAGCACGAAGCCGGTGACCAGGACGGGCACCGAGATCAGCACCAGCGTGGCGGCGAGGATCAGCGAGTCACCTGCCCTGCCGTGGCGCAGCGCGGCGTACAGGCCGAGGCCCACGCCGATGACCGCCTCCATCACCAGGGCGGTCACCGCCAGGTTGATGGTCACCTGGAACTTGCCCGCCATGATGTCGCCGACCCCGACGCCGGCGAAGGTGGTGCCGAAGTCGCCGCCCAGCAGGCCGACGATGTAGTGCCAGTACTGCACCAGGAACGGATCGTTCAGGTGGTACTGCTCGCGCAGGATGCCGACGATGTTGGGGTCCATGCGCTTCTCGCCCGCCAGCGCCGCGATGGGGTCACCGGGCAGCGCGAAGACGATGGCGTAGATGAGCAGGGTGGCGCCCAGCAGGACTGGTATCGCCTGGATCAGGCGCCGGAGAACGTAACGGCCCATTCAAGCCTCCCGTACGTGCCCGGGGTGATTCGCGGACCGGCGGTTCGCGCGGTGCGGTGAGATCACCCCCGGGCTGCCGGTGGGGCCGGGCTCCCGCCCGGCCCTCAGCCGGTCGTCAGCCGGTCTTCTCGACCTCGGTCCACTTGATCTGGTTGAGCAGATCGATCTTCACGCCCTTGACGTTCTGGGAGAACGCGCCGTTGGTCCGGTAGAAGTACACCGGGATGTAGGGCATCTCCCTGATCAGGATGTCGTCGGCCTGCTGGTAGAACTTCAGGCCCTCCTCCTGCGTCCGGGCGGAGTCGCCCTTGGCGAGGAGCGCGTCGAACTCCCGGTTCGACCAGCCGGCGTAGTTGGCACCGGTCTTGATCGCGATGGTGGAGAAGATCGGGGTCAGGTAGTTCTCCGCCGAGGGGTAGTCGATCGCCCAGCCCATGCGGAACATGCCGCCGTAGGTCTTCTCGCCGAGCTCGTCGAGGATCCCGGCGAACTTCTCGAACGGCTTGACCTTCACCTCGACCCCCAGGTTGGCGCGGAGGCTGTTGGCGACGGCCTCGATCCACTCCTTGTGCGGGCCGTCGGAGTTGTAACCCAGTTCCAGGGTCTTGGGGCCGTTGTTGGCGGTGTACTGCTCGTTGGCCTTGGCCGGGTCGTAGACGCAGGCCGCGCAGGCGGCGGCACGGTACCCGTCGAGCAGCGGGTTGATGAAGTCGTCCGCCGGGGCCCGCGTGCCGGAGAAGACCTTGTCGGCGATGGTCTCGCGGTCGATGGCCATGGAGATGGCCTCGCGGACCTTCACGTTCGCGTACGTCTTGTTGTACTGCATGGGGAAGCCGATGTAGGCGATGCCGGCGTCCGCCTGGTCCAGGTAGCGCTCGCCGAACTCCGACTTGGCCCTGGCGATCGCGGACGGGGGCAGCGAGTCGTGGATGTCGAGGTTGCCCGCGGCCAGGTCGTTGAACGCGGTCTCCGAGCTCGTGTAGAGCTTGAACTGGAGCTTGGTGAACTTCGGCTTCGTCCCGGGGAACTTGTCGTACCGGGTGAGGTCGATCGACTGGTCGGTGCCCTTGTTGAACGGCTTGTCGAACCGGAAGTAGCCCTGGCCGATCGGCTTCTTGGCGTACTCCTCGGTGATCCTGCCGTCGGCGCCGAAGGCCGCCTTGGGCAGCGGGTAGAACGCCGTGTAGCCCAGCATGGTCTTGAACTGGGAGAACGGCTTGCTGAGAGTGACCCTGAAGGTGCTCTCGTCGACGACCTTCAGGCCCTTCATCTTCTTGGTGGAGACGGTCCTGCCCTCACCCGGGTTCAGGTCGGCCCAGCCGTCGATCCGGCTGAAGAAGCCGTTGGCGCTCTGCGCGTTGTCCTGGTTGGCCGCGTAGTTCCACGCGTCGACGTAGTTCTGCGCGGTCAGCTTCTCGCCGTCGTGCCAGGTGTAGCCGGGCTTGAGGCTGACCGTCCACACCCTGTTGTCCTTCGACTCGATCGACTTGGCGACCTCGTCCACGACCTGCCTGTTCTCGTCGTAGCTGACCAGCGGCGCGAAGACGGCGGCCAGGACCTCCGCCCCCTCGGACTCGGTGGTGTCACCGGGGTAGAAGAGCTTCTGCGGCTCGCCGAGCTCCATCCGAACCGGCAGGTCGCCCGAGGCCGTACCGCCGCCCGAGGACGCCGAGTTGCCGCACGCGGCCAGCGCGAGGGCGAGTAGCGCGGCGCCGGCGGTGAGCCGCGCACCCTTGGTAACGCGCATTGCGGTAGATCCTCCTTTTTCAGGCTCGCGTCGACACGGAGATCCGCAGCCCGAGCAGCACGAAGGAGGATCTTCTGGTCCCTGCCTCCCCGCCACCCCGGTCCGGGCACTGACGTCACACCGGCCGGTCGCGGCTGTTCCGCACCGCTCCACACCGATTCGCATCTGTGATGTTGCAGTTCGGTCACGCATGAGCCGGTTCGGCGTTGTATGTCCGCCAACTCGACGAAGCCAAGATCCCAGACGCCCCTAAAGAGGACATGCAGGGATACATATATCAATAACGGTCAGGCCAAACTACCCTCATGCCGACAGTGCTCGCATCCATTGCCTTTCCCTGCCCCCGAGCTGGGCCCACTCTGGCCGGGGCGCGAAAGAGCCGGTCGCTCGCAGGCGGAGCGCACAATTACCCTGGAACCTCTTTCCCGGAGATCCCGTCCAATGTGTGCGGCAGGACGCCGCCGCAGGCGCTTCATCCACCCACATCCAATAGAGTCCTTGCCATGAGCCAGCCGGAATCCGCGATCGCGGACGCCCAGGCGGGCGGCCCGAGTAACGGCACCCCAGAGCCGCTGGCCAAGCTCGCCGCGCGTTACGGACTTCGGCGTGCCATCGCACGCCCGAGTCTGCTCGTCTACCTACGCCAGCTGTGGGAACGACGGCATTTCGTCATGACGTACGCGACCTCGCGCAACGTCTCGAAGTACAGCAACTCAGCCCTGGGCCAGCTCTGGCAGGTCCTCACCCCGCTGCTGAACGCCGCGATCTACTTCCTGATGTTCGGCCTGATCCTGGGCGCGAGCAAGGGCATCACCAACTACCCGGCCTTCCTCATCACCGGGATGTTCGTCTTCACCTACACGCAGCGCTCGGTGAGCGGCGGCGCCAAGGCGATCTCCGGCAACCTGTCGCTGATCCGGGCCCTGCACTTCCCGCGCGCCGCGCTCCCGCTGGCCTACACGATCCAGGAGTTCCAGCAGCTCCTGATCTCGATGGGCGTGCTGTTCGCCCTGGTGCTGGTCACCGGCGAGCCGTTCACCCTGCTGTGGCTGCTGATCCCGGTCGCCCTGGCACTGCAGACGATGTTCAACGTCGGCGCCAGCCTGGTGCTCGCCAGGGTCGGCTCCACCGCCCGCGACCTGAACCAGCTGCTGCCCTTCATCATGCGCACCTGGCTCTACGCCTCCGGCGTCTTCTTCTCCATCGAGGACAAGGTGGTGGGGCCCAACGGTGCCGGCCTCCCCCAACTGGTCGCCGACATCATGTACTTCAACCCCGCCGCCGCCTACATCGAGCTCATGCGGGACCTGCTCATGCAGACCCACCCGCCCCGGCCCTACATCTGGGCGGTCTGCGTATTCTGGGCAGTGTTCGCTCTGCTCGGCGGCTTCTGGTACTTCTGGCGAGCCGAGGAGAAGTACGGCCGTGGCTGAGTTGACCGAGGAGCTGTCCCGAGTGAAGGCCGAGGAGCCCGCCGTGCCCAGCACGGACGTCAGGGTGCATCCCAACCCCGAACCCGCCAAGGACGCCCAGGAGGGCACCCCCACGGTCATCGTGGACGACCTGCACATCATCTACCGGGTCTACGGCGCGGCCAGCGACGTGGAGAAGGGCAACGCCGTCAACGCCCTGATGCGCCTCGTCAAGCGCCAGGGACGGCCGCAGATGAAGGAGGTGCACGCCGTGCGCGGCGTCTCCTTCGTGGCCCGTCACGGCGACGCCATCGGCATCATCGGCCGCAACGGCTCCGGCAAGTCCACCATGCTGCGCGCCATCGCCGGGCTGCTGCCCCCGCACTCCGGCGCCGTCTACACCAACGGCCAGCCCTCCCTGCTCGGCGTCAACGCCGCGCTGATGCGCGAGCTCACCGGCGAGCGCAACATCGTGCTCGGCTGCTACGCGATGGGCATGAACCCCGCACAGGTCAAGGAGAAGTACGACGACATCGTCGACTTCTCCGGCATCGGGGAGTTCGTGCAGTTCCCCATGTCCACCTACTCCTCGGGCATGGGCGCCAGGCTCCGCTTCGCCATCGCCTCGGCCAGGTCCCACGACGTGCTGCTCATCGACGAGGCGCTGGCCACCGGCGACCGCGAGTTCCGGCGCAAGAGCCAGGACCGGATCAAGAAGATGCGCGACGAGGCCGGCACCGTCTTCCTGGTCGCCCACAACCTCGACGTGATCGAGGAGACCTGCAACCGGGTCATCTGGTTGCACAAGGGCAAAATCAAGATGGACGGCGACCCGCAGACGGTCCTCGCTGCCTACAACAAGGTCTGATCGCCGGGCAAGATGAGGAGCGACCGAAAAGACGCTCCCATCGGAGGTGAATCGTGTCCACCCGGCCACCGATTCCGTACGACTTCCTGCCCCAGGTTCCCGCGCTGACCGTCGAAAGCGACGACATCCGCGACGGAGGGCGCCTGGCCCCGGCCCAGGTGTTCAACGACTGGGGATTCAACGGCCAGAACGTCTCGCCCCATCTGCGCTGGTCCGGCGCGCCCGAGGGCACCCTCGGCTACGCCGTGACGTGCTTCGACCCCGACGCTCCCACCGGCAGCGGGTTCTGGCACTGGCTGCTGTTCGACATCCCGGCGGACGTGACCGAGCTCGCCGCCGGCGCGGGGGCCGGTGACGGCGGTGTGGGGGTGCACGGCCGCAACGACTACGGCGTCACCGCCTACGGCGGCGCCGCGCCGCCCCCCGGATATCCGCACCGCTACATCTTCGCGGTGCACGCCCTCGACGTGGAGAAGCTCGGCCTCGGCGCCGACGCCTCGGCCGCCGTGCTGGGTTTCAACATCACCGCCCACACTCTGGCCCGCGGATACGTCGTCCCCGAGTACGAGAGCTAGCCGACCGGGCGTGACACAGGAGGCAATGGACTGACAGCGTGTTCGGTGTTCCGGTATGATTCGAACGTTGTTTCGATCCAAGGAAGCCGTCATGGAGTGGGGGCGCGCGATGCGAGAGCTGTCCACCGCGATCGACCACCTGTCCGTCGAGGACCCATCAGAGATTCCACGTCTCCAGCTCACCGAGCAGCTCATCGAGCTGCACTGGCAGATGGCCAGGCTCCAAGCTGAGATCGCCCGCCGCACCTCCGTGCGACGCCCGGGTCGCTGAGACGGCGGGGAGGCCGACCGGTTTCCCCGCCGCCACAGACGACGAACAGGTCTCGCGATATATCTTAAGTAGTCGTACACTCGCGTCATGACGTCTCATGACCCCGTTCTGCGCGCCTCCGACGCCGATCGCGACCGCGTGGCCGCGGTGCTGGGCGAGGCGCTCGCCACCGGCCGCCTGACCAGCGTCGAGCACGCCGACCGCCTGGACATCGCCTACCGTGCCGTCACCACGGACGACCTCGCCCCCCTCACCGGCGACCTGCCCGACGTCGTGGCCCCCGGCCGCGAATCCGCCACCGAGCGGCAGCAGGTCGGAGCCGTCTTCAGCAAGGTCGTACGTGGCGGGCGCTGGCTCGCCGGGCGGCACACCACACTGAGCGCCACCTTCGGCGCGTTGATCGTCGACCTGTCCGAGGCCGTGCTCCCCGGCAGGGAGATCACCCTGGAGGTCAACTCCCTCTGCGGCAAGCTGATCGTCAGGGTTCCGGAGAACGCCCACGTCATCGACGAGGTCAGCGGCATGTTCGCCAAGAGACACATCTCGGGCGGCCGGGGCGGCGAGGGCTCCCCCGTCATCCGGGTCGTCGGCCGGGCCACCTTCGGGAAGATCATCGTCTCCCGGGAGAGAACCGACTGGAATCTCCCCGGCACTCCCTGATCACCCCGGCGGAACATTCCGCTCCCGGGGCCGCCTACGATGCGGACAAACCATCCCGCACGAGGTGACCGCTTGCCTGAGACCAATGCTCCCGGCACCATGCCGATCGCCCTTGACGCGATGGGCGGTGACCACGCCCCCGACGAGATCGTGGCGGGAGCCGTGCGGGCGGTGCGAGAGCACGGGATCTCCGTCGTGCTCGTCGGCGCTCCCCGCCCGCTGTCCGAGGCGCTCTCCGACCACGACGCGACCGCCGAGATCCCGATTGTCCGGGCCGAGGAGGCGCTGGCCATGGACGAGGGTGCCCTCGCCAGCCTGCGCCGCCCGCGCTCCAGCATCGCCGTCGCCTGCCACCTCGTCCGGCGGGGGGACGCCTGCGCCGTGGTCTCCGCCGGGTCCACCGCCGGGATCGTGGCCACCGGAAAGCTCCGGCTCCGCGGCCAGCCCGGCGTGCTCAGGCCCGCCATCGCCGTCGCCCTGCCGACCAGGCCCACCCCGACCGTCCTGCTGGACGCCGGGGCGAACTCCGAGGTCAAACCCGAGATGCTGGTGCAGTTCGCGCACCTCGGCGCCGCCTACGCCGAGACGGCCCTGGGCATCGAGAACCCCAGGATCGGCCTGCTGACCATCGGCAGCGAGCCGGAGAAGGGCAACAAGCTCGTCAAGCGTGCCCACGAACTGCTGTCGGCCGCCCCCGGCCTCGACTTCTCGGGCAACGTCGAGGGCCATGACCTGCTCACCCGTACCGTGGACGTCATCGTCGCCGACGGATTCACCGGCAACGTGGCGCTCAAGACCATGGAGGGCAGCGTCCGCTACGCCTTCGCCGAGCTCCGCGAGACGGTCAGGGAGAGCCGGACCGCCAGGGTGGGCGGCCTGCTGCAGAAGAGACGCATCAGGGAGCTCTACCGGCGGCTCGACCCCGAGGTCCACGGCGGGGCCGTGTTGCTCGGCCTGAACGGCACCGTGGTCATCGCGCACGGCGCCTCACACGCCAGGGGGGTGAGCGCCGCCTGCGTGCTCGCGGCCAAGCTGGCCCACGAGGGCGTGGTGAACCGCATCGGCGAGCGCCTCGCCGCCGTCCCCCGCCCGCACCGCCTCTGGTGACACGTCACGAACCCCTGGCCGCCACCCGCGCCGCCTCCGGTGACGCTGCGCGAACATGCCGCCAACCTGCGGTGATATTTGCGGCGCAGCAAGGGACGTATTCCACCGAATTCTCCGACCCCGCGTACCCTTGAGTCCCAGTCGATCGACAGGGGGCCGTGTGGAGCAGGTGACACAGCGTGGGCTGACCTCGGCGGAGGTCGCCGAGCGCGTGGCCCTCGGGCAGGTCAACGACGTCAGGCGCCGATCGAGCAGATCGGTCTCGGCGATCTTCAGGGCCAACATCCTCACCCTCTTCAACGGGGTGATCGGCGTGCTCTGGGTGCTGATCATGATCTTCGGGGAGTGGCAGGACGGCCTCTTCGGCCTGGTGATCGTGGCCAACGCGGGCATCGGCATCATCCAGGAGCTCCGCGCCAAGCGCACCCTCGACCGGCTCGCCATCGTCAACGAGGCTCCGGTCAAGGTCCGCAGGGACGGCTCGGAGACCGAGATCCCGCCCCGGCAGGTGGTGCTCGGCGACCTCATCCTGCTCGCGCCCGGCGACCAGCTGCTGGTCGACGGCGAGACCGTTGACTCCGACGGGCTGGAGGCGGACGAGTCCCTGCTCACCGGCGAGGCCGACCCGGTGCACAAGCTACCGGGCGACGAGGTCCTGTCCGGCAGCTTCGTGGTCGCCGGCCGGGGCTCCTACGTCGCGACCAGGGTGGGCGGCGACGCCTACGCGGCCAGGCTCGCCGAGGAGGCCAGCGCGTTCAGCCTGTCCCACTCGGAGCTGCGCGACGGCATCACTCGGTTCATCAAGTACGTGACCTGGCTGGTCATCCCGATCGGTGCCCTGCTCACCTGGAGCCAGGTCAGCAGGCGGACCGGCATCGGCGAGGCGGTCACCAGCACGGTCGCGGGCATCGTCACCATGATCCCCGAGGGCCTGGTCCTGATGACCAGCATCGCCTTCGCCGTCGGCGTGATCCGGCTGGGCAGGCGCCGCTGCCTGGTCCAGGAGCTCCCCGCGATCGAGATCCTGGCCCGGGTCGACACGCTCTGCCTTGACAAGACCGGCACGCTCACCTCGGGCGGCATGGAGCTCGGTGAGGTCCGCAGGCTCCGCGACGACCTGCCCGTGCCCGAGGCGCTGGGCGCGCTGGCCAATCTCGACCCCGACCCCAACCCCACGGCCCGGGCCATCCAGACCCGCCACCCCGACTCCCCCGGCTGGACCGTCACCGCCAAGGTCCCCTTCTCCTCGGCCCGCAAGTGGAGCGGCGCCGCGTTCGACGGGCACGGCTGCTGGGTCCTGGGCGCCCCCGACGTCCTCCTGCCGCCCGGCACCCCGGCATACACCGAGGCAGGGGCCCTCGCCGCCACCGGTCTGCGGGTGCTCGCCCTGGGGAAGGTCGCCTCGCTGCACGACCCCGACGACCTCGGCGCCATCGAGGCCGCGGCCATCGTCGTGCTCAGGCAGCGGGTCCGTCCCGAGGCGGCCGAGACCCTCGCCTACTTCGCCGAACAGGGCGTCACCGTCAAGGTCATCTCCGGCGACAACCCCGAGTCGGTGTCGGCCATCGCCACCTCTCTCGGCATCCCCGGCGGGGAGCGCGCGGTGGACGCCCGTACCCTGCCGGATGACAACCCCGAGAAGCTCGCCGAGATCATGGAGGCCAACACCGTCTTCGGCCGGGTCAGCCCGCACCAGAAGCGGCTGTTCGTCGGCGCGCTCCAGTCGCGCGGGCACACGGTCGCGATGACCGGCGACGGCGTCAACGACGTGCTCGCGCTCAAGGACGCCGACCTCGGCGTGGCGATGGGCTCCGGCAGCGGCGCCACCCGGGCGGTCGCCCAGATCGTGCTGATGAACGACAGCTTCGCCGGTCTGCCCTCCGTGGTGGGCGAGGGCCGGCGGGTGCTGGCCAACATCGAACGGGTCGCCGGCCTCTTCCTCACCAAGACCTTCTACGCGATCGTGCTCTCCCTGCTCACCGGGGTCATCGGGCTCGCCTTCCCGTTCGCCCCCCGGCACTCCACGCTGATCAACGCGCTGACGATCGGCATCCCCGCGTTCTTCCTCGCGCTCGCGCCGAGCAACGAGCGCGCCAGGAGCGGCTTCGTGCCACGCGTGCTCCGGCTGGCGGTCCCCGCCGGGATCATCTGCGCCGCCGCCGTCTACCTGTCGTACTGGATCGCCCAGAGCGGGGCCGCCACCCTGGCGGAGAGCCGCACCTCGGCGGTGATCACGCTGTTCGTCGCCGCCTGGTGGGTGCTGGCCCTCGTCGCCCGCCCGTACGTCTGGTGGCGGGTCACGCTCGTGGCCTCCATGGCCGGCTTGTTCGCCCTCACCCTCGCCATCCCGTTCACCCGCGAGTTCTTCGCGCTCACCCTCCGCGACCCCGCCGCAGGTGGCGTCGCGGCCGGGCTCGGCATCGCCGCGGGAGCCGTGCTGACCGGCGTCTTCGCGGTCATGCGATCCCGCCGTACCGGGCCCGGCCAGGGTGATATCCAATCGGTTCAGGATCGGTCAACCGCTACCCTTGGAACATGACCGACCCGCAATTCGCCCTCATCGAGCGCGTCCAGCAGGCGCTGGCCGCGGCCTTTGGTGCCGAATACTCCGACGCAGACCCGCTGATCCGTCCCTCGCAGTTCGCCGACTACCAGGCGAACGTGGCGATGAGTCTGAGCAAGCGCCTGCGACGGGCCCCGCGGGAGGTCGCCCAGGAGATCGCCGAGCACCTCACCGGGCGGGCCGACGACCCGTTCCCCGGCACCGTCGAGGTCAGCGGCCCCGGTTTCCTCAACCTGACCCTCTCCGACGACTGGATCACGGCACAGGTCTCGGAGATCCACACCGACCCGCGCGCCGGCGTGGGCGTGTCCGCCTCGCCGCAGACCGTCGTGATCGACTACTCCGCGCCCAACGCGGCCAAGGAGATGCACGTCGGCCACCTGCGCACCACGATCGTGGGCGACGCGCTCGCCCGGGTCCACGAGCACCTGGGCAACAGGGTCATCCGGCAGAACCACCTCGGCGACTGGGGCACGCCGTTCGGCATGCTCATCGAGCACCTGCTGGACATCGGCGAGGAGGCCGCCGTCGCCCAGCTGGAGGCCGGCGAGGGCAACGCCTACTACCAGGCGGCCCGGGTCAAGTTCGACACCGACCCCGAGTTCAACAGGCGGGCCCGCACCCGGGTCGTCACCCTACAGGCCGAAGAGCCCGAGACGATGCGCCTGTGGCACATCTTCATGGACGCCACGGTCCGCTACTTCAACAAGGTCTACGTCCAGCTCGGCGTGACGCTGACCAACGAGGACATCGCCGGCGAGAGCATGTACAACCACGTGCTCGCCCAGGTCTGCGACGAGCTGCAGGAGCGCGGCATCGCCGTGCTCAGCGACGGCGCGCTCTGCGTCTTCCCGCCCGGCTACACCGGCCGCGAGGGCCAGCCGCTCCCCCTGATGATCCGCAAGAGCGACGGCGGGTACGGCTACGGCACCACCGACATGGCCACGATCCGCTACCGGGTCCAGGACCTCAAGGCCGACCGCATCCTCTACGTGATCGGCGTGACCCAGTCGCTGCACATGTCGATGGTGTTCGACTCGGCCAGGTTGGCGGGCTGGCTGCCCGACCACGTCAGGGCGGAGCACATCCAGATCGGCAGTGTGCTGGGCTCCGACGGCAAGATGTTCAAGACCAGGAGCGGGAAGTCGGTCAAGCTTCTGGAGTTGCTCGACGAGGCCGAGACCAGGGCCGCCGGAGTGATCCAGGATCGCGAGTACGACGACACGGAGCGCGAGAAGATCGCGCACGCCGTCGGTATGGGCGCGGTCAAGTACGCCGACCTGTCGGTCAGCCACGACAGCGAGTACGTCTTCGACTTCGACCGCATGCTCGCCCTGACCGGCAACACCGGCCCTTACCTGCAGTACGCCCAGGCCCGCATCCGCTCCATCTTCCGCAGGGGCGGGGTGACCCCGGCCGAGACGACCGGAGCCATCGTGCTGGGTCACCCGGCCGAGCGCGCACTGGCACTTCAGCTTCTCCGCTTCGGCTCGGTGGTCGAGGAGATGGCGGAGAACTCGGCACCGCACAAGCTGGCCTCCTACCTCTTCGACACGGCGAGCGCCTTCACCACGTTCTTCGAGAACTGCCCGGTGCTGAAGGACGACGTCGAGGCCGCCACCCGTGCCTCGCGGCTCGCCCTGTGCGCGCTCACCCTGAAGGTCATGGAGACCGGCCTGGGCCTTCTCGGCGTCCCCGTGCCCGAGCGGATGTAACCTGTCCACCAGATGATCGTCTTTATTGGGAAAATCAAGGCGATCATCTGGCAAAGTCATGTTCGGCGCGCCTCCCCGCGGGGATGTCCGAAGCGCAATACGCTGGCGCGGTCATCGGTCACAACTTCGGGGAGTTCTCTGCCTTGAGCACGGACCTGACCGCGAATCCGCAGGCCGGGACAGAGCTGCACCGCTGTGCCGATGCGCTCCTCACCGACCTGGCCACCGGCACCGTCCCCACCGAGTTGCCGACCGGTTTCGCGGACATGTCCGGCCACTGGCTGGCTCCGGCCATCGAGGCCCTCGTGCTGCTCACGCGCGGCGAGGAGGCACTTGAACCTCTGGCCCGCGCCGCCCAGCGCGACGAGCGACGGACCGCGCTCTTCCTCTGCCTCGCGCTCGCCGTCGCCGGCCAGGGCGACCGTATCCACGCCTCCTGGCTCGGCAGCGCCTTCGGGGACCTGTCCCTGGACCGCCCGGTGACCCACGGCCAGCGGGCTCTCTGGCTCGCCGCAGCCCGCGGGGCGTACGGCCCGGCGGGAAAGATCTTCGTTCTCCGCAGGCTCGACGCGGTGGCCGCATCCCCGGCATCCGAGCCCGACCTGTGGTTGCGCGCTCTGATCCCCGACGAGCCCTCGACCGTCGTGTCACCGGCTCTGGCCGGTTTCGCGGAGCTCGCCGAGCTCCCCGAGCTCGCCGTTCCCGTACAGGCCGCCGCCAGGCTGACCCACCTGCGCGACCGCTGCGCCGAGATCACCTCGGCCCGGGAGAGCGCACCCGGAGCGGGCGAGGAGACCGGGACCGGCCTGGGGGACCTCACGCTCCTTGAGGCCGCGCAGACGGACCGCTCCGGCGAGTCCACGGTCGTGTGGAGCGAGGACGAGCCGCTGACCGTGCTCCGCCAGCTGATGGGTTCCGGCACCCCCGAACGGCCGGTGAGACCGCTCACCAGCCACCTGCTCAGCGATCTGCACCCGGGCTCCCATCCTTACCTGGCCGCGATCGCACTGCATGTGGCCGCGCCCATCGTGCGGTCCGCGGCGGAGAAGCTCGCCGAGGCCACCCGGGCCGAGGCCCCCGAGTCGGTCACCATACCGATCCTCGGCCACCGCGTGACGCTCCGTCCCGAGGGACCGGACCCCGATTCGCTGGGCGCCGCCGAGGAGCGCATCGTCACCGAGGGCACGCCGGTCCGCGGCCGGCCCTGGGCGGCCTACGTGCTGCTCGCCCTCGCCCCGGTGATCCTGGTGGTCGGGCTGGTCCTTCCCGTCCTCCCGCTCGCGCTGCTCGCGCCGCTACCGGCCGCGGAGGGTGGCTACCTGCTGTGGCGCAGGCGCAGGCGGGAGCGGGCGGACGCCGAATACGTCGTCACGCAGCTCTCCGAGCTCAGGGAGCTTGCCCAGGGCGCGGTATGGGCCCTGCATGACTACGCTCGCGAGTCGGAGAGCCGGGTCAAGACAGCGGCCTCCGATCTGGCCGAACTCACCCGGCTGCTCCGCCGGGGTCCCCGGGCGGGCTGACCGGCTCCGTTCACCGGGCGTTCTCGCCGGCCCCGGGGTCGGCTGAGCTCCTGACCGGGGCACCGCCAATGCGCTGCCCGGCTCGGCCGCACGACTGCGGCGGGGACCGATCCCTCGGACCCCGCACGTCCAGGCCGCCGCTGAATCACCCGTTGGTGATCTCCACCTCGGCAGGGGCCAGCAGGAAGACCTTCTCCGCGATCCGCTCGATACGCCCTTCACAGCCGTACGCCAGCCCGGCGACGAAGTCGACCATCCTCGTGGCCTCGGCGGTGCTCATCCCGCTGACGTCCATGATGACCGTCTGACCCTCGCGGAAGTGTTGTCCGATGACCGGTGCGTCGTTGTACTTCATCGGCGTGAGCATCACGATTCGTGAGGGCTCGTTCATCGCGTGCCAGCGCTTGGCCGCGCGCTCCGAAGCAGACTGCCAGTCCTCGCCCTCGACCTCATCCTCGTAGTCGTAGGACTCGTCATACTGCTCGGCCCCGCCCAGACCAAGGTAGCTTGCCACCTTGCGCACTGCCCCCATCGGCTCGTCCTTTCGCCAGGACCACGCCGTACCCGGCCTGTCCCTACATCTTGGACGGTAACCGACGACTCGAAGTTCGCCATGCGACACGCCCAGCGCTTATTTCCACTTTGTACGGCTACCGCACTGGTCTGCCCGATCCCTGACTTTGCCCGATCCCCTGACTTGACTTCAACTGATATCTCCGGCGCCGCTAGCATCGCGTCATGCTCGTCTACACGGTCGATTCGTTTACCGACGAATTTTTCAAGGGTAACCCTGCCGGGGTCTGCGTACTCGGCAATCCAGTCCCTGACACCTGGATGCAGTCCGTGGCGGCGGAGATGCGGCACTCCGAGACAGCCTTCCTGCTCGAAGCGGAGGACGGCGGGCCGTACTCGCTCCGTTGGTTCACGCCGGTGACCGAGGTGGCCCTCTGCGGGCATGCGACCCTGGCCACGGCGCATGTGCTGTATTCCACGGGAACGATCCCAGAAACCCTCGAATTCTCAACGAAGAGCGGAATCCTGTCCGCGACCAGGGATAAATCAGGTTTAATCAGCATGGATTTCCCGGCAAAAGTACTCCAAGAGACGTCTCTTCCCGTGGGACTGATCGATGCGCTCGGAGTTAAACCTGTTTGGGGAGGAAAAAATGTTTGGGATTATCTCGTGGAGGTCGAGTCCGAGGACGCCGTGCTCGACACGGCCCCTGACTTTCGCGCCCTGGAGGCCGTCGACGCGCGGGGAGTCATCGTGACGGCTCGGGCATCCAGACAGGGCGCCGACTACGTCTCCCGATTCTTCGCCCCCCGCGTCGGAGTTCCCGAGGACCCGGTGACGGGCTCCGCCCACTGCGCGCTCGCTCCTTACTGGTCGGCCAGGCTCGGTTCCGACAGCCTGGTGGGCGCCCAGTTGTCGCAGCGCGGAGGCGTGGTCCGCACGACCGTACGGGGCGACCGGGTAGAGCTGGCGGGGCGCGCGGTGACCGTGCTCTCCGGCGAGCTCCACGCCTAGATCCTGTCCCCTGGATCCTTCGCCTGCCGCTCCTCGCCACGGCAAGATCCGGGGGAGAGGGACCAGGGGTCCGTGGCCTCTCCCGGTCCGTTCCCGGTCCGTGAAGTCGTCAAAACAGAAAGGCTCCCACCGGCCGGCCAGGACTCTCCTGGAAAGCCCGAGGATCACCGGCCGACGGCCCGGATTCCAGAGCAAGAACTCCCACCGGCCGGCGGGAGCCCCGGCCTTTCGGAACCCTTCCCGGAAAGCACGAAGGCCCCCACCAAAGGTGAGGGCCCTCATGAAAGATTGTCCGGCGGCGACCTACTCTCCCACACCGTCCCCGGTGCAGTACCAT